>CAYNPZ010000124.1:0-10987 GCA_964399175.1 uncultured Bacteroidales bacterium | reverse complement strand
AGGATTTCCCAGGATTTAACGGATATCATCCTGGGTGGCCTGCATACGGTCATGCCTCAACTGGAAGAAGCGAAGCGCATCATCATCCTCGGATGCGGCACCTCCTGGCACGCCGGACTAATCGGAGAATACCTTATAGAGGATCTGGCCCGCATTCCTGTTGAGGTTGAATATGCTTCAGAATTCCGGTACAGGAACCCCATCATAAATAACGACGATATTGTTATTACAATCAGCCAGAGCGGTGAGACTGCAGATTCCCTGGCGGCCATTCAGCTGGCCCGGGAAGCGGGAGCTACCGTGCTGGGAATTTGCAATGTAGTGGGATCCAGCATTCCGAGAGAAACCCATGCGGGAGTGTATACTCATGCAGGTCCGGAGATTGGGGTGGCGTCAACAAAAGCATTCACCACCCAGGTTACTGTACTGGCTATGATGGCGATCATTCTGGGCAAAAAAAGGGAAGAACTCACAGATTCGGATTACCACAAACTGATAGCCGAACTTACGGATATACCCAGGAAAATTGAAAAGATCCTGGCTTACAATGACGAATTCGTCAAACTGGCCCGGTTATACAAGGATGCCAACAACTTCCTGTACCTGGGAAGGGGGTATTCCTTTCCGGTGGCCCTTGAAGGTGCGCTCAAACTGAAAGAGATATCCTACATACACGCTGAAGGCTATCCGGCAGCAGAAATGAAACACGGTCCCATTGCCCTGATCGATGAAAATATGCCCGTAGTGGTGATTGGGCTCCAGGACAAATCATACGATAAAATTGTCAGCAACATTCAGGAGATTAAAGCAAGAAAAGGTAAAGTCATTGCCCTGGTGACCGAAGGCGACACTACCATCAAGAACATGGCCGATCATGTGCTGGAAATACCCGACACAATAGAAACACTGGCATCACTACTAACCGTTATTCCCTTACAGCTTTTATCTTACCATATTGCCGTCCTTCGTGGATGCAGCGTAGATTAGCCAAGGAATCTTGCGAAGTCGGTTACAGTTGAGTAGGCAGCAGTAAGCAGTAGGCAGTAGGCAGTAGGCAGTAAGCAGTAGGCAGTAGGCAGTAGGCAGGACTTGATATTTTGGATTGTGAAGAATAATAGTAGTAACCAGGAATCAGACTCTAAAAGATAGTTGCGATTTTATTTTAAAAACAAGTTGGGTAATTGTACATTTAGTTATAAGTGAGCAATATAAGCAATTATAAAATCATATAATTATTTCTTTTTATCTGCATTCTATGTAAAAATCTAGGATTAAGTTTCTTGTTTTAATGCTTTTTACCTTAATTGTTCTAAGATTTTCTTACTGTTTACTGCTTACCGATTTTATCGTTCCAGATACTGCTTCCGGTAATACTCTTCGTACTCTCCGGTAAGCAAATGGTTTAGCCACTCTTCATTCTGCAGATACCAGTCGACGGTCTTTTCCAGGCCTTCTTCAAAGCTCACCTCCTGCTGCCAGCCAAGTTCATTCTTCACCTTGGAGCAATCTATGGCATATCGCATATCATGACCAGCCCGGTCCTTCACAAATGTGATAAGCTTTGCCGAACTGCCCGGTTCGCGGCCAAGCTTCCGGTCCATGATCTCGCATAATTTTCTGATCAGATCGATGTTCTTCCACTCATTATCCCCGCCGATGTTGTAGGTTTCTCCTATTCTGCCCTTATGATAGATAAAATCAATGGCTTTGGCATGATCCTCCACATAAAGCCAATCTCTTATGTTTTCACCCTTTCCGTAAACGGGAAGCTCACGGTTGTTCTTAATGTTGTTGATAAAAAGCGGTATTAGTTTTTCCGGAAACTGATTCGGACCGTAATTGTTGGAGCAGTTTGACACAATTACCGGCAAGCCGTATGTATTGTAATAAGCCCTGACCATATGGTCGGAACTGGCCTTTGAGGCAGAATAAGGGCTTTTGGGGTCGTACGGCGTTTCCTCAGTAAAGTAGCCCTCCGGGCCGAGTGATCCATACACTTCATCCGTAGAAACATGATAGAACAACTTCCCGCGGAAATCGTCCTGCCAGTGGCTTTTGGCAACATTCAAAAGGTTAACCGTTCCCACCACGTTGGTCTTGATGAACTCATTGGGATCAGTGATCGAGCGGTCGACATGCGATTCGGCAGCCAGATGTATGATGCCATCGAATGCATAATCATTAAAAAGATCATTCAAAAAAGCGGCATCGTATATATCTCCTTTCACGAATTCGTAATTGGTATAATTCTCAACATCCCTGAGATTCTCTAAATTGCCTGCATAAGTGAGCTTGTCAAGGTTAACAATCTTGTAATCCGGATAATTGTTCACCAGGTGTCTAATCGCATGTGAACCGATGAAGCCGGCACCACCGGTAATCAGAATATTCTTATTCATAGATTCTTTTATTTATCCTTCATTAATATATCTTAATATATAGGCACCAAATTACAAATTCCAAATATCAAATAATCTCTAAATTCTAATGTCCTAAATTCTAAACCCCTGAAAATCCAGGTTAAGTAATTCGAATAATTTTACTCCAATTTTCTCTATAATGACTTTATCTTCTAATCCTTACTTCGATATTTTTTTTCAAACTCCCATGCCGACTTCAATGTTTCTTCCAGGGTTTTCTCCGCTTTCCATCCCAGTTCCCTGTTGGCATAAGACGTATCCGCATATACTTTTTCCACATCCCCGGGTCTTCTGCCTACAATTTTATAATTCAGTTTCACGCCTGTCGCCTTTTCGAAAGCATTGATCACCTCCAGAACCGTATAGCCTCTGCCTGTCCCGAGGTTAAAATATTCGTAGCCTGTTTTATTCTTGCTCCCTATCAGTCGTGCAATAGCAGCGACATGGGCTTTTGACAGATCTACCACATTGATGTAATCCCTAATTGGAGTGCCATCGGGTGTGTCGTAGTCATTACCGAACACTTTAAGTTCCTGACGGATACCCATCGCCGTTTGAGTGATATAAGGAACCAGATTGTTTGGAACTCCCTGTGGGATCTCACCAATCTTTGCAGAAGGATGCGCTCCAATTGGATTGAAGTATCTCAGGGAAATTCCATTAATGGGATTCCCTGCTTCTATGGTATATTGAATCATCCTTTCATTGGTCTGTTTGGTATTTCCATAGGGCGACAGGGGCTCCTTGACGGGTGCAGACTCATCCACGGGCAAATGATCGGGCTGGCCATATACCGTACATGAAGATGAAAAAACAATGTGACTGACTTCATAATCCATCATGCACTCCAGCAAATTAATGGAGGACATTAGATTGTTCCGGTAGTATTTCAGGGGTTTTTCAGCCGATTCGCCCACCGCCTTATAGGCCGCAAAATGGATAACAGAATCAATATCCCGGTTTCTGAAAAAAAAATCGGCAAGATCCTCTTTATCACAAAGATCTAACTGATAAAATTCAGGTTTTACTCCCGTTATCTCCCTGATCCCATCAAGTACGCCTTCATCTGAATTGGACAGGTTATCAATTATAACTACTTCATAGTTTTCGTTCAGTAACTCCACCACCGTATGCGATCCGATATAACCTGTACCCCCGGTTACCAGTATTTTGCCGTTCGAGTTCATGATATATAGTTTTTTCCAGATTTGTTCGTCATAATGAACAGGCTAAGGTATAATTTTTCATTCAATCTTCATGTATTTTGCAGGGAATTTCCAATAATACCAGTTTTACACCGAGGGCAACTATAAAATTTTATCTATCTTTGTTCAAAGCTCAAACAAAGGGAAACTTTTTGGATATAAATGCCATCATAAAAGAAATATTAATCCAGAGAGATGGAGTTGTTATACCTGGGCTGGGAAGTTTTGTATCAAAATATCAGTCAGCAAGGATCAACTTCAAAAATAATGTCATCCATCCGCCCAGTAAAGAAATTCACTTTAACCCGCGAATAACGACCGATAGTGACCAGGTACTGGCCGGTTACATTGCCTCCAGGGAGGATACAACCATAAGCACGGCACAGTCGAAAATAAAAGGATTTGTTCAAACCATTAAAAATCAAATTGCCAGTAAAGGAGAATATAATCTTCCTGGGATAGGCACAATAAAAAAGGGTGATCAGGGTGAAATCGAATTCACTCCGGAAGAAGATCCGATTTATAATCTTGGATTCGAAGAAATTAAGGCCGAGCCATTTGAACTGGAAAAGCTAAAGGAAACGACTGAGAGAATGACCCACTCAGCTCCACCCCCACCTCCACCTCCCCCACGCCCCAGAAAATCCGGCAGAAAAACCATACTTTGGATTTCCTTAATCATAATATTCCTAATTATAGCGGGCGGCGGGTATTATATAGGATTTTTTGACTATCTGGCCTATAAAATAAAAGACCAGGAAATCTTAAAACAAATATACAATCCAGCCAAACAGGAGCAAATAAAGGGAAAATCCTCAACTCTGCCTGATGACACTGCTTTGGATACCGTTTCAGTTTCCCCGGAAATAAGGCAGGCCATTAACCGGATGACCGACAAGAAAAGGGCTTTGATGTACAGAGAACCGGAAGATTCCAAAACTTACCACATCATTGCGGGTAGTTTCCAGATCAGGAAGAATGCTCTGCAATACAAGGATCAGCTGTCCCAAAAGGGTTATAAAGCAAAAATCCTTGAAAATGACTCCCTTTTCAGAATATCGGTGAAATCATACGATAATAAGGAAGATGCACTGGTTGAGCTCTACCGTATGCGCGACGGCGGAGCGCTTAAATCCATCTGGCTACTTGGTGTTCAGGAAAAAGATCGTTGATGGTTATTCCGTCCACCAGGTGAAAGGTTTCCATTCCCAATGTTCTGGCAGTAGCGATATTGGGTTCAGAATCATCAATAAAAAGGGTTTCTCCGGGAATCATACCTGCATCTTTTAACACATAATGATAAATCTCGGCATCGGGTTTTCTCATGTATATCTCATGGGAAAAATATTCCTTCTCAAAAAGATCCTCCAGACCATTGATTGAAAACTGCTCCTGAAGAATCCTGGTATATAATTCTTTATGCAGGGCATTGGTATTGCTTAGCAAAAAAATCCTGAACCGGTCCGACTTATTCAGCTTATCCATAAGTTCAACCGGTTCTCTCCGAAAACCCACGATGATCTCGTTCCAGGCTTCAATAAAATCCTCGTCCCTAAAATTTACCCTGCTTTCGTTCTTTAGTTTTTCAAGAAATTCGTCATCGGTAATCAACCCCTTTTCATATTCCAGAAATGTCTTCGTACGGTTAAAATTGTTGTCGCCACTTTCAAAATCACTGAGGCCCAATTTTTCCATAGCAGAAATGCCTTTCATGAGGTCAATATCGAGGATCACGCCACCCAGGTCGAAAATGATGTTCTTTATATGTTCAATATTCTTTAACATGTCTTCGGATTTTAGAGCGTAAAAATAAATCAATTTATGTTTTCATCCGTAAATCATTTTATTTTTTGAAGGGCTGAAAGACTGATTCATTCCATTAACGCGCAAATTAAAACCTACATGTTTGTTTTTGTGAATATCTAATGATTAATTTTGTAATGCACGTATCAGATATTTTTTTATTATTTTTTGGAATTTAAAACTGTAAGAAGATATGCGCGTTGACAACGTGAACTATCAGACTATATGGCTAAAAGATAGAGAAACGGCACAGGTGATCGATCAGCGTAAACTCCCTTTTGAGTTTCGTATTGCCGATATAAAATGCTCAGAAGATGCATATTCCGCCATAAGAGACATGATAGTAAGAGGAGCTCCGCTTATTGGGGTCACTGCATCCTTCGGGATGTATCTTGCCCTTAATCACACAAACCAAAGGGATTGGAAAGAACAGCTGAAGAAAGCAGCCGAAAGACTTAAGTCAGCCAGACCTACGGCCATTAACCTTGCATTTGCTGTGGATCAGCACAAAGAAAGATTGGCAAACATACAATCACTGGAGGAAGCCAGGAACCTGGCCCGCAATACAGCCGAAGAACTGCTGGGAGCTGAAAAGGAAAACTGCAGGATGATAGGAGAACACGGATTAACCCTGATAGAAGAGATTGCAAAGGAAAAAGAAGGAGCTCCGGTAAATATACTAACCCATTGCAATGCTGGCTGGCTGGCTACTATTGATTACGGTACCGCAACAGCGCCGATCTACCTTGCCCATGATAAGGGCCTCAACCTGCATGTTTGGGTGGATGAAACCAGACCCAGAAACCAGGGTGCCCGTCTGACCGCATGGGAACTTGAAAAACATGGCATCCCCTACACAGTGATAGCAGACAATACAGGTGGTTTGCTGATGCAGCAGGGAATGGTTGATATGGTCATTACAGGAAGTGACAGAACTGCTGCCAACGGGGACGTTGCCAACAAAATCGGCACCTATTTAAAAGCTCTGGCAGCACATGATAATGAAATACCTTTTTATGTAGCCGTTCCGTTATCATCCATTGACATGAACATCGAAAAGGGAGTGAACGGCATCCCCATCGAACAACGGCACGGGGATGAAGTTAAATATATTGAAGGCTATAACGAAAGCGAAATAACCAAGGTATTGCTGACGCCCGAAAACTCAAGAGTTGCCAATTACGGTTTCGATGTAACACCGGCTAAATACGTAACATCACTGATTACTGAAAAAGGAGTGTGTAAACCAAACAAAAAAGAAATTAAAAAATTATTCAGATCATGACAAAGGAAGGATACATCAAGTTTCAATGCGAATGGGAGAAGAAGAATTTCACCTTCTCCAAGAAAAATTTCAATAAGATTAACGAATGGCGTAAAAAGCTATTTGACCATGAATTGCTTGGTGTCAACCTGGAAGGTCTCGGTTTTGGTAATCTGAGCATCCGGGAGGAAAATACCAACAGATTCATCATCACCGGATCGGAAACCGGAAGGCATGAAGAGCTTTCCAAAAATCATTATGCCCGTGTGATCGATTACGATATTGATAAGGACTATGTAAAATGCGTAGGACAGATAAAAGCCAGCTCAGAATCTCTGACCCACGCGGCCATTTATGAATCGGATCCTGAGGTGCATGGGGTTATTCACACCCATCATGAGCGGTTATGGAAACTTTTGAAAAACAAACTGCCGACAACAAGTCCGGAAGTAGACTCTGGAACCCCGGAGATGGCTGAAGAGATCAAAAAGCTTATGGAGCAAAGGGAGGTTCGCATTGAAAAGATCATCATTATGGGTGGACATAAGGAAGGCATCATCACTTTTGGCAGAGATCTGGACGAAGCCGGTGAGGTGCTGTTAAAATATTTCAATCAAATCGGTTAGTAGCAAACCGGCTTTCTTGCTAAAAAACGAAGCATTACAATTTCAAAGTCTAAAATCTGAAGCATGCATAAGTTTAACCTTAAAAAAGAAAATTTATGGCGAAAGTTGGAATTATAGGCGGATCAGGACTGGAAGATCCCTCAATACTAAAAAATCCCGAAACGGTGGAACTGGAAACTCCTTATGGCGATCCGAGTTCGGTGCTGACCACCGGAAAAATATACGATACGGAAGTGGTCATTTTATCGCGTCACGGTAAAAAACATACCATACCCCCCACCCAGGTGAACAACCGTGCCAACATATATGCCCTGCACCATATGAAATGCGATTACATCATCACGTCAACCGCATGCGGAAGCCTGCGGGAAGAGATCGAGAGGGGGGATATGGTCATACTCGATCAGTTTATTGACTTCACGCGACACAGAAAAGTATCCTTTTATGAAAGCTTTGAGCCGGGTGATATGAAACACGTGACCATGGCAGATCCGTTTTCCGAAACCATCCGGAACAAGCTGATCGACTCAGCCAAAGAACTGGAGCTAAAATATCATCCCAGGGGCACAGTAATTACCATTGAAGGCCCCAGATTCTCAACAAGGGCAGAATCAAGGATGTTTCGAAGCTGGGGAGCAGATGTGATCAACATGTCGATAGCGCCCGAAGCCATTCTGGCTAATGAACTGGGAATACCTTACAGCACCATTGCCATGAGCACGGACTATGATTGCTGGAAAGAAGATGAAGAGCCAGTGAGCTGGAAACAGATCCTGGAGATCTTTAACCAGAATGTCCACAATGTGCTCGACCTGATGCTAAAAACGCTGCCAAAGCTGGAATAAAAAAATATTCCAGGAACACATCCGGCTCTTATATTAAGGTATGTCCGACAAAAAAATTTATTGCCGTAAAGTACACTCAACAGGGTTTTCTTTAAATTTTATGCATCAGATAAAATACAATTCAGAAGCCAAATTTCATTAGTGTACCAGTTTATTAAAAATTGAATTTCAAATTGATTTATATACCAAAATTACAAACTTTGCTTGTATTACCATGGAACCCGCATGCTACTCATGTCCTTGTTGCGAAGGTGCCTGGATGCGGGTTTCATTCATCAACAAATTCAGTTGGTTTATCAATTCATGACCATGTTTTATATAAATTTTATTAAAGCAATCCTCTAAAAATATTATATTTATCACGTTAATGACCCTTTACAGATGCTATAACAAAACCTTAATATTATGAAGAAATTAAGTATTGGGGGCCTTTTAATGTTCCTGTCATTATTCCTATTTCATTGCCAGGAAGATATGGGGCCCGATGATGAGATCAATCAGTATGAAAAATACACTAAAAAAGGAAATCTCCTGATAAACAATGATCCTGCAGGTTTATCCTCGCGTATTGACTATAAAGACCAGCTTGTATCCATAAAAGACGTTGAAAAGGATGAGATGCTGAAAAGCGGCGGAGATGAAGTACAGGTTGATCATACCAAAAACTATGCATTTAACCTTAAAGCCGAAGTTGCTCCTCCCGTATACAACGACAGCACCTTGCAGGCTACACACGTAACCATAAAGAACGATTATGCTTTTGTCACCTATAACTATAGAGGACCGGCATGGCTGGGAGGAATAGAAATTTATGATGTTTCAGACCGCGAAAACCCGCAACCGATTACCCAGATAATCATGCCGGATGCAGATGTGAGTTCAGTGGATTTCTATAATAATAAAATATATATAGTGGGTGCAACGGGAGATTATCAAGAAAGGGGATATGAATCTCCCGCTTTTCTTGAGGTTATCACGGCACCCGAAAATATGAATTCTGAAAATATAGAAATAGATACCATACTGGATCTTGATTCTTATAATGGCACAGGCATACGGGTAACCGACGAAAACATATATGCCACAAGCGGTTCGGGCGGAGGCCTTTCAATTTTCAGCCGTTCCGATTACACCGAACTGGGAACGGAAGAACTGGATCATGCCCGATCTGTAGATGCCAATTCGGATGACCTTTTCGTACTCCAGGGCCAGGAAGGCCTTATCAACCGGTTCAATTTGGAAGATTTCTCCCAACAGGAAATTTATAATGGTGGAGGTGAGATAGAGGGTTCCACCATAGAGGGTTCCAAATCAGAGATGGCCGTATCGAATGACTATATATTTGCTGCTTTGAACGATGGGGGCTTATATATGCTCAATATGGACGGAAGTGTAAAACAGCACCTCCCTAGACCCGAAGCACCTCCAGATGGAGAGGAATCCAACTATATAACCAACAGCGTATCGCTTAACGGAGACCTCGTATTGATTGGAAACGGGGCAGCGGGAGTTCATGTAGGCAACATTATTCCCGAAAAAAGTGACAGCATAGAAATAATGGGAAGCATGGATTTCGAGGGTCCGGTATCTACCAATTTTGTGAAATCCAGGGACAGTTTAATTTTTGTTGCTTCTGGAAAAGGTGGTCTTAAAATAATTGACATCAGCGTTGACCATGGAGTTCCCGATGACGTTGTTCCTACCGATCCCTGTGAAACACTGATCGGTGAGATATCCGATCTGTTCCCTGAACAAGAAGATATACGCGGCATGCATAAAGACCTCTTCAGTAAGAATGCCCGGCTGAACATTAGAGTAAAAGAAGAAACCCAGGTTTATGTGACCTTTATTGATGAAAAGGCAGGCTGGAAAAATACATTCGGTTATTATACTTATCATGAGAATGATCCGCCTGAAAGCGTGGACGATATTGACACCAACATCGTATTTCCCAATGTATCTAAAAAAGGTGAAGGTGGGGGCCTGAAGTTCGGCGATCAGGTTCAGCTTGGTGATGAGCCATTTCCCGAAGGAACGGTTATTGGCTTTTACCTGGTGGCTCAGAGCTGGAAGAACGGAGAAACTGTTGAGGGGAAATATACCCATTATACCAACAGGGCCTTCAATAAAAATAAGGTGCAACAATCCACCTTGTTTTTAAGCAGCGGTTGCAATGATCTCGTGCTTACCTTTGAGGACATCAAAGTAGGCACCAGCAGGTGTGATCATGATTTCAACGACATCATCTTTACCGTCAGAGACACGGATGATCCTGAAGTGCCCAATACCAAGCTGGATCTTTCTGAACTGCCCTATAAACCTGAACGGGAAAAGGATCAGGAAGAAAAATAAACATAACAAGCCAAATACCTGATATATTCAACAGGGGAGACGGCAATGTCTTCCCTGTTTTTTCTGAAGCCTTTAAAATAGCATCTGTCTGGTCATCGTTAGACATTATTTAGACATTATAGAAAATGTGAACATCAAAGACAAAAGCTTCTGAAGAAAAGGAATTCAATGGAAAAAATAGGGTTTAGAATATTTTCAACAAAGGGTTGCTTAATTCACAACAAAATATTAATATTGCAGTCCGATTTTTAGGAGGTTCTTTAAAGATAAGGACGGTTTCAGGGCTCATAGCTCAGTTGGTTACCTGCCCGCCGGCAGGCGGGGAGCATCCCGATTCACCATCGGGATGGCCGTTGGTTCTGGACTAAGCAGAAGTATAGAACAGCAAATGTTTTCATTAACATCCAAATATAATTTCAGGGCCCATAGCTCAGTTGGTTAGAGCACCCCGATTCACCATCGGGATGGCCGT
>CAYNPZ010000123.1:10507-11120 GCA_964399175.1 uncultured Bacteroidales bacterium | reverse complement strand
ATAAGAGCTCCCGGTTATCGTCAATGATCAGGAGCTTCCCCTGATACTTGGCCATACGTGGATCGAATTTTATGTAAAATAAAAGGGTTTTTGTTAAAAATGCAACAGGTAGGGAGGATATTCAATGGATTTTTAGGAAAGCGTTAATAAAAGACCGGAAGTATTTTCCGGCCTTTTGATTTAAATTATTGTATGCTTCAATGGATCCTAATTTTTAGTTGGATTCAGGGGGTCTTGCACCGAACACGATGATTGAAAATCTGTCGTTTGTTTGGTTTCCCGACAAATCAAATATTTCAATAACAAGTATCTCATAATCCGTAGCATGAGCATAACCGTAATTTGCTATTGTTTTATTTTTGGTGGTTACAGAAACACCTTTATGATATTGAATATTTTCTGAGAAATATACATCGTATATACCTGTTTGATATGAATTTACAGAGTCGATACCATAGGCCCCTTCCATAATGGTTCCGTCCTGATCGATTTCCCCATAAGCTGCCGGTACAGAGTTTCCATAAATCCGGTTGGGTTTTGGATTGGTTGTTGTATCCCGAACCCTGATCGCACCGTTTACATCCAGGCGTTCCTTAGGGGCTGTTGTGTTAAT
>CAYNPZ010000123.1:0-10497 GCA_964399175.1 uncultured Bacteroidales bacterium | reverse complement strand
TTGCTGATTAGCATATCAATATTATCGTTGCCGGGCAATATGCCGGTTTTGTTTTGAATGGCCAGAAAATCACTGGTTTTATTATACCAGATGGTCCCATCAGGGACACCACCCATGCTAAGGTTAATTCCTGCATTGCCATCGGTGGCATTGATATCCAGAAAGGAATTGTCGTCTATTAATTCCATGTCGATGGCCTGGCCGGATCCCTGGATGGTAAGATTTCCGGTAATACTGTCTGTACCGATACCTACATGGCCTTTATCATAAAAAATGGTATCGGCTTTGTTCTTCCAGTAGTCGTCGTAAGAAGCAGTATCGCTCAAATCGGGCTTGTTTGCAAGGTCACCGTAATCCCCGCTGAAATCATCCGTAGAATCCTTGTCCCATATTGTTGTCATGGCGGTGTCAACATATTCATTCAGATCGGGAGTGTTCTGCAGATCTCCGTAATTTCCGCTGAATGTACCAGCTGAACTATCGGCGTACTTTGCATAGGGCACAGAAACCAGCTGGGTGGTTCCCATAACAGTGTAGTTGGTACCCCCGGTTTCATCCATGGCCACTTCAATGAAATAGGGACCTTCGCCCCAGTTTATGTCGGTAAAAGATCCGGAAAGCGATGCCCCGTTTCCTACCATCATACTCACAAGGCCGTTGTTGTTGGTGGTTGCGTTGTGCTCTTCCGCATACGCTACTGTACCATTGGGGGACCCCTGCCGGATACTGATCTTTATACCTACATTCTGATTGGCAATGATCTCGCCCTGATCGTTGCGGGCTACTGCCTGATAATTGAACATTTCGGGTGACTGGGCACGTATGATGCCTGCCCCAATTATTATAAATATGAATAATAGTAGAATTCGTTTCATATTGGAAAATTTTTAATGTTTGACGATCTTGAATGTTTTGCTTCTGCCTTTGATGCTTACCTCCAGCATATAGGTTCCGGGTGTGGTTCCGTTCAGGTTGATCCGCGTAATATTAGAAGGATTGTTGAATTCCCTTGTGAGGATCACTTTTCCGTTCAGGTTCATCAGTTTTACGCGCGCGGTCTGATCCATCATACCCTTAAAATCAATATTGAGCATGTTCCGAACCGGATTGGGGTAAACTTTGACGTCCATACTGAGTCCCTGCAGTTCACTTGCTGTGGTAGTAACCGTTATTTCACCCTGCTGGAAACCCTGGGTAAGTATCAGCGTGTCGGCTGAGAAGGATTGTGATATCAGCTCGCCGGCGGTCCAGCTTAGGGAAGTGCCGTCAGCACTTCCTGAACCTCCTGAAGAAGAAATCACTGTTGGAGATAGGTTCTGTGCGGCAGCCGATGCCGCACCTGTAACAAGCAAAAATATGACGAGTAAATACTGTTTCATAAAAAATGATTTTGTTGTTCTACAATTCAGTATATTTGTTTCTTCCAATGTTAAAATGTTTTTCATTGGCAGAATTGACTAAACTTTTCACAACAAATGATTCTTTAATGTTTCATTTTCCGGGAATTTATAATTCCGGTAATTGATCCTTTGAATATCAGTATTTTTATAAATGTTTTAATTTAAATGCTGATAATGAGTATGGGTTATATTACCAGCAAAAAACGGATTAGTCCCATCGAATTAGATTGGTACGTAATTGAACAGCAGTGTTGCAAAATTCAACACTCCCTTTTGTATGGGTGTAGTATAATTCATTGTTTGCCAGTATAATGATTGGTATGGTATAACCTTTGATATAGCATATACCAGTGGGTTTAATTTTCAATCCAAAGGGATAAATCATGATAAATCAATTTTTAAAAATATTGTTTCAATGGTGTTTCAAAAAGAATGTATTCCATACCATTCTCAATTTGCTTGGACTTGCTGTCGGCCTGACGGCGTTCATTCTGATCATGATTTTTGTTCGGCATGAGCGGAATTACGATACATTTCACAAGAATTACAATCGTATATACCGGATCGTGTGTGATGAATCAAATGATACCTGGGTCGGAACGCCGGCTCAGCTTGGACCTTACCTGATTGAAAGGGTACCGGAAATTGAAAATTTTGTCAGGATGGAAGAGAAGAATGATGTAATGATTTACAGAAACCAGGAGCGGTTCTATGAATCCCATCTTTTGCAGATAGAGTTAATTGTTAATAGTTTGTAACCTGGAGAAAAGAAGCTATGATCCTTAATTACTTAAAAACGGCAATCAGAAGACTCTTAAGAAACAAATCCATTTCAGTGATAAACATCGTTGGCCTGTCATTGGGTATGGCAGTAACCTTCGTGATACTGATCTTTGTATTCCATGAATTGAGCTACGACAAATATCACAAAAAGAAAGATCGGATTTACCGGGTGCTTCAGGAAAACCGGATGACAGACATGACCATGACCCATACACCTTACCCCATGGCTGAGGTTCTTGAAGAAGAATATCCGCAGATTGAACAAACTGCGAGGGTGTTTGGACTTTTTAATACCCAGGTAAGAAAGCAGCAGCAATTCATTGACGAAGCCAACTTTTTCTGCGTGGATGCAGAGCTGTTCGATATACTCACTCTCCCTCTGCTAGAAGGAGACCCTGAGGAAATTTTAAATGAACCGAACGATGTGGTGTTAACAGAATCCATGGCCCAAAAATATTTTGGAGAGAAGAACATAGTGGGCAGAGAACTTGTAATAAAAAATGCAGGGGATGAAATCAGGCTTAACGTATCCGGCGTAATGGAAGATCTTCCGGTGAATTCCACATTTAAACCCGATTTCCTGGTGCCCATCAATTTAAGCTTAAGCCGGTATAATAAAATTGTTAAATCCAGTAATAAACAGGAGTTTTCCCGGGCGCATATCAGGAATAGTTGGAAGAACGGGCTTTTTATGACTTATGTCTTAACTGCCCGACCCTTCAATCCACAATCGTTTGAAGGCAAATTCAGAGATATGGAAAGGAAATACCTGGAGGAACCCCAGAAAATGGATTTTCACTTGCAGCCGCTGAAGGACATATATTTTTATTCCGGCAACATATTTTCTTCCTATTCCGTCAAAGGAGATCTAACAGAAGTATATGTTTTCAGTATCATTGCCTTTCTGGTTCTCGTCATTTCTTGTATAAACTATATTTTGCTAAGTACTTCGCAAGCTATGAACCGAAGTTACGAGGTGGGCATACGAAAGATCAGCGGCGCCCGGAGGAAGTACCTTTTCCGTGAGGTATTGACGGAATCATTTCTGATTACTCTGATCGCACTTCCGCTCTCGCTGATTCTGATCGAACAGTTCAGACCATTGTTAACCCGGTTTCTTGAAAAGGATTTTATTCGGTATGGTATGTTAGACTGGAATATGCTGATCAGTATTGCAGGGATCATATTTATTCTTTCTTACCTGCCCGGAGTATTCACTATGCGGTACTTTTCAAGAATCTCGCCTGTAATGACATTGAACCACAATTACTCTCCTGTATCTTCAGGAACAAGCGTGCAAAAATCTTTAATTGCTGTTCAGTTTGTGATTTTTCTGGTCCTGGTCAGTGCTTCCCTGGGAATATACAAACAGATCCGTTTTACGAGAAACCATGAGTTGGGATTTGGCCCGGAACATATCATAATTCTGCCCATATCAGTGGATCCTTCACTTAAGTCAGCTTTTTCAGGATTTAAGGATGCCCTATTATCTCATAATCAGATCAGCCATGTAAGTGCTGCCATGTGGGTGCCACCCACCAACAGCAGGATGGGCATGGAGGTTTCAAAACCGGGTAATCCTGAAGAAAGAATCAGCCTGGCCGGATTATATGTAGAAAGAGATTTTGTGGAAACGATGGGAATTCAGCTATTAAAAGGCAATTCATTTTCAGTATATGGTCAGGAACCTGAGAAAATGGTAATCATCAATGAGGCTGCAATGAAAAAACTGGGACTTGAGGATCCGATAGGGAAGGATTTATGGCCGGGTAAGATCGTTGGGGTTATGAAGGATTTTCATTACCATTCCTTTCGCCGGAAAATACCACCCATGATGTTGATAGCCGGTAATCATATGACCCGGCATGCCCTGATCAAGACAACCGGAAAGGATACAAAGGCAGTTATTTCCTTTATCAGGGATCAGTACGGGCAATTTTCAGAAAGCGGGGATTTTTCCTATTCTTTTATGAGTGAACACTTTGATAAAATTTATAAACCGGAGAGAAAGCTGGTAAGCCTGGTAACCATCTTTTCCATAATCGCTATAATTATTGCAGCAATGGGGTTGCTTGGGCTGACTATATTTACTACCCAACGCCGGACTAAAGAGATTGCTATCAGGAAGGTCAATGGTGCACGAATTGGACGTTTGATGCGTATGCTCAGCGGAAATTATTTGAAATTGATTCTGATTGCCGCTCTAATAGCTGTTCCTCTTGCTTATTGGGTTTTGCAGAAGTGGCTCCGGAATTTTGCCTATCAAACGGATATTTCCTGGTTGGTGTTTGCAATATCCATATTGTTGACTGTGCTTATTACTTTACTGACAGTGAGTTTCCAGACCTACAGGGCTGCTGCGGCCAATCCGGCTGAATCGCTGAGGTATGAATGATTTATCCAATACGTTAGCCTTATAATTTCTCAGAACCCAACATACCGAATGTAGGCATGGAATATGCTTCTTATCATTGATCAGAATTTGGACTGAAAATCCGTATAATGAATAGAAAAGAGAGATTTATTAAAGCACAGGAAAATATCATCTATTTAACATAATAAAGCAGGTGGTTTTTCGCTATTAATAAAAAGTGTTTTGGAGATTATTTTATAAAAATTAAAAATCTAAAGATAAATAGGTTTATTACTCTTATAAATTGTTATAATTTAGCGTCGCGAAAAAAAACATTGATATATGAGCATCAGCATCATCATACCGACCTATAATGAAGCTGAAAACATCGGTCAGGTATTGGATTATTTGAAGGAGAACAGTGACGGGGAAAATATTAAGGAAATCATTATATCAGATGGCATAAGTGAAGATAATACACTGGATATTGCCCGTTCAAAAGGAGCCCGCATTGTCGATCACAAAAATACAGGAAGGGCCAAACAAATGAATGCGGGAGCCAAAGTGGCGACGGGAGATATTTTTTACTTCCTGCATGCCGACAGCTACCCACCTAAAAATTTTGACCGGGAGATTCATCAATACGTTAATAAGGGTTACAAAGCAGGCTCTTTCCGAATGAAATGGGATATGGATCACTGGCTCCTGAATTTTTTTGCCTGGTTTACTCGTTTTAATAATCAATGGTGCAGGGGAGGGGATCAGTCGTTTTATGTTGACAGAGATATTTTTGAAAAGGTGAACGGCTTCAATGAAAATTACCGCTTTCTGGAAGATTATGAAATCATCCCCCGGATAAAAAAACATACTTCCTTCAAAGTGATCCAAAAAGACATTATTACTTCAGCCCGCAAATACAGAGAGAATGGTGTGATTCGCCTTCAGATGCATGTAGCCAAAACTTATATTTTGAGAATGCTGGGTATGGATATCGATAAAGTGGCTGAAATTTATTACAGGGGCATCAGGGAAAAATTCAACCGGTAGTTAATAAACCTTTTGGGCCAGACTCAATTATGAAATGAATAAGAAATCCTTTCCTTCTTCATAGCCTCGCTGAACAAGAAAATCGTGAATCTTTGGTTTGGCATGCCATTGTCTAACGTATACAAGGATGAAATTTTTTCCGGGATCAGGTAAATCCTGATAGTATATCACATTTTTATTAAGCTGCCGTGTCTTTTTTATGTCGATATAGGCCTTTATTTTGATGCCGTAAGATTCAAGAAGTTCAGCCCTTGCCCGTGATATTCTGCTGGCTCCCCATACCATCACTTCGGGATGAAACGGGTTGTTGTGCTCCAGCCATTTTACCAGGTAATGGGTTTTGATTCGATAGAAGGCTTCGTCGGAATAATCGGGATGGTTTCGGGTGAGCCTGTTTTCATAATCATGCCATTCCATTATATAAAATGGGATTTTACGGATCTTAATTCCTTCATGCAACCAACGCAGCCACATCTCATAATCTTCCGGGAAATCGCCTGAACGGTAAAGGCCATGTTTTTCTGCAACCTCTCTTCGCCACATGGCGGTGGGATTAATAACCGGAGCGTCAATGAACCTGTTTTTGAGGATCTCTTTGTAGGTTATCAATGAATTGTTCCATTCCACATATTTATTGAATCCTTTTTTACCCGCACAATGGCTTACATATTTTGCCATACCTGCAACCGCTCCATAATCCTGATGATGATCAAGAAATTCGGCTTGTTTTTGAAGCCTTTCCGGATAGGCCATATCGTCGGCATCCATACGGGCAACGTACTGGCCTCTTGAATGTTTCCAGCCCGTATTTGAAGCAAAAACCACCCCCTGCCTGTTTTCTGTGAGAAGAAGAAACCGGGAATCATACAGGGTCCATTTTCTGGCAATTTCCCTGCTTTTGTCTTCGGAATTGTTGTCTATAAGGAGACATTCAAAGTTTGAAAGTGTTTGCCCGTAAATGCTTGAGATGGCCTTGTTCAAAGTATTTCCGGCGTTGAAAAAAGGTAAAATGACAGATATTACAGGTGAATTCAATGTATCGCTTATGAGTTTAACAGGGTTTAGACTATATTGAGCAAATTTAATGAATCCATTAGAAACTGCCTTAAACAAAAATATCTGCTATACGTAAAAATGATACGAATATAAAATGATTTTTTATGAAGAAGTTTACATTGATCGTATTGTTGGCTTTCCTTTATGTATCGTGTGAACAGGTAGATGAATTGACGCAGTTCGATATGTCTTACGATACTTCCTTTACCATTCCAGGTACCATTGGTTTGGATCAGTAAAGACTTTAGAATTATGATATAAGGCTTAGCATAGTGTTTGTCGCCAAAATTTAGTACTTTGCCACCAACGGCATTCTTCTGCCGGCACCGAATGCTTTTGAGGATATCCTTAATACCGGCGGAGCCTGGTATCTTTTGTATTCATTGGCATTGACCATGTTAATCACTTTTTTTACCGTTTCTTCATCAAACCCCTCTTCAATAATTTCCGGGGTAGATTTTTGCAATTCGATGTACTGGAAAAGAATCTTATCCAGTAGTTCATATTCGGGGAGGGCATCGCTGTCCTTCTGGTCAGGACGTAATTCCGCTGAAGGAGGTTTTTGCATGATGTTTTTCGGAATGATCGCTTCCTCACGGTTGATATATTCAGCCAGTTTGTAAACATCGGTTTTGTAAACATCTCCGAGAACAGAAAGGGCCCCGATCATATCGCCATACAATGTGGCATATCCTACTGCTGATTCACTTTTATTGGAGGTGTTCAGCAGGATGTTTCCAAATTTGTTGGATATGGCCATAAGCATGGTACCCCTTATCCTGGCCTGCAGGTTTTCCTCTGTTACGTCTTCGGGCGTATTTCTGAATACAGGTTCCAGGGCGCTGGTAAAGGAATGAAGCACATCCTGTATTGGTATTTCATCATAATGTACACCCAGGTTATCAGCCAGCTTTTTCGAATCACTTACCGAGCTTTCCGAGGAATAAGCACTGGGCATCAGCAATACCCTCAGATTTTTACTTCCAAGAGCCTGTTGGGCTATAACCAGGGAAACCGCCGAATCGATTCCTCCGGATAATCCCAACACAGCTTTTTCGAATTTGAGTTTGCGGAAAAAGTCTTTTAAACCAAGAACCAGGGCATCATGGATTTTGGCTATGACACCATACGTGTCATGTGTTTCATGATCCTCACTTGTCTGGGATACATCGTCCAGTTCAATCACCTGATAGTCCTCCCTGAACCAGTTGAGTTCATTATGGATGATGCCGTTCGGATGGAGGGCCAGGGATGCTCCTTCAAATATCAGCTCTGTTTGCGCACCGATCTGGTTTACATAAAATACAGGCAGATTATAACGTTTGGCATTTTGAATAAAGATGTTTTTCTTGCCCCAGATTTTGCTGTAGGAAAATGGAGATGCTGCAATGTTAATCAGCAGATCAGGATCATGTTGTTTCAACTTTTCCATCGGTGATTCGTTATACAACCTGTTCCTTCCGAATACGCCCTGGGCGGGCTGATCGTCCCACAAATCTTCACAGACAGTCAGCGCAATCTTTTTTTTCTTAAATTTGAATATCTCAAATTGGCTATTGGGTTCGAAATACCTGTATTCATCGAAGATATCGTAGGTTGGAAGCAGCGTTTTATCCTGTATATGTTGAATCTTTCCATCATGCAGGAAATAGGCCGAATTGAGAAGCATCTTCCCGGAAGGATTGGGATTAATCCTCGGTGCCCCAATAATGGCAGCTATACCTACGCAATTTTCTGCAATTTCATTTACCACATTTTCGCATTGATTGATGAATTCCCGGTAATCCAGCAGGTCCAGTGGGGGATAACCGCATACACACAGTTCTGAGAATACCACCAAGTCAACATAATCATTTTCCGCTCTAAGGATGGTATCAATAATTTTCTGCTTGTTATAGGAAAAATTGCCAATGTGATAATTTAACTGAGCCAAAGCGATTTTCATAGTGCTTCATTTTTTAAAATAAAATTCCCAAACGTAGTGATAAATTGCCGGTTGTTAGCTTAAGTTTTTCTGCTTCGGTAACATCCAGAAATCCGTTCTTATAGGTGAGGCCGGCAACAATAGCAGTGGTGCCTCCAAGTGAATATTCCAGCCCCCCACCTATATAATACCCCAGGTTGTACCAATGCATTTCATTGGCAGCATCGATGTTTGTCTCATGAGGGAGGTTGGCTTGTGCCCTGATGCTGATATTGGCATCCATGCCAAGATGAGCGTAAAACCTTGTATATCCGATTTCAATGGTTTTAAACTTCAATCCAATGGGTATATTGATATACTGCATGTGATATTCAACTACGTCGCCGTTTCGTATGGTGTAGGTAGAATTGAGTCCTTCCATAACAGACGATTCCAGGTATTTCACCTTGCCATTGAGGTTGTTGATCCCCACCCCGGTGGAAAATGCGTAGTTTTCAGCAAAAAAGTTATCAAAATTTAACCCGCCGTTGAATCCAATCATGGACCCTTCTGCTTCCATATTTTTTGAAGTTGGCGAAAACCAGCCAACCTGAGGTTCTGCAAAAACCGTGAAATTGATTCCCTGTGTATATCCTCTCAAACCCACAAAGACAAACAGAAGCAGTATACAATATTTTTTCATATTTTCGGTGTTAAATTTGCTTTTGAAGCATTGAATTCACAATATTTGTACCACTAAAATAATTATTTCTTTTTTGCTCAAATTTAAAAAAGGCCTTATAAATGATGAAGCGATTTTTGTTGATTATTTTACTTGCGGTTATTATCTATGGTTGTGGACCAGAAAACAGGTATGAAACGGATGTTTCTGATGTATCTGTTGATTTGGAGATTAAACGGCTGGATAAAGACCTTTTTGATTTGAACCCGGACAGCATTCACATTGCCATACCCGTTTTGAATAAGCGGTATGGAGCATTTTTTGAGCTATATAACAAAAATGTAATACATATTGGTGGATCCAACAGCAGAGCTTATCCGGATAATCTGCGTGCCTTCGTCAGCGATTACGATATGAATCAGTTACATAAAAAAATCATGGAGTTATATCCCGATCTTGAGGATATCAGGGAGCGTTTGGAAATCGGATTCAGACATTACAAACATTATTTTCCGGATAAGAAGGTACCAGCTGTTTATACTTACCTGGGCGGATTCAATCAGTCGGTTGTTGTGGCTGACAGTGTGCTGGCCATTGGTCTGGACAAATATCTGGGAAGAGACTGTGAATTTTATGATAAATTAGGTTGGGAAACCTATCGCCAAAAGAATATGCATAAAAAGAAGATTCCATCCGACTGTATGCGGGCCTGGGGGCAAACGGAATGGCCCTTTAATGATTCTACGGATAATTTGCTTTCCAATATGTTATATCGTGGAAAATTGCTGTACTTCACAAAGTCCATGCTTCCCGAAGAGCCCGATACGCTTGTGACCGGATTCACCGAACAGGAATTAAACTGGTGCACCACCAATGAGGAAAACATCTGGAATTATCTGATAGAAAATAAGCTGTTATATTCAACGGATTACATGACCATCAACAAAATGGTCAATTCTGCGCCTTTTTCCTCCGGTTTTACGAAGAAATCACCCGGTAGAGCTGTTAACTGGCTGGGATGGAAGATTATCGAAGCCTATATGGAGAGAAATTCCGGAATATCCCTGAGGCAGCTTATGAAAAACCATGATTATCAGGCCATCCTGACAGAGTCCCGGTACCACCCATGATGCCTGCGGTAATTATTGCAAGGAGGATTTTATTGTGTTTGTTTTATATTGTCATTCATTGAATTTGAGTTGGCAGCTTACTATATTGCAGAATCAAATTTAAGGAAATAAGATTTGGTAAAACAGTTGGCAGTGGGCAACGG
>CAYNPZ010000122.1:0-11125 GCA_964399175.1 uncultured Bacteroidales bacterium | reverse complement strand
AGTGTAATTTTTTGCAGAGACAACGCATGCGTTGTCTCTGCAAAAAATTACACTACACAAAATATTAACCAACATTTAGAATAAACCATGATCGTTGCAGAACAAAAACCCTTTAAGGAAATATATGAATCTGTTAAGGACAGCGAAAATTTACTTGTCCTGGGATGCGGTACCTGTGTAACGGTATGTATGGCAGGAGGAGAAAAGGAAGTGGGCGTGCTTTCCAATCAGGTGCGTCTCGCTGCAAAGCAGGAGGAGCGAAAGATTGAAGTAACTGAACATACATTAACCAGGCAATGTGATGATGAGTTTTTTGATGAAACTACTTCCCAAAAGATAAAAGAAGCAGATTCGGTGCTCTCTCTTGGTTGTGGCGTGGGAGTCCAGCATCTTGTGCAGCTTTTTCCCGATGTTATTGTACATCCGGGACTCAATACGGAATTTTTCGGTGCCACCTTACAACAGGGGGTCTGGGGAGAAAAATGTGCAGGTTGCGGTGAATGTTTGTTAGACAGATTTGAGGGGATATGTCCCATCGCCCGTTGTTCCAAGAGCCTGATGAACGGCCCCTGCGGCGGGTCTTCGAACGGTATGTGTGAGGTGGATCCTGAAAATACGGAATGTGCCTGGCAGCTTATATATGACCGGATGAAGCGGTTGAATAAGCTGGATAAGCTGATGGAGTACCAACCGCCAAAGGATTGGTCGCACGACCGTGACGGAGGGCCTAGAAGAGTCTCCAGGGAGGATGTTTTATTTTAACTGAAGAGCAAGTAGAAGGGATTCGGAAACATTATCATATACCGAACAGAATAAAAAAACTGAATATATGACCGAAGAAAAGAACAAATCAGGCAGCAGACTGGAACAGGTATTGGCCTCAGGAAATTTTGCACTGACCGGCGAACTGGGCCCGCCCAAAAGTGCCGACCGGGAAGCGGTTGAAAAAAAGGCCAACCTTTTGAAAGATTCGGTAGATGCAGCCAACATAACGGATAATCAGACTGCCATTGTTAGAATGTCTTCCTGGGGCGCCGGTTTGATAGCCCAGGAATGTGGGCTGGAGGCAGTTATGCAGATCACTGCCCGCGACCGCAACCGCCTGGCTATTCAAAGTGATGTAATTGGTGCCGCTGCCATGGGTATTAAGAATATTCTTTGTATCTCAGGAGATCACCATTCATTTGGAAATCACCCTACCGCAAAGATCGTACATGATATTGATTCGGTACAGTTGATCGCCACCCTGAAGAAAATGCGGGATGAAAAAAAATTCGACTCAGGGGATGACATTCGAAATACAAAAAAAAGTGATCTGATTGAGCCGAAAATATTCATTGGTGCCGCTGCCAATCCCTTTGCCGATCCCATGGAATTCCGGGTGATCCGTTTGGCAAAGAAGATCAATGCCGGTGCAGATTTCATCCAAACTCAGGTGATTTATGATATGGAACGTTTCAAAAACTGGATGAATGAGGTTCGTGAGCATGGTTTACATGAAAAGGCCTATATCCTGGCAGGTATCACTCCCCTGAAATCCGCAAAAATGGCAAAATATATGAAGGAGAATGTTTCCGGGATCTCCATACCGGATGAAATTGTGGAGAGACTTTCAGGGGCAGAGGATCAAAGGGCCGAAGGCATCAACATTGCCGTGGAGCAAATACAAGAGCTCAAGGAAATGGAAGGCATCAGTGGTGTGCATCTGATGGCCATAGGCGCTGAAAAAAGCGTACCCGGCATAGCTGAGAAAGCTGGATTGTTGCCCCGTCCGGCTGAATATGAGAAAATCTCTTAGCCCATCTTTTTATTGACTATTTTACCATAGCTACAGAATAACCTCCGTATTAATAATGCGGAGGTTTGTTTATATCTTTATTGCTTTTCATAAAAATCTACTACCTTTAACAATTTCAACGTTATTACATAAATCAAAGCTGAGTATTAACCCATATAATTTTTTTATTATGCTGAACAAATGGATGGCAAACCTATTTCTGGGGGTTCTTTTACTACCCTTTTTGACAGGCTGCGGAAAATCAGGGAAAGATAACCGAAACACCGGAGAACAATCCCCGAATATTGTCTATATCCTTGCTGATGACCTTGGATATGGCGATTTATCCTGCTTGAACGACAGTTCAAAGATTCAAACTTCAAATATCGACGAGCTGGCTGATGAAGGTATGTATTTCACCGATGCGCACAGTGGTTCGGCGGTATGCACACCTACCCGTTACGGTATCCTTACAGGAAGATATTCCTGGCGCTCCCGGCTGAAAAGTGGTGTAACATGGAGCTATGACAAACACCTGATCGATCCCCAAACCATGACCGTGGCGTCCTTCCTGAAGGAACACGGATATAACACCGCCTGCATAGGTAAATGGCATCTGGGACTGGATTGGGCCATGGAGGACTCAGAACAGGTGGATTTTTCCAAACCCATTGAAAACGGTCCTCCCGCCCTGGGCTTTCAGTATTTCTACGGAATCACCGCCTCACTGGATATCCCGCCTTATGTTTATATTAAAAACAACAGGGTGACCACCACTTCCATCGATACCATCGAAGAAAACCAGGGCAAGGATTTCTGGAGAAGGGGACCCATTGGTGAGGATTTCAGACACGAAGAAGTACTTCCCAGGCTGGCGGAAAAGGCAGTCGATTATATCAACCGGCAATCCCAGGAGAAACCGTTTTTTCTTTATTTCCCGCTCACGGCACCTCATACGCCTATACTTCCCACAGAGCGGTTTCAGGGAAAAACCAATACCAATGCCTACGGAGATTTTGTCTTGATGGTCGATCATGTGGTGGGACAAGTTATGGATGTCCTCGAATCAAAAGGTTTGAAAGAAAATACATTGATTGTATTCACAAGCGATAACGGATGTTCGCCCAGGGCCGATTTTGAAGAGCTGGCTCAGGTTGGACATGATCCCAGCTATCGTTTCCGGGGCCACAAAGCTGATATTTATGAAGGTGGTCACCGCATTCCATTCATTGCCCGGTGGCCCGGTCATATTGAGGAAGGTACTGCCTCTGATGAAACCGTATGCTTAAACGATCTGCTGGCAACCTGTGCCGACATGATGAATGATACCCTGCCCGACACCGCAGGTGAAGACAGTTACAGCATTCTGCCCGTTTTACTGGGTCAGGAGTACCAGTCGCCCATCCGCGAGGCTACAGTGCATCACTCTGTAAACGGTTCCTTTGCCATACGCCAGGGAAAATGGAAGCTGATCTTCTGCCCGGGATCAGGAGGCTGGAGCTATCCCAGGCCCGAAAAAGCCGGAAAAATGGATTTGCCTTCCCTGCAGCTCTATAATTTGGAAAAAGATATTGATGAAAGCAAAAATCTGGTTTCTGAATATCCAGAGGTGGTGGATCGCCTTACCGGTTTGATGGAACAATACATAGAAGAAGGAAGAAGTACACCAGGGGCTAGCCAAAAGAATCAGGGGGAGATAGAGTTTTTGCCTGAGGGATATAAAAGGTAAACCCTCTCCTTATTTTCTTAGCCCTTTATTGGCGGTGATCAAAGAGATAGAATGTATATATATACAGGAAGGGATAAAAAAATATGACAAAAATCTTGTTATTTTATGTTGTATTGCATATTTTTGCAATCTGTATAAATAAGTATTCAAACTAGCCAGAAATATTGGGATATATCTGGATTGAATAAAACGATTGTTATGCTTTCAATAAGAATTTACATCCTTTGCATGCTGATGTTCTCCAGCTTTACTCCATGGGCTGCCAGCCCATGTTGATATGCTTGTCCGATCTGATTTCCTGTTTTTTTATTTATCCTGTCTTATTAAATTGTTTTAATTTTTAAAGAAATCCACTATTATGATTGAAGAAAAGTTCAGTATATTGGGTGGGGGAAATCTGGGTTCCTCCATCGCCACCGGATTAAAGAACTATTCTGTGGTTCATGAAGACAATCTTTTCCTTTACGATGTATTGGAAAGGCAAAGGAATGTTCTTAAAGAGAATGGTTTTAATGTAGCCGATAACAACAAAGAAGCGGTCAGAAATGCTGATATCATTCTGATTGCCGTGAAGCCTTATCAGGTGATTGAGATTCTTAAAGAAGTGAACGATGAGCTTGATCCCGACAGACACATCATCATATCTTGTTCCGCAGGCATCTCATCAGAGGCAATGTATCAGGTTATTGATGACCGGATGCCATTGTTCAGGGTCATGCCCAATATTGCCATCTCTGTGAAGGAAGCAGCCTCATGCATTACCCCGATACATGCCAGTGAGGATCAGAAAAAGCTTATTCACGGGATTTTCGCTAACCTTAGCGATGTTCATTACATCCCCGAGCATCTCATGTCAACGGCAACAGTGGCCAGCGGATGCGGCATCGCATTTGTAATGCGGTTTCTCAGGGCCATGACTGCCGGAAGCGTGGAGATGGGCTTTCAACCTTCACAGGCATTGGAGATAGCCACCAAACTCCTCAGGGGAACAGCTGAACTGCTTGAGCAAAACGCTGAGCATCCCGAACATGAGATCGATAAGGTGGCCACTCCGTTGGGCATTACCATAACCGGCCTGAACGAAATGGAGCACAATGGCTTTAGTTCGGCAGTCATTAAGGGTATTATGAAATCCTACGAAAAGGTTACCAATGGTAAGTAAAGCGTTGTTTGATTTTTTCAGGAAGGGGATATAATAGAACAATATATTTCGTTTTATGTTGTAATAAGGAGAATCACGTGGTTTAATACCCACCGCTGTAACAATCAAAATGTTCTGTTACATCCCTTTCTAACTTTAAATATAAAAAATGCTTTTTGACCTGGAATACATACAGAAGGTTTATCAGGAATATAAGAAGAACCTTGAGATCATAAGGAAGAAGGCAGGTCGGCCTCTGACTCTGACGGAAAAGCTGCTTTTCGCCCATTTGGCCGATAAAGAAAACATACCTTCAAGAGGCACCGATTATGCCCTTTTTCATCCCGACCGTGTTGCTATGCAGGATGCCACAGCACAAATGGCGCTGTTGCAGTTCATCAATGCGGGTCGTGATCAAACGGCAGTTCCAACCACCGTGCACTGCGATCATTTGATCCAGGCGGCCACTGGTGCGGACCCTGATTTAAAGGAAGCGCTGAAACAAAACAACGAAGTCTATCACTTCCTGAAGAGCGTATCCCGTAAGTACGGTATCGGGTTCTGGGAACCCGGAGCTGGGATCATCCACCAGATTGTGCTGGAAAATTATGCCTTTCCAGGTGGCATGCTCATCGGAACCGATTCCCATACAGTGAATGCCGGAGGTTTGGCCATGATGGCCATTGGTGTTGGTGGTGCCGATGCGGTTGATGTAATGGCAGGCACGCCATGGGAACTGAAGATGCCCAAACTGATTGGGGTGAAGCTAACCGGCACGCTCAGGGGATGGACCGCCCCCAAGGATGTGATCCTTAAGCTGGCCGGCATTCTTACTGTTAAAGGAGCCACCAATGCCGTGATAGAGTATTTCGGCCCCGGAACCGCTTCCATTTCCTGTACGGGTAAAGGCACCATTTGTAATATGGGTGCCGAAATTGGAGCTACTACTTCTGTATTTCCCTATGACGACAGTATGTATTCCTATCTGGAGAAGACCGGAAGAAAACCGGTAGCCCAACTGGCCAATGAGCACCGTGCTGAATTGGTTCAGGATGATGAGGTAGGGGAAGATCCCGAAAAATATTATGATCAGATCATTGAAATCAACCTTTCGGAACTGGAGCCTCATATTAACGGGCCATACAGTCCTGATGCGGCAATGCCGATTTCCGAAGTCGCTGATGCGGTCAGGAAAAATCAGTACCCTGAAGAGCTTGATGCAGCCATGGTGGGCTCCTGCACCAACTCCTCCTATGAGGATCTGACGCGTGCAGCGTCTATAGCCCAGCAGGCTATAGACCATAAGATTTCGGCTCAGACTGAGTTGATGATCACACCTGGTTCGGAGCAAATCAAGAGAACTTGTGAACGCGACGGGGTGCTGCAAAAATTCAAGCAGATCAACGGGACCATCATGGCCAATGCCTGTGGACCTTGTATAGGCCAGTGGCGGCGACAGATGGAAAATCCCGACCGGAAAAATTCCATTCTGAATTCCTATAACCGCAATTTTGCCAAGCGCAATGACGGCAATCCCAATACACACAGTTTTGTGGCTTCGCCGGAGATAGTCACTGCTATGAGCCTGACCGGAACGCTAACATTTAATCCGCTTAAGGATGAGCTGGTAGACGGGCAGGGTAATCGTTTTAAGCTGGAAGAACCCCGGGGGGTTGAATTGCCTGAAGAAGGCTATCTCCAGGATGATACCGGCTATATTCCCCCCGCCGAAGAGCCTGATGAGATTGACATCGAGGTGAAACCGGATTCTCAAAGGCTCCAGTTGCTCGAGCCTTTCGATCCCTGGGATGGAAATGATCTGCTTAATCTTCAGCTTCTCATAAAGGTGAAGGGCAAATGCACCACAGATCACATTTCTATGGCCGGCCCATGGCTGAGGTACAGAGGCCACCTGGATAACATCTCAGATAACCTTTTGATGGGCGCAGAAAATAGCTTTAATGGCAAAACGAATGCGGTCCTGAACAAACTTACCGGCGAATATGACAAGGTTTCCTCCGTAGCCCGTCAATACAAAGAAAAGGGGCTTGACTCCATTATCGTGGGAGAGGAGAACTACGGTGAAGGGTCCTCAAGAGAACATGCCGCCATGGAACCCAGGCATCTCGGCGTAAGAGCCGTGCTGGTCAAGTCCTTCGCCCGGATCCATGAGACCAACCTTAAAAAACAGGGTGTGCTGGCATTGACGTTTGCAGATAGGAGTGATTATGGCCGGATCAGGGAAGAAGATAGCATCGATGTGCTGGGTTTGGAAGGATTTGTACCGGGTGCACAACTGACGGTTCGCCTCAATCACAGCGATGGCACCCGGGAGGAATTCCCGGTCAATCAATCTTACAGCCGTAAGCAGATTGAATGGTTCAAGGCAGGAAGCGCCCTGAACCTGATTGCACAGCAACAAAAAGAAGCAGATAAACATAAAGAAAGGAGATAGATCATTGCAGCAGATTACCATGAGCCAGGGAGAGCTTGTTGTACCGGATGACCCGGTAATTCCCTATATTGTCGGTGACGGTATTGGCGGGGACATCAGCGAAGGCTCACTCAAAGTGCTGGATAAGGCTGTTGAAAAAGCCTATGGTTCGGACCGGAAAATTGAATGGAAAAAAGTGCTTGCTGGCAGTGAGGCCTATGAACGAACCGGTTCCTATCTGCCAAAGGAAACCATTCGTGCCTTTAAAACCTACCTGGTGGGCATCAAGGGACCGCTAACCACCCCTGTTGGTGGAGGCTTCCGGTCACTGAACGTGGCTTTGCGCCAGGAATTGGATTTGTATGTCTGTCTTCGACCTGTAAGATGGATGAAAGGAGTGCCTTCACCACTTAAGTCGCCACAAAAGGTGGATATGCATATTTTCCGTGAGAACACCGAGGATATTTATGCCGGTATTGAATACATGACCGGGACACCGGAGAATGATAAATTGATGGATTTTCTCAGGAATGAAATGGGAATCACCCAAATCCGTTTTCCTAAATCCTCTTCCCTGGGTATCAAACCTGTTTCCCAGGAAGGCTCGAAGCGGCTGATCCGATCAGCCATCCAATATGCCCTGGACAATGGCTTGCCTTCGGTTACTTTGGTTCATAAGGGAAACATCATGAAGTATACAGAAGGAGCCTTTAAACAATGGGGATATGAGCTGGCTAAAGAGGAATTTGAAAAGCAGGTGGTTCCGTGGAGTGAGCATCAGGAAGTTCTTGAAAAGTCAGGAGAAGAGACGGCCCGGAATTTTCTTGAAGGAAAAGTGTTGCTGAAAGATGTCATTACCGATGCTTTTTTGCAGGAGAGCCTCCTCCGGCCTGAAGATTATTCTGTGATTGCCTCAATGAACCTGAACGGCGACTACATTTCCGATCAGCTTGCAGCTATGATTGGCGGAATTGGAATTGCTCCCGGCGCAAACATCAATTATCAGTCAGGCTGTGGTGTTTTTGAAGCCACACATGGTACTGCACCCTCCATTGCGGAAAAGGGCCTCGCCAATCCCTCTTCATTTATACTTTCCGGGGCCATGATGCTCCGCCATATAGGATGGAACGAGGCAGCCGACATTGTATTTCAGGCTGTGGAAGACACCATTTCGCAGAAACAGGTGACCCGCGACCTTTATTCGGTTATGGAGGATGCTGCCTTACTTTCCACAACCCAGTTTATAGATAAGGTAACCCAACAAATGGAATAAAAGAATTATGGATTTAATTAAAAAACTAACCAGGTGCATAGAACATTCCTGTAAAGTTGACACGAATCTCTTTAAAAAATACGATGTAAAAAGAGGGCTTCGCAATCAGGATTATACGGGTGTTCTTGTAGGTCTTACCAACATCGGTGATGTGGTAGGATATGAGATGCTGAATGGTACACCTTCACCCATAGAAGGCCGGCTTTATTACCGGGGTGTGGAGGTTAAAGAAATCGCAAAAGGTTTTCAGCAGGAGAAGCGGCATGGTTTTGAGGAAGTGGTTTACCTGTTGCTGGCCGGACAACTCCCCAACGCTGACGATTTGACCGAATTTAAGCAATACATTGCTGACCGCAGGGAGCTTTCCATGTATTTTAAAAACATGATCCTCTCCCTTCAGGGCAAGGACCTGATGAATATGCTGGCACGTTCGGTATTGCTGTTATACAATATGGATGAGAAAGCCGAAGATAAGTCTTATTCCAACCTGGTAGCCCAAAGCCTGGATCTGATCGCCAAATTTCCGCTGTTTATCGCTTATGCCTATCATGGTATGAGACATTCCTACCAGGGCAAAACCCTTTCTATACGCCATTCAAAACCCGAACTGAGCACTGCTGAGAATTTCCTCTACCTGATTAAGGGATATGGTTGCTATACCAAGCTTGATGCCGACATTCTCGACCTTGCCCTTGTGCTGCATGCCGAGCACGGTGGAGGTAACAATTCTACCTTTACCATCCGGGTAACCAGCTCTTCCGGAACCGATACCTATTCGGCCGTATGTTCTGCCATAGGTTCGCTGAAAGGTCCCCTACACGGAGGGGCCAACCTGAAAGTGCTCGATATGATGGACCACATTAAAGAAAATGTGGAGAACTGGGAGGATGAAGACGAGATAGCCAACTATCTGCGCAAAATCGTTAATAAGGAAGTATATGACCAATCAGGCAAGATATATGGAATTGGTCATGCCGTATATACCCTTTCCGATCCCCGAACGGTTTTGCTCAAAGAGAAAGCCAGGGAACTAGCTGAGGAAAAAGAAAGGATGAAAGAATTTCATCTTTATGAGCTTATCGAGAAGCTGGCTCCAAAGGTGATCAATGAAGCCAAGAGCGGAAAGGTGAAGAAAGTATTGTGCGCCAATGTCGATTTCTATTCGGGCTTTATCTACACTTCCATTGGAATTCCCCGGGAATTGTTCACCCCGCTTTTTGCCATGGCCAGGGTGACGGGTTGGTGTGCCCACCGTCTGGAAGAGCTGGATTTTAAGACGAAAAGGATCATTCGCCCGGCCTATAAAAATGTATATGGCAGAAAGGAATATAAACCCATGGCCGAAAGGGGAGCGCAGTCAGAACAGGAAGTATAGGAGATCTGTTTAGTAAAGCTCCCATATCGGAGAGATTTTACCATCAGGTAGAAATAGCGACAGAATTATTTTTAGATAATTCGGGCTGAATGAGAATTTTGGAAGCTTTACCAATTATTTTCTGTGGACCAAACGTCGGGTGGTTACCTGATTTCCTGCGGCAATGCGGCATAAATAGATACCCGCCGGAACATCCCCCGCAGTATTCCATTGCACCTGATGTCTACCTGGCCGGAATCTTCTTTCGATGACCCTCTCTATTTTACGTCCCTGAATGTTGTAAATGGAGATATTAACTCTGGTGCTTTTTGTTATTTCGAAGGTTAATTGTTCAACCTTCTAAAATCGCTGAACCATTGTCTATAAATGAATGTTCTCTGACATGATTGGGATCGTTTTTTTGTCGCTTCTGGGGTTGTTATGAATGGTTGGAAAATTGATGAGAAGAGTCAGACACTCCCTTCTGTTAGACAGATAGTCAATTCTGAATATACAGAAAGCCATTCCGGGGGATTGATAGTTAAACCGGAGGTATGGATGCTCTCTCCGGGGGGATGGAAGTTGCTATGAGCGGATAAGTAGTCTTTCCCAGGGGATGGATAGTATTTATGAGGAGATAGATGGTCTCGCCCGGGGGAGGAAAGTAATTCCGGGGATTGAAATAGTCCTCCTGTTTGGATGGATAGTTTTCTTTAATTTTAGATAGCTATGCCGTCAGGATAGATAGTTGTACGGGAAGATAGATATTCTTCCCGTGTGGAGGGATAGGTACTATGAGTTTATACTATTCTTCCCCCGTGGAGGGATAGGTACTATGAGTTTATGCTATTCTTCCCCCGTGGAGGGATAGGTGCAATGAGTTTATGCTATTCTTCCCCCGTGGAGGGATAGGTAAAATGAGTTTATGCTATTCCTCCCCCGTGGAGGGATAGGTGCAATGAGTTTATACTATTCCTCCCCTGGGGAGGATAGTATTTCTGGGGAAGTAACTATTCTTGCCCGAGGGAGGATAGTAACTCCCGCTCAAGAAAGTAATCATCCCCGGCGGTTGATAGCTATTCCTTAGAGATAGATAGTCCCTCCGGCGAGGAAGCCCGTCTCTATGGGATTTAAGTAAAGTTTTCGATGAGATAGCGAGTTAACCTGGCAAAACAGGAAGTCTCTCCAGGGGGATGGTGAATTTCCCTGACAAGCAGGTGATCATGCCGACCTTCTTGATAATCTCACCCCGACACCAACCCTTCAACTTTGTGAAGGTATCTCCTTCCCGATCAATAAATGCTTTCAGCCTGGTTGGTTTTTTGCCGGTCAGCTGTTCGTAGAAGCCGGATATTTGAGGTTCTTTCTGAAATCTGGGCAAGAAGTGAAGCATGAGCATCACGAGAATTTTGTCTTT
>CAYNPZ010000121.1:0-11164 GCA_964399175.1 uncultured Bacteroidales bacterium | reverse complement strand
ATGGCGGATTGACGCTTTACCCGGATTTCAGGTCAGACTGGTCATCGGATTGACGAAGCTAAAAAACAGGAAGATGGGTATTACAGAATGAATATTATCCTTGGAAATCCCCGGCATCTAATCCTGCATTATTCACAAATATAAGCGGGATTCGTTTATGAATAATTCAGGCTAAAGGCTTTACTGCTGGCTTCCCAATTTTTCCAAGAACTTCTGTAGATTTCTTGTGAATGCCCACTTTTCATCCCAAAAGGTCTTTTAGCAGAAGCTCTGCTGCACTCTACTCTCGCGATTTTACCAGGGATTTTACAGCATTTAGACGAACCTGTTATCTTCATCCTCCAACCCTTTGATCAATTGATTAACTTTTTCACCTGATTTTTCTTATCTAAATTTTTTATTGCGTGTAGACATTTTTACTTCTTGTTTTACCATTTATCTTTTTAACTGCGAAACTTTATTTAGAATGATTATAAATTATTTTTTGTAAACTACTTATCCAGACATTTATGATATTTCTCATATCCTGTTTTTATTATTCTTAAACCATCTTTTTTTTTCTCTTTTGAGATAGAAAAGGTTGAAATTCTCATAATTTCCCTTTACTTTTGAAATAAGAGCCAATATGGCATTGAATGATATCACTTTATGAGCTAATATTTATCTACCAATCGAAAAATGTCAGCTATGAACAGAAAACTCAGAATGGGCATGGTTGGCGGTGGAAAAGATGCTTTTATCGGAGCAGTACACCGCAGTGCCGCAGCTTTGGACGGCCAGGCAGAGCTCGTTTGCGGGGCTTTCAGCAGCGATCCCGAAAAGTCAAAAGCCTCGGGTAAAGAATTGTATCTGCCTGATGACCGTGTTTATGGAAGTTTTGAAGAGATGATCGAAAAAGAGAAAGATCTGCCGGAAGGTGAGCGGATGGATTTCGTTTCCATCGTAACGCCTAACCACATGCATTTCCCCCCGGCCAAAATGGCACTGGAGAACGGATTCCATGTGGTATGCGACAAACCCATGACCTACAACCTGGAACAGGCCAAAGAGCTGGAGAAACTGGTGGAAAAAACCGGTTTGCTCTTTGCCCTGACCCACAATTACACCGGTTATCCCATGGTCAAACAGGCCAGGGATATGGTGAAAGAGGGTAAGTTAGGCAAAATCCGGAAAATTGTGGTAGAATACCCCCAGGGTTGGCTGGCAAGTCCCATAGAAGCCTCCGGACAAAAACAAGCCTCCTGGCGGGTGGATCCGGCAAAAGCCGGTATAGCCAGTTGCATGGGAGATATTGGCACCCACGCGGAAAACCTCTCCGAGTTTATCACCGGAATAAAAATCTCCCGGATGTGTGCCGATCTGCATACTTTCGTAGAAGGAAGAACCCTGGAGGATGACGGCAACATCCTGTTGAAATTTGACAGTGGCGCAAGCGGTGTATTACATGCCAGCCAGATAAGCGTGGGTGAGGAAAACAATTTGATCATCAGGGTTTATGGCGAAACAGCGGGCCTCGAATGGCACCAGCAGGATCCCAATACGTTGACGCTTAAATACAACGACCGCCCGATGGAAGTATACCGGACAGGAGCCGGCTTTGATTTCCTCTCGGAAAATGCGCTGGCCCATACCCGTGTTCCGGCCGGTCACCCGGAAGGATTCATTGAAGCCTTTGCCAATATCTACCGAAATTTTGCCCTGACCCTTGGCGCTCATCTGGAAGGTAAAAAGCCGGATCCCCAATTCAGTGATTTCCCCACGGTACATGATGGAGTGCGGGGCATGGCATTCCTGGAGACCGTTGTGGAGTCAAACAAGAGCGATAAGAAATGGACCGGTTTTAAATCATAGAAAACCGGTAAGCTACAAACTAACACTATGGGATACATAAAATGATCCTGTCAACTAAAAAAAATTTACAATGGCCGTTAGCCATCTATGGTTAAATACACGGATTATTCATTTTAAAATTCAATTCCTATGAAAGAACCAGCAGTATATTTAGCTCAGTTTATGGGGGATAAACCTCCGTTCAACAATCTGGAAAACATTTGCAAATACATGGCCAGCCTGGGATACAAGGGTGTTCAGATTCCCACATTTGATCCCCGTTGCGTCGATCTGAAAAAACTGGCCGAGAGCAAAGCTTATGCCGATGAAATCAAGGGCATTGTTCATGATGCCGGATGTGAGATTACCGAACTGGCTACCCATATACAGGGCCAACTGGTAGCCGTTCATCCTGCTTACGATACCCTGTATGACAGTTTTGCCCCACCGGAATACCAAAACGACCCCAAAGCGCGAACTGAATGGGCGGTTGACCAGCTTAAACTGTCTGCCAAGGCAAGCCAGAACCTGGGGATTACCGAACACGTGACTTTCTCGGGAGCTTATTTGTGGCATACCCTATATCCTTTCCCTCCCAGGCCTGCCGGATTGGTAGAGACAGGCTTTAAAGCTCTGGCAGACCGGTGGAAGCCCATATTGGATGCTTTTGACGAGGCAGGAGTGGATGTTTGTTTTGAACTCCATCCCACGGAAGACCTCCATGATGGGGTTACCTACGAGCGGTTTCTGGAAGCCACTGGCAACCATCCCCGGGTTAAGATCCTTTACGATCCAAGCCACTTTGTATTACAGCAGCTCGACTATCTCAAGTTCATTGATATCTATCACGAGCAGATCAAAATGTTCCACGTAAAAGATGCAGAATTCAAACCTAACGGGAAATCAGGTATGTACGGTGGCTATCAGGATTGGCAGGACCGCCCCGCCCGGTTCCGTTCCCTGGGTGACGGTGATGTGGATTTCAAATCCATATTCAGCAAACTGGCCCGGTATGATTTTGAAGGATGGCCCGTCCTGGAGTGGGAGTGTGCCCTGAAAAATCCTGAAGACGGAGCGAAAGAAGGTGCTCCGTTCATAGCCAGCCATATCATTCGTAAATCAGAAAAATCTTTTGAAGATTTTGCCGGTGGCGGCAGTGGGGCAGATGAAAAGCTTAACAGAAAAATCCTGGGACTGGATTAAACCAATAAGTCAAAATAAACACTTGGATGTTAACTGGAAGGGAAAAGGATGGACATTGGACCATTCTCAAAAAAAACTGATCAAAAACCAAAATAAAAAGGAGACTTTATTATGAAAAGAATTGTAGTTGTTGCTCTTATGGCTGTATTTACCTTAGCCGTTTGTTTTGTTATTCTTGGCTCCGTTTCCGTGGAGCTGATGGATGATCTCGGCATCAAAGAAGATGCATTCGGGTCATTGGTTATGGCTCTGTTTTTAACGGGTTGTATTACCCAACCTTTTATTGGACCATTGGTAGACAGGTATGGACATAAACCGATGGCCACTATTGGATTTGCCGTTGTAGGAGGAAGCATGTTCCTTTTGGCCTTCGCTCCCAGCTATGCCATTGCCATGCTGGCCAGTATTCTTTTAGGTTTTGGTGCCATGGCCCTTAATACGGTGGGCAATACCCTTATTCCGGCGGTGCTTTATGAAGGTAAAGATCCCGCCCGTGCCAGTAACTTTGGCAATGTTTTCTTTGGAATTGGTTATGTACTAACACCACTGCTTTTTACCCTCTTTTTACAGGCATTAAGCTATAGTGCCGCTTTATCCATTGTAGGGGCACTGGTTATTTTCTTTCTTATCATTTCCCTTACAACGAGCTATCCCCAGATAGCCTTCGGGTTCAAGCTGTCAATGGCTGTTAATATGCTTAAAAAAGTGGCTGTAATTGTTGGCTTTTTTGCACTTTTTTTCTACCTGGCCCTTGAAATCATCATGACAAGCTGGGGCAAACCGCTTATGACAGAGCTTTTTGGAGGAGGGTCTCAGGCCTCCTATAATGCCGGCGTAATACTGAGTCTTTTCGGAGTTACCCTGACGCTCGGGCGATTCCTTGCTTCACGAATTAAAAACCTTACAGCCATTGGTGCCAGGATGATTGTTATTTTGTCCCTGATTTCAGTGGCTTCGATCATAGTTATGATATTGACCAACAGTGCGGTTCTGGCTGTTATTGCCTTCCTGGTCACCGGCTTGGTTTTTGGGCCCATCTTTCCCAATATTGTGGGTATTACCTTTGCCAAGTTTGATCCCAAATTTCACGGCAGCATTTTCGGGATTATCTTTACCGGGGGGTTGCTCGGAAGCACCTTTGCACCGAAAATTGTCGGTAACATAAGTGCCGGTGAAGCGACAGTACAGGAGAGTTTGCTGATAGCCGCCGTTATGGCAGGTGTTCTGTTTATCATTGCTTTCTTTTTGGGTAAAAAGAAAAAGTCGGAAAGCACTGAGTAAATATTTAAAAATGGAGATGCTGCCCCAAATATGAAGTCATCAGGAGTAAAGGTGGGCGGTCTGTTACTGGCAATTATCCCGGGGGTTTTGATGCCCCTTCAGGTTATCGGCCAGACTGATACGGCAGATACTCCAGAGGTGAAGAAGGGCTGGACCTTTGGAGTGCTTCCTGCCATCTCCTATGATACGGATCGGGGGTTCAAATACGGTGGCCTGGTTAATTTCTTTAATTATGGAGATGGCAGTACCTATCCCGATTATCTCCAGTCAATATACCTGGAATGGTCCCGTACCACCAAAGGAAGTGGCATCAACATGTTGCGCTTCGACTCGAAAAAGTTAACCGAGGATATGCCGCTGCGGACGACCGTCAATTTAAGTTACTTCACTGAGCGGTCAATGGACTTTTATGGGTTTAATGGCTATGAAAGCCTTTATCGGCCTGAATTTGAAAACGAGGGATCGGAAGATTATATCTCCAGGATGTTCTACAGATACGAGCGCAACCTTTTTTACTTTTCAGCCATGTTTCAGGATGAATTTTACCATAGTCATCTCAGATGGCTATTGGGAGTTGAACATTACACCCATAAGCTTGATGACTTTGATTTTGACCGATATAATGAGGGGGAAGAAAACAATAAACTCAAAGATACAGTAACCCTTTTTGAATACTATCGAAGATGGGGACTTATCTCCCGGGAAGAATCGAATGGAGGAGCTGTGAATTATTTGAAAGCCGGTATGATATATGATACCAGAGATCAGGAAGCCAACCCCATGAAAGGGATTTGGTCGGAGATTGTGTTATCAGCTGCTCCCGGATTTCTGTGGAATAAAGAAAACCAATATCTGAAATTATCCTGTATCCACAGGCAGTATTTTACATTGATCCCCAAGGACCTCAATCTGGCCTTGCGGGTTGGGTATCAGGGTACCATTATGGGAGAGGCTCCTTTTTACATGCAATCCTATCTGATTAAATCCTTCACCAAAAGTGCCAATGTGGAAGGGTTGGGAGGAAGGAAATCCCTGCGGGGAATCCGAAGGAACAGAATCCTTGGCGATGACATTGCCTACAGCAATTTGGAGGTAAGATGGAAATTCTGGAGAATGAAACTGTTCAAACAAAACCTTTATATTGCCTTGAGCGGATTCTGGGACAACGGTATGATAGTGGACCCGATCCCTATGAACACAAACAAAATTCCCCACTCGGTCAATCAAGAGAGATTCTTTGGCCCGGAGCGGGACAACAGCATTCACAGCTCATTAGGGGCAGGGTTACACTTTGCCTTAAACAGGAATTTTATCGTTTCGGTGGACTATGGAAAAGCTTTGGACAAAAGGGACGGAGAGGACGGCTTATATATAGGGATGGATTTTCTTTATTAAGCCAAAGGATTGTTAAAAATTGTTACAGAAAAAGATCCTCCATCAAGACAAAAAGGGTTTCTATTTTAATAAAGAATCAGGAAGAATAGCAATGAATACCTACATGAGAATTACATTGGGTTGTTATTTACTGGCTGCCCTTCTCCTGGGGAGCTTCGGAATTATATATCTTTTTCGGCCGGAGTTTATGCCCTATCATGCTGAGGCTATAGGCAAAGGATGGAGTGCTGTGGAGCCTTCATTTCAGGTGCTTATCCTGGCCTTGATGAGAGTAGTTGGAGGAGCCTGTTTATCCACTACTTTGGCAATGGTTATAATGTTATTTACGGCTTTTCGGGAAGGTGCCCGATGGGCTTACTGGACCATACCCACTATTGGATTGATGGCATCAATCCCGGCACTCTATGCCACGATTTATGTAAAACAGAATACACCTGCTACGCCCCCCTGGATGGTTGTTGGTGCAGGTATACTGGTTTTAATGATTGGAATCGGCTTATCTGTAAGAACAAAAACAGGCAAAAATCAGACATAAACATGGATGAAGGATGGAATTAAAAATTAAAATTTAGTATGCTAATAACATATATAACCATGTATAGATGCAGACGTTTCTTGTTCATAGTAGGTAATTTAATTTTTCTTGCTGTTATCTCCGGTTGTGTAATTATTGAAAGCATCGGAAACAAAGCGCTTCCTGACTATAACAGTAATATCACCCTCAGGGGAATTGACCAGGAAGTTAGAGTATACAGGGATTCAATGGGTATACCTCATGTGTATGCGCAAACAGAAACAGATTTATCTATGGCTGTTGGTTATTTGATGGCTCAGGATCGTTTGTGGCAAATGGATCTTCTTCGCCGCGTAACCCAGGGCCGTTTGGCTGAAATTTTCGGTAAACAAATGGTGCAGACCGATTTGCTAATGCGTTCCCTGCAAATCCCTGAAAAATCCCGGAAGATACTCAAAAAATCTGATCCTCAATTAGTCCGTGTACTGAAAGCTTTTTCCAGGGGAATCAATCAATATATAGAGACCCATTCAGACAGGTTACCACCGGAATTTGGGATATTGGGATACAAACCGGAAAAATGGAGACCCCTTCATTCCATTAACCTCATAGGATATATGGCCTGGGATCTGACGCCTTCCTGGGAAACGGAAATGGTTCTGAATAAGATTGCCCGAGAAGTAGACCGGGAAAAATATCAGCTATTGATACCTGCATTGGAAAAGCAGGAAACTGTTGTTTACCCGGACTATCTCTCTTCTGCGCCTGACTGCAGCAGTTTTTTCCGCCTCAGAGAAGCATCTGAAAAACTGAAAGATATAGGAGCCAATATCTTTACTGGTAGCAACAATTGGGCTGTATCAGGCAAAAAAAGTGAAACCGGAAAACCATTACTGGCTAATGACATGCATTTGAGTCTTTCTGTGCCCGGTATATGGTATCAGATGCATCAGGTGGTAGAAGGGAAAAAGAATGTCACCGGTGTTGCTCTTCCGGGGCAACCCCTAATTATTTCAGGCCATAATGATACAATAGCCTGGGGGTTAACCAATGTGGCAGTGGATGATATAGATTTTTACCGTGAAACGATCCATCCGGAAGATTCTGCTCGCTATCGTTTGAATGGCAAATGGAGAGACCTGGAAGTGGAAAAGGAAAAGATTGCCATTAAAGGAGGAGATACTGCAGAGAAGGTTCTCCGGTATACCCATCGGGGTCCAATCATTTCAGGATTTAAGGAAGACTCGGTACCTGTTTCCATGCATTGGGTGGGCAATGAATACAGCAATGAAATGCGTTCAGTATATTTGCTCAATCAGGCTTCTGATTGGTCTGAGTTTAAAAATGCGCTTAAGACTTTTTCCTCGGTCAGTCAAAATGTGGTCTATGCCGACATTCACGGGAATATTGGAATGTATTGTGCTGCCGGTGTTCCCATTCGGGAAGGCCGCGGTATAGGAATTTATCCAGGAGATACTACCCGGTATGACTGGAGCGGATTGGTTCCTTTCAAAGAACTGCCTCATTCCTATAACCCGGAAAGAGGCTTTGTCTCTTCAGCGAACAACAAAACCGTGGGAAGCAATTATCCCTACCACATAAGTCATTGGTTTGCTCTTTCTTCCCGGATCGATCGGATCAACCAGATGTTACGCCGGAAGAAAAAGTTATCCGTAAATGAGTTTGTGAAAATTCAAACTGACTTTAAATCCCTGTTGGTGCCACGGCTTAAACCGGAAATTATGGAATGTGTCGGAGAAATAGAGGAAAAATCTCAGCTTATAAGAAAAGCCGCCAACATATTGAAAAACTGGGATGGGGTATATACCAAAAACAGCCCGGCAGCAGCTATTTTTGAGCAATTTTATATCAACTTTGCAGAAAATCTGGCTAAGGATGAGATGGGCAAAAAGTTGTACGGGGAATACACCAGCAGTGACATTCTTATAAGAAACCTGGTAAAAAATGTTTGGAATCATCCGGAGTCCCGGTGGTGTGATGATGCTCGCACTGAAAATAAAAAAGAGGGGTTTTCTGATATCGTTCAGAATAGTTTTATCGAGACTGTGGATACACTTTCGGAGCAAATGGGTGAGGAGCCGGAAAGATGGCAGTGGGGCAAGATCCATCAATTGACCCTTTCCCACCCTATTGGAGGGGAAGTGCCTGTTATTGATATGATTTTCAATATGAATCGCGGCCCTTTTCCGGTGGGAGGGGGCCCTCATACGGTATGTGCTTATGATTATTCTTTTTCCAGTTCTTTCTCTGTTAATACCGGTCCTTCCCAGCGCCATGTGTATTCCCTGGCCAACTGGGACAGCTCGCGAACAGTTATTCCCACCGGTACTTCAGGAATACCGTCCAGCCGGTATTATTGTGATCAGACCCGGACATATGTTAAAAATCAATATCACAGAGATCTGTTCAGTAAAAGGGCTGTAAAGCAAAATACTCGGTATCAAATGACTATTGATGGTCGTGAAGCAGATTCTTTTGGACTGGAATGAATTACTGAGGGGGATTATGCCATTATTTTTCCCGAGAAATATCAACATTAGCAATGAAATGAAAATATATTGGAGACACATAATTATGCTATTGATACAAGCAAAATAAAACTTGAGTACTGATATGAAAACACCGAGAGTCAAAAAAAAATTCATCCCCTTTATTTGGGGAGTAATACTAATGACTGTGACATTATGCTTTTCCCAGTGTGAAAAAGAAGAGCCTACTCGTGAGCCTGAAATTGAACTTTCTAAACAAAGCTTAGATTTTGGAGAGGTTTTGGTAGGAGAAGATTCGGTTAAAAGTTTCAAGGTCTTCAACAGAGGAGCTTCTACTTTGGAAGTAGAAGCTAGTCTGGACATGGTTATGAGCATCACCTCCCCTGATTTTCCTCAGGAGATTGAGCCTGAAGATAGCATTGGAGTTTCAGTAGAGTTTGCTCCGGAAGAGGAGAAATCCTATTCTGAGGACCTTGCTATAACAAGCAACGACCCGGATGAGTTTAGAACTGAAGTATCTTTGCAAGGAATTGGTGTCCGAAAGCCCGGAGCTAAGGCGTGGAGCCAAACCTTTGGTGGGCCTAACGCAGATTTTATTAAATCGGTCCGGCAAACTGCTGATGGAGGCTATATTTTAGCCGGAACAACCTGGTCCTTTGCAGTAGGTGATAACGACGGGTGGCTAATCAAGACGGATAAGCAGGGCTTCCAGCAGTGGATGCAAACTTTTGGAGGCTCCGATAAAGACCAGATTAGAGATGTAAGACAAACTCAGGATGAAGGCTTTATTTTAGTTGGATACACTTCCTCCTCCGGAGCTGGTAAGGGTGATGGTTGGGTCATTAAAACGGATAACTCAGGCAACCAACAGTGGGCTAAAACCTTCGGCAATTCTGAATGGAATGAATTTTATTCTGTTGAGCAAATTGATGGCGGCTACGTTTTAGCAGGATGGACTATAAAGTATTCTTCTGATAAAGATGCTTGGATTATGGAAATTGACCAGAGTGGAAATATGCAGTGGAGTAATACCTTAGGAGGAGCTGATGATGACGAAAGTAGAGTGATACAAAAAACCTCCTCCGGAGGTTACATATTGGGCGGATACACTCGGTCTGATGGAGGGGAAGACGCAGATGGCTGTATAGCCAAAACTGACGGAAGCGGAAACCTGCAATGGTCTAAAACTTTCGGCGAAGCTGATCGGGATCGGATTACAGATCTCCGGCAAACTGAAAACGAAGACTTTATCTTAGTAGGATATACTCATTCCTTCGGTGCTGGTAAAAGGGATGGCTGGTTAATCAGGACTGACAATTCAGGAACCAAAAAATGGAGTAAAACTTTTGGTTATTCTATTGATGACGCTATTTACACAGTTCAGCAAACGAAGCAGGGCTTCATCTTAGCTGGATCTGTAGGTGATGGTCCGGAAGACTTCAGAGGCGGAGAAGGAGATGGCTGGTTAATCAAAACTGATGATTCAGGAGTAAAGCAGTGGAGCAGACTCTTTGGTGGTTCTAAGTACGATTGTATTCGGGATTTTCAGCAGACCGCAGATGCAGGTTACATCATGGCCGGACAAACACGATCATTCGGAGCTGACCACGACGACGGTTGGCTAATAAAAACTGAAGAGGATTGACCTTAAACTAATTAAAAGGTCGAAAAAACCCTGAGAGTGGCTCAGGGTTTTATTTGCGTACATGGCACTCACCAAGCAAGAGTGAATGTTCGCTCTGATTAAAAAAATGGGAAGAATTCTGTAAAACCAAGAAATAATTCAGCCAGGAAAACGGAATCACAAGTATTTTACCTTTCCTCCTTTAATATGGCAAATTTACTTCTAATATTATTACTTCTCTCAATCAGTAAGTCAGAAATAATTAGAGTCCGTCTATAGACTATTAAGACGAGTAAACATGGGCCATTCAGTATTGCTATTTAAAAATTCGTTGTTACTTTTACGCTAAAAACGGCTATGAAAGTCTTTGAAGATTTTAAATTGCGTTTCGAACAGCCCAACTGGAAGAACGATCCCCAATTAGAACTGGTTGACAGTGTTTTATAAAAACATCTTCATTTGTTTAACCTTGTTAGAGAGGATATTATTGGTCCGGAAAATCCCTCGCGCTTTGGCAGAAAAGATACTCCCAGTATTGAACAAATCGTGAGGGCTGCCTTCTACAAGGAATTGAAAAATTTAGACTACAGGGAACTGGCCTATCATCAGGAGGACTCGCGCATCTGTGAACAGTTTGTAAAAATTGTTGCTTGCGGCCCTTTAGTCATCAGGTTTTTCAAAAATATATCTCCCGTATCAAGACCGATAGTCTTCAAAAGTTACTTTATGAGCTGAACAAAATAGCCATCAGTGAAGGCCTGGAGGATATTCAGCAAATCCGCCAGGATACAACAACTGTAGAAAGTG
>CAYNPZ010000120.1:0-11177 GCA_964399175.1 uncultured Bacteroidales bacterium | reverse complement strand
TCTCCCAGTTTTACATTGGTATGACTTTGGGTCAGGAGATGGATAATGCTCTTAAAGCATTTAAAGAACTGAATTCAGAGCCGAAAACGATACTTTTGGATAACAAAAAAGAAGCAGTAAATTATGCTGATCTTATCCTCATAAGCAAAAATGGAGGTTTAAATCTTGTCATGGAGAAGATCTGTACCAAGAGGTTTAATGGTGGAAATGGAGCTGACTTTGGATCCGCGGCCGGACTGCATGTGGATAAGGAGGGCAAACTACATATTTGGAGTTCCCAAAAAAATGCCACAAAGCAAATTGCTGTTAGCAGGTTTTCAAAGAGATAATATAAAGAGAAACGCATCACAGTTGCTGGCTTGTCTTTAACGCAATGCCGGTGCTGCACCAACAAGTTTAAAAATAAATGCCCCATTATTAAGTTTGCTTTCGAAGCTCAATCCCATACCCCCGGCAGTTGCTGTTTACACTTCAACGGATATCTTGAATGGTGTCGCATATGTTCAGCAGCGGTTTTAATCCAGGTTCTTATACCTGGATTAAAACCTTTATTGACTTTAAAAAACCATAAGCTTCTGCATCACCTGCTGCTGAATATATCCGATTCTATGTCTCTTGTTTTTGTTGAACATACCCTCCCATTAATTCTAATCGTCCTCATCTTCTTCAAAGGCCTCAATTATATCTTCAATTTTTTCGGAAATTAAATCTGCCAGGTCGCTGTTTCCATCAGGGTCCTCAGGGTATATTTCAATAGTACCATTTTCGTTACCGTCTGTGGCGGAGGTAATGTCAATACCACCTGCTTCGGGGTCAAATAGATTTCCTAACTCAAATGATACTTTTAATACAGCTTTGCTGGCTTCATCAAGATTTACAAGCTCATCAAATTCAATTTCAACCTCATTTTCTTCATCCGACCAGAAAATGAATGATGTACCATCAATTGTACCCTCAATCCATATTGATTTACCATCCATATCAGAGGTAGAATTTTCACTCTCACTGAACTCAAATTCTATTTCCTCGTAAGCTGCCGATGGTAGTTCTAAATCGTTCACAATGGTAGTTTCGAGGGCATTACCATCCTTCATCAGGTCTATTTCAAAGGGACCATCTAACTCATAATCGTCAGCAATTGAATCAGTTTCAAATAAGGGGTCATCGTCGTCAAACTCTATATCAATCTCCTCAATATTGATTTTAAAACTTTCTATAACTACTCCCTCTGCATGCGTACTTTTTGCAAGGGTTGATTTGGTTGTTTGATAGGTTGCTCCAAACTTAATTGCTGTTTGAGACTCAGACTTCAAATTATTATCATTCTCTTCGCAAGATGATAAAAATGCCGCCAGTGATATTATCATTACGGCTTTGAATAGATTTAGTGTTTTCATAGTAGTGGTTTTTTTAGTTGATAATTATTTAACTTGGTTTCTACTAATAAGACGCAAGACTTCCAAAAGGTTGTAATAAGAAGATTTTTTTTTTATAAATTGGTATCTTACTTTATATTTTCGTGCATCTTTTGGCAGAAATAAAATTCTAATATTCCTGCCTTGCCGACAGGCAGGTAATTTCGAGATTCAATTAGAGAACTTGTATGAAAGGGATATATTGAAGCTGGCAGCAAGTTTTCTTGTTTTCTTAAGGTGTGCGGGGATAACATCATCGCCCTCAAAAATATTCATCAGATTATAGTTAACCCTAATGCCAGGCTTAATAATGATTTTGTTTTTTAAAGCAATATTGAGCTGATAACCGGCAATTAAGCCATAATCCAGGTTGTGATAGTTGTCATTAACGCTAAATATAGTGTTTCCCTGCATCTCCCGGGCTAAAGTTAATTTTGCAACATAACCTCCCAGCAATACTTGTCCTGGAATTTTGTTGTTGTCACGGATATAAAATGCCTGAAACTTTCTGTAATTCAAATTGATCTTTCTATCAACAAAATTTGCATTTATGTATTGCTGATAGTTTTGACCTGCTTCCGATTTCCAAAAAAATTCCAACCCAAACAGATGCTGATCATTAAATTCCAATGTAGATGATGCTCCAATATCCTGATGGAAAGCAGGTATTGTTCTTCCTAGTTTGCGTGGATTCAATCCATTAAGGGTTTCATAGTTCAACAGCCAGGTATTCTTGTATCCATACAAAAAGCCTAAATCTACAACCCTTAAAGATACACCTGAAGCTTTGCCGGACTCAGAAACAACAGAAGTCTGCTTTTCCGGGAAATTCGTTGGAGGGGGATTATTGTTTGCTATAAGGCTATCAGCATCAAAAGAGCGGCTTTGAATTTTATCAAAAACAATTTGCTCGTCATTGAAAACGGGGTCTTCAAAATCTTTGTCTTCTGCCAATGCTGTTGGATCGCTATCTGCCAAATGCGCTGATGGCTTTTTGAGATTACGAATTACAGGGGGAGTTTCAATTTCTGCCATTTTGGCTAAATCCATATCTGCCTTTTCCTTTCTTAACGGAGATGCTTCATCCGATATGAATCCCTCCTGTGGATTTAAACCGGTATTTTGTTGTTCTGAAATAATGGAGGGTTGAATAGCCTGTTCATTAAAGTATTTTACCGGCAAAAGCATAAGCAGTATAAAGGCGGCGGCAGCAGCAACTGATTTCACGTATTTCATTTGAATCACCTTGCCCTTTTGGGGCTTAACCTCATCCAGCCGGACTGAAATATTATCCCAGGTTTCAATAAAATCAAGTTCATACTGTATTTCCTCCCATACAGCATTATCCTCCTCAACATCAACTTGCCGAAGCCACTTGATATATTCTATGTCAAACTTGTGATTTTTCATTGCTTGCTGAGTATATATTCATTAAGCCAGTTTTTCAAAAGATTTCTTGCTCTTTTATACTGAGATTTTGAGGTTCCTTCTGTAATGCTTAACTTTTCTGAAATTTCTTTATGAGAAAGCCCTTCAACGGCAAAAAGATTGAATACCACTCTTGCACCATCCGGTAGCTGTTTGATATAATATAGAACGATGTCGTCTGTAAGGTCCTGAAATGAGAAGCTACCCCTTTCCTCATCGTCAGGTTCATCAGGGAACTCGTCTTTAAAAACAAGTCTTTCCCTCCTCCTGAAGTAGTCGATAGCTGTATTAGTAACAATACGCCTTATCCAACCTTCCAGCGAATTTTTTGAGTTAAAATTTTCAAGGTTGATAAATACCTTTATAAAAGCTTCCTGCAGAATATCCTTTGCCTCAACTCTATCGCCACTGTAGGAAAGACAAATTTGAAACATGGTCTTAAAGTACTTTCTATATAGCTGTTTTTGTGACCTTCTATCATTTTCAAGGCAACCGCTCAACAATTTCAAATCTTCCTCATGTGACCTTTCCATAATAGAGCTTGCCTATTCATTTATTGTTAAAATGGTTGATTCCTCCATTCTATTAAAAACAGAAGCGTAAATCTGGCTATTTACATGCTTACTTAAAAAGATATACGCTTCATCGTCAATCACACCAATGAAGGCATCGTTTAGCATCTCCGGAGTTATAACGGAAAACCAATAGGATGGATTAAGCTGAAGATTTCCAGTGTTCACATGCTCTTTATCAAGTACCACTTCTGAGCCTCCTTCCTTATTTTTACCAGGAATTTCAAAAGTCAGCGGGTCGTTAACCACCAGAACAATATGTTTGGTTTTTTGATTATGGGTGAATGTGCCTTTCACAAAGATGCATGGATCTATATCCTCAAGATAATCTTCTATTATATCTCCCAAATCTTCTTGCAAATCTTCCAGGTCATCATCTTCCATATCATCATCATCTTCTTCCAAATCTTCATGCCATTCAGATATATCCTCAATTAAATCATCTTCCTCATTATCCGGTTGAAAGTTATAGGAAAATGAGATGGGGTTATAAATACCATGGGGAATATCAAATTTTTCCGTAGCATTGCGTGATGTGGGTTTTATTTCAAAGAATTTCCCCTGATCAAAGCGCCTGGTTGAAAAAACATCCTCACCCTGCTCTCTATCACCACGGATATCAATGGAATTCAAATTTAAGCCAATTTCATCAATGGTTATTGAGCCATCCAGAATGGGCTCATTTTTTATCGTAAAATCAAGTCTAAATTCAACGGGAAGCGTATAGTCCTCCTTTTCACAACCACCAAATAAAGTAATGAATAGTATAAAAAATAACAGTGACAAGGTATTATAACATGTATTTTTCATAGTTTTTAAAAAAGTTCCCGTTAGACCCCTATATATATAAGACGTTTAATTGTTTAAAAGTTGTAATTTTTTTAAAGTTTTTTTAGATAAAATTGTTGAGCCCAGTATTGTTTCCGTTGGCATCATTTTAATATATGCCTGCTCTTCACTTGCCAACGCTCACCCGTCCGATCCCTCTATTTGGGCGGGATTAGACGGAATGCCAAAAAACCGTCCAAATGCCTTTAGGTTCAACATTCGGGCTATTACCCCGGTTTTCCAACCGCCGCTTGCCAAACTCCGACTTTCAATATTTCTGCGAATACAATGAAATTTGTCTGGCTTTTGACGGATGACAGCTGAGTGACAACCGTGTAATATCACTTTTCCCAGTCCGAATCTTCCAGCTCAAAAACATCCTCCACAGTGCTGCCAAAAACATGCGCAATCTTCAATGCCAGCACCGTGGATAGATTGTATTTCCCCAGTTCTATCGCATTGATGGTCTGACGGCTCACATTGACCTTTTCCGCCAGCTGGGCCTGCGTAAGACTGTTTCTGGCCCGTTCGACCTTAAGATAGTTTTTCATCTGCCGCCTGTTTTTTTGATTTATAGATCACCCAGTTGAACCTGATGATAAAGAAGAGCAAGATCGTAAACATATTAAATACGATCCATCCTGCTTTTTTAAATCGGTTAGGAAATAAATAATTTGTTTTCATAACAGTTTAGATTAAAGATTCGAGACAAATGTAAGGTAAATATGTCAAAAAGACAAATAAACTTTACAAAAAGTTAAATCAACCTTACGAAAAAACTTTTCTGAATTATTCTTTGCTTTTTTTGCCTGCCCGTCCAGCAGGCGGGCCTGAAATATTTTTTAAGGCTTCACGCGAAGATCACAAAGATTAACGCAAAGCCCGCTAAGTCTGTCATGCTACTGTCGCTATGCGACTAACGCCCAGTAGATACAATCGAATGACAAAGGAATGACAATGTATTACCACCGAATTAACCACTGAATGACAAACAATGACCATTAAATTCCACTGCAAACTCCAGATTTCATGTTTTGCCAACTGCCCATTGCCAACTGCCAACTTACCGATGAATGGCCAAAATCCCTTTCTTGAAAAAGATTTTTTGATTTTCCCAATGGTTTTGTTACATTTAACAATAAAATTGATACCCATGAAGAGAAGCATCATTACCCCAATCATTTGCACTTTCTTATTCCTGAGCATTTTTGCCTCGATGGCTTTGGCACAAAATGATACCGGGACACCCGACTGGCAAAACCCTGCAGTATTTGCCCGTAATCAGGAACCGAGACACATTCCTTTCGTCCCGTATACCAACACTTCAGATGCCCTGGAAGATGACTGGAATGCTTCTCCTTTCTATCAATCCTTGAACGGCACATGGAATTTTAAATGGTTTGCCAATCCCGGCGAAGTACCGGGAAACATCCATACGGAAAAGGCCGTCTCCTGGTTCCGCAATACCATTCAGGTGCCTTCCTGCTGGCAAATGGAGGGTTTTGGCCATCCGAAGTTTCGGAATGTCCATCAGCCCTTTCCCGCCAACCCTCCCAAAGTACCGGAAGAGTACAATCCGGTAGGTGTCTACAGGAAAACATTTACCATCCCCAAAGATTGGAATGACCGTCAGGTCTTCCTGCATTTCGAAGGTGTGAAATCAGCCTCCTATGTCTGGATCAACGGCGAAAAAGTGGGATACGACCAGGGTGGCATGGAGCAGGCCGAATACGACATTACCCCCTATCTTCGAAAAGGATCCAACGACATTACTGTCCAGGTCTTCCGCTATTGCGATGGCACCTATCTCGAATGCCAGGATATGTGGAGGCTGTCCGGTATATACCGGGATGTTTATCTCATGGCTACACCCAAAACCCATATACGGGATTTTTACGTGACCACCGGTTTGGATTCCAGGTACCAGGATGCCATCATGAATATAGAAGCTACGCTTAAGAATTACCGTAGGCAGGCTTCCTCTGATAATTGCCGGTTGGATATCCATCTCTATGATGAGGCGGGTAAGCCCGTGCTGGAAGAACCTCTGAAGGAAAATGACATTATCCTTTCCGCCAAAGAGGAGCAAACTTTGCAATTCTCGAAAGAGATTAACAATCCCAAAAAATGGTCGGCCGAATTCCCCAATTTGTATACCGTAGTATTGGAATTAAAGGATGATGGCGGGAATACACTGGAGGTTGTAAGCGACCGGGTTGGATTCCGGGAAGTTGAAATCAAGGACCAGGCCGTTTATGTAAACGGCAGGCAGATCAAATTCAACGGGGTGAACTCTCATATGCATCATCCGGAATTGGGAAGGGCCATGGACAGGGAAACCATCCGGAAGGACCTGACGCTGATGAAACAGTTCAACATAAACTGTGTGCGAACATCCCATTATCCCCCAAACCATGAATACCTGGATGTAGCCGATGAGCTGGGTATATATGTAGTAGATGAAACCAATGATGAAGCCCATGCATCTACTTATCTTTCTGAGATTCCCGAATGGAAGCCCATGTACCTCGACCGGGTTCGCGGAATGGTCAAACGCGACCGCAACCATCCCGGCGTAGTTATCTGGAGTGCCGGAAATGAAAGCGGTTCGGGGGAAAATATAGCCAGTTTGATTGAAGAAGGAAAAAGTCTTGATCCCACCCGCCCGTGGCTTTACGGAGGAAATGACGGCCGGCTGCCTTTCGAGGATATCATCGGTCCCCGCTATCCCCATCCCAATGAGCTTAGGAAATTGGGTGAGGAAACTCCTGAAGAAGAACCCCGGCCATCCTTCATGGATGAGTATCTCGCTGCTTCAGGCAACAGCCTGGGCCAGCTTCAGGAATACTGGGATGTGATCCGCAATTATGATCGCACCACCGGTGGCGCCATATGGGACTGGGTCAGCCCCGGAATAAAACAACCGGTAAGGCTTACCAAAGATGCCTCTCCAAGCGGCAACCAGGGCATTCTGATGGGCAATGCAGAGCTTGTTCCCGGGAAGTCAGGGAAGGCCCTTTCATTAAGCGGCCATGATGAATGGGTTGAGTTCTACCGCGATCCTTCCTTGGATATCACAGGCAATCAACTGACCGTGGAAACCTGGATTTACCCCCGGCAGTGGAACGGGTACGGTTACCTGGTAAACAAGGGAGGCCATCAATACGGGTTGAAACAGCCTGCTGAAGATACCCTTCAGTTTTATATTCACGATGGGCAGGCCATAGAATGTGAAGCTATGGTACCTGAAAACTGGCGGAACAACTGGCACCACATTGCCGGCATTTATGACGGTAAACAGCTCCGGTTATATATCGACGGGGAAATGGTAGCCAATACGCCACATACCGGTTCCATCGACCATGCCCCTTATCCGGTAAACATCGGGAGAAACGCGGAGATCTACGGCATGGAACATCCGGGGCAACTGAACAATTCGCTGTTCGACAATGTGGGTATATTTAACCGGGCATTGGCACCGGAACAATTACACAGTCACCCGGATACCCGGAATTATGAGGCTTTGCTATGGTGTAAATTTGATTCTGTAGAAAAAAAGGGTTCGTTTTTCTCTTTGGGCATCGGTGCCCGTGCTTACGGGCTTGTCTGGCCTGACAGGCAGGTGCAACCCGAAATGTGGGAGCTGAAAAAGGTTCCCCAGCCTGTAAAGACAGAAGCAGTGAACCTGAAAGAAGGAAAATTTCGGATTTCCAATAAACATCATTTCAAAAACCTCAGGGAACTTTCCATGCATTGGGATGTAAGGACTGCCGGTTCCCTTGTGAAAGCAGGCACCAGGCGGATAAATCTTGAGCCCGGAGGGGAGACCACCATCTCTCTCCCCGTCTCTGAGATGCAAATCCCGCAAGACAGGGATCATTGGTTAATGATCCGTTTCAGGCTACCGGAAAAAACAGCATGGGCCGGGCGGGGTCATGAAATAGCCTGGGAACAGTTTCAGCTACCCTCCAATATGTATTACGATGGCCTGCAGACCGGACAGGATCAGTCTGAACCCTTTGAGGTCAATGAACATCGGAACAGGGTGGTCGTCAACGGCAGGGATTTTCAATATACGTTCCACAAAAAGAAGGGAATGCTGACATCCATGCATTATAAGGGATCGGAGCTGATCAAAACCGCTCCCGGGTTCAATGTATGGCGTGCACCCATCTGGAACCAGACCGATCAGTGGGGAGGCAATCCCATGGCCCCTGTTTGGAGAAAATACGGCCTGAACCGAATGCAAACCGAAGTTAAGGACATGAATGTAGAGAAAACAGAAAACAGGGTGACCATACAGGTGGAAACGCTGTCAAAAGCCTCCAACGCAAACACGCGGTTTGACGTGGTTTATACTTACGAAATTGATGGTACAGGGGAGATCAGCATACATCACAATATTGCCCCCGCCTCGGATATGCCGGACTGGCTTCCCAGGATCGGAACCCAGATGGTGCTTCAGGATGAATTCGATCAGCTTACCTGGTACGGCAGAGGACCTTTTGAGACCTATCCCGACAGGAAATCAGGGGCAAAGGTTGGATGGTATGAGAAATCCGTAAGCGAGCTATATGAACCCTACCTGGTTCCTGAGGAACATGGCAACCGCACCGACGTGCGCTGGGCTGCACTGACCAATGAAGAAGGTCTTGGAGTGTATATATCCGGGGATGCATTGTTGAATATCAGTGCCCGTACATTTAGTACCGACAATCTGACCCGGGCACAATATACGTTTCAATTGAAAGATCAGGATGGGATCACCGTAAATATGGATCCTAAGGTTTCCGGGGTCGGAGGTACTCCTGTTAAAACACTGGAAAAATACCGGGTGAAGCCCGAACCGTGCCAGTATACAATCCATTTGCGCCCGTTCGATCAGTATGAGGAGGATCCTGAGGAAATTTACAGGAAGAGGGTTCACTAAAAGATGATTGTATTAAAATCTTAACATATATGACAAGGGCGGATTACACTTACAAAAAACCATATAAGCCATGAAACATCTGAAAAATTTAATTTTAACCATCATTCTGCTCATCCTTTTTGGATGGAGCGCATCTGCACAAACTTATCAGCTTTCTTCACCGGACGGTTCGGTAAACATTACCATCGATACGGAAGATACCGTAAGGTATTCTCTGTCTTACAAAGGGAAGTCAATATTGCTTAAATCGCCCCTGATGCTTGAATTCTCCGATTCTCCTCCTCTTGGCCGATACATGGGAGTTAACAACCAGGAAAAGAAGACCATTGACAATGAGTGGGAACCAGTGACCGGACAGCAAAAAGAGATACGCAATTACTGTAAACAGCTTCGCCTGGAAATGGAAGAGAAACGGTTTCCCGGCAGGGAGCTGGTGGTGACTTTCCGGGCTTATAATGACGGCATGGCCTTCCGTTACTACCTGCCGAAATTGATCAGCAAGCCGGAGCTCGTTATTACCAACGAATATTCAACTTTTTATTTTCCTGAAGATTATACAGCCTGGATGGCTGACTACGGAAGCTATGCTACCCATCAGGAAACAGAGTTTTGGAAACATCCCCTCTCCCATATTGAATCTTCTTCAATCATTGGGTTGCCTTTAACCGTCAAACATTCGGAAAATTTGTACACAGCTCTCACTGAAGCCAACCTGGATGACTGGAGCGGAATGTACATAGGCCGGGATGAGCATGCCTGCGAAGAAATCCGGCTTCAGTCGAAATTATCGCCGGAAGGAGGCAATCCTGACAATGCTGCCAAAGTAAGGATAAGTACACCGCATACCTCTCCGTGGCGGGTTGTAATGATCGGTGAGTCCCCCGGCGACCTGATTGAAAATGATATGGTAATGAATCTTAATGAGCAATGCGAACTCGAGGATCCTTCCTGGATCAAACCGGGCATTTCCGCATGGGACCATTGGTGGAGCGGGGGCGTACAGATGGATACCCGAACCATTAAGGAATATATTGATCTGGCTGCAGCGATGGGCTGGAAGTATCAGTTAATCGACTGGCAATGGTATGGTCCGTACAATGAGCCCGATGCGGATGTTACTACCGTAAACCGGAAGGTTGATATGCCGGAGGTATTGGAATATGCCAGGAAAAAGAACGTTGAATGCTGGCTGTGGCTATACTGGTCGGATATTGACAGGCAGCTTGAGGAAGCCTTTGCACTTTATGAGAAATGGGGCATTGCCGGTGTAAAGATCGACTTTATGGCCCGTGATGATCAGGAGATGGTCAACTGGTATCACAAGGTGGTCAGAACAGCAGGCCGGCACCATCTGATGGTCAATTTTCACGGAGCCTACAAACCAACGGGCTTTCGCAGAACGCTTCCCAACCTCATGACCCGTGAAGGAGTGCTGGGCAATGAATACAATGGCTGGTCCACCCGGATCACACCTGATCACGATGTCACCATACCATTTACCCGAATGCTTGCCGGCCAGATGGATTATACCCCCGGCGGGTTTTTGAATCGCAGCAAAGGGAATTTCCGTGCCGGTCATCCTACCCAGGTGATGGGAACGCGCAGCCATACCCTTGCCAAATTTGTTGTGTATAATAGTCCGATTACCGTAGCTTGTGACCGGCCTGAGCATTATTACGGGGAACCGGGCATTGAATTCCTGAAAGAAGTGCCCACTGTGTGGGACGCTACAAAGGTGCTTAACGGAGCCATAGGCGAATACATTACAATTGCCCGGAAATTTGGTAATAGATGGTTTATTGGTTCGATGACCAACAGTAAGGCACGCACCCTTAAAATTTCACTGGATTTTCTTGGAAGAGGCAATTACGAGATGCATACATTCAGGGATGTTGATGGCGAAGCCACGGACCTGAAAAAGGAAACTACAGAAGTAAGCGGCAGCGATGAGCTGACCATAAATATGCAACCCGGCGGTGGCTTTGCTGCTTATCTGGAACCTGC
>CAYNPZ010000119.1:0-11584 GCA_964399175.1 uncultured Bacteroidales bacterium | reverse complement strand
GCCACAACCACTGAAAATCTATGGGTTCGTCTTCCGGTTCGATCTCCAGGGAAATGTTATAATAACCTGCTTCAGGAATCTTTATCATTCCCAAATCATGCGATTCAAAGCTTTTGATGTGCCAGTCCCTGTTGGGCTCCCCTACTGTCATTCCCGTTGGCTTCACTTTATGCTCTAAGGATGAACCAGCAACAACAACCTGTATCCGGCCGGAAGCATGATCACCCCGGAAGGAATAAGAAACATCGGGATGCAGGGTTTTCGGACCGTCTACATATACCTGCCAGGTATAACTACTTTGTCCCTTCACCTGAATATGGGCAGGTACGGAGCCATACCTTTTGGCAGGCTCAATTGTGATATCTCCTTCCATATTATTGGCATTTTCGGGAGTGAGGGAAAATCCACCGGAAAGGGTCTTGGATGCCAAACCTCGCTCTATTTCAGGATATCCCTCATATTCCATCACCACGACAGGAACATAGGGGTTGGTTTGCATTTCAGGCAACCCAACGGTAGTTAAGGCTCCGGTGTGTTGATACTCCAGTTCCCCCTCCTGCTTGTCCGACAACATATAGATCCGTTCAGGCCGTGAGGTAATACCTGTTACATTCAGCTTCTCATTATAGGGCCAGCTGAACAGATGCAGGTACAACCGGGTGTCTCCATCAGGCATTTGCTTTTTGGTGATCCTGCCCCAGTCATGCTGGGCTTTGGGAAGATCAAAGGCAGAGGCCCCATATACAGACTCGCCGTTTACATCAAGCCACTGACCGATTTCCACCAACCGCTGTTTCATCTCATGAGGCACGGAACCATCAGACCTGGGACCGATGTTCAGCATGAAATTGCCGTTCAGGCTGACATTGCTGATCAGGGATTGCAGCAGGGTAGAAACCGATTTCCATTCTGTATCGGTTCGGTGATAGCCCCACGAATGAGAAACCGTGGCCGGAGATTGCCATGGGAAGTTCTCCTTTTGATTACCAAGCTGATTATCCCCCAAGGTCTTGAAATCAATGTCGCTATCTTCTTTCATGGACAATCCCAGCCTGGAATTGATCAGACAATCGGGCTGTAGCTTCCGGATCATGTTCTTAAGCTGCATCAATTGTTCCTTTGTGACGATGGCATCGGAATGATGGATCCACATATCAAACCAGATCATATCAATGGTCCCGTATTGTGTCAGCAGCTCACGCATTTGGGGGATCACCTTTTCCTGCCAGTACCTGTCATATTCTTCTTCACTCAGGTCATAAATCTCACGGGTATGATCCCAACCGTAAGGATGTGCCCAGTCCACCCAGTGTGAATAATACAATCCGAATTTTATTCCATGCTTCTTACAGGCCTGTGAGAGCTCTTTCAGGAGATCCCGGCTGGGTTCGGTATAATCTGCGACATCATAATCAGACACGTCACTATCCCATAAAGCAAACCCGTCATGGTGCTTGGCAGTAAAGGTAAGGTATTTCATTCCTGCCTTTTTGGCCAGGATCACCCATTCTTCAGGATCGATACGGTCCCAGTCAAACCGGTCAATCAATGTGACGTATTCTTCCTTATCGATGCGGTTTCTGTAATAGATCCATTCGGCGTAGTCATTGTCGTAACGGAGCTTCTCGCCTTTCCAGTACCCCTCGGCACCGCTGTACACACCCCAGTGGATGAACATTCCATACCGGGAATTCACAAACCACTGTGCACGGCGGTTGGTGTTTTTCTGGGCCAGAAGTAAAGAGCTTAAAACCACGAACAAAAGGGTGAACAAGAAATTTTTCATAAACAAGCCATTATTTATTTTCAGTAAAGGTAAGTATTTTTGAGCCCAGTCTAAAAAGGTTTTTTCTGCCACCAAAACACTAAATTTCACTAAAAATAAAATACTGAATATCTCTTTTTTGTGGGATTTGGTGTTTTGGAGCTTTAGTGGCATTTTTTTCATTTAATCCTTTTTAGACTGAACTCATTTTTCCAGATTTTAAAATTTTTGATTATTTTAGCCCGAATAATTCAAGAATTATTCCTGTCTCCGACAGCGACTAAGATTCACTAAAAATTTTTTCAAAAATTTAAGTTCATCTAAGTTGGGGTTAACCTGTATCACTTATCTCCGTTAAATAAAATTTTTGTTGCTAAAAAAAATCTCAATTATGAAAAGATTATCCTTACGCCTCTTAATTTTCGTTCTTGGAGCTATCTTTCTTATCCTTGGTGGTATTTATTGGTATTATAATACTTACCGTTTTGTCCGGGAAGCCAACAGAATATTTGAAAAGAGTGGTATAAAAGGAGGATTGATTGTTCATGTTGGATGCAAAAATGGAAAACTCACTTCTGCTTTATATGCCAATGATTCATATCTTGTGCAGGGGCTTTCCTCCGAAGAGCAAAAAGTTGAAAAAGCTCGTCAGTTTATAAAGGATCAAGGGTTGTATGGGGAAGTATCTGTTGAGCATTGGGATCAGCAAACGCTTCCTTATGCAAATAATATGGTAAATCTTCTGGTGACAGACGAGCCCGGGAGGATTTCGGAGGATGAAATGTTGAGGGTTTTGGCCCCGAACGGCGTGGCCTTGACAAAAGAGAGCGAAGAATGGGAAAAGACTGTAAAATCCCGACCGGAAGGGATTGATGACTGGACCCATTATCTCCATGGAGCCGATAACAACGCAGTAGCCCGGGACACAGTTGTGGGTCCACCAAAGAGTGTCCAATGGATCAGTGGTCCTCCTTACGCACGCAGCCATGAAGTTAATTCCAGTATGGCAGCTATGGTAACTTCGGGTGATCGGATATTTTATATATGGGATGAAGGACCTATTGGGGTGGTGGACAAACGCCTGCCAAGTCAATGGAAGTTGATCGCCCGGGATGCATTTAACGGGAAGCTACTTTGGAAACGTCCGATGCCGGACTGGGGATGGCGGCAGTGGCATGCCGATTCGATATGGGAGGAACCCAGGGAACGTGCAAAGATGTTGCGCGAACAGCCTGCAACTTTGCCCCGCAGGCTGGTGGCAGGTGAGGAACATATTTATGCGACGCTCGGCTACCATGCTCCCGTTTCGGTTCTTAATCCGAAGACAGGTGAGAAGATACGCGATTTCGAGCAGACAGAACTGACGGATGAAATTCTTCTCAGCGGTGACACTTTGATACTTAATGTAAGGACCGACCAGAATCCTCCGGAAACACATGTATGGGATTATTTTGGAGAATCCACACCAGAACAAAGCGGACGCGTGATGGCTATTGACGCCAAGACAGGAGAAACACTCTGGCAGACTGATCCGGGAAAAATGGCTCCTCTAACCCTGAGTGAGCGAAATGGACAGGTCTACTATTCCAATTACAACCAGGTGGTTTGCCTGGACATGGAGAACGGCCGGATATTATGGAAGAGTCAGCCTATACAATGTAAGAAAGGATTCCGGGCTACTTGCGGCACGCTGGTGCCACGGGATGAAGTTATCGTTTATGCCTGTAGGCGAAGTTCATCGGATCACGACGCCACCAGACCAGTTGCCTTGTCGTCCGAGACTGGCGAAGTACTTTGGGAAGGCCCCTTCTATGAGGGTCCCGGTATCTCGAACCCGGCTGATCTTTTTGTGGTCGACGGAGTAGTCTGGCTTGGCAATACCAATTTACCAATAAAAGATACAGAAACAAAGGTTCAACGTAAAGGGTATGATTTATACACGGGTGAGGTAGTCCGCGAGATCTCTGTACCTTATCTGAAGAGTGCGGGTCACCACTTTCGCTGTTATCGGAGTAAAGCCACAAGTCGTTATCTGATGCTACCCAAACGGGGCGTTGAATTTTTTGATCTGAAGGGAGATAACCATATGCGACATAACTGGCTGCGTGCGCCATGTGTCTACGGTACTCTCCCGGCTAATGGTCTTCTTTACATGGCTCCCCATCCCTGTGTATGTTATCCTGGCGTACTGCTGAATAATTTCAATGCCCTGTCGACCCGGAATGTCGACAATACCTATCCTCCGGCTCCGGCGGAGCGGCTGCAACATGGACCCGCGTGGAAGCAGGTCGGAAGGCCAGACAAAACAAACTTGGAACAAAACATGGAAGACTGGCCTGCTTATCGCCGAGACCCCCAACGGAGCGGCAGCATTCCACATACAGTGTCTGCGGACCTGGAAAAACAGTGGGAAACAACACTAAACGGCGAGCTTACCCCGCCTGTTGTAGCGGATGGGCGCCTGCTGGTGGCAGAAAAAAATGGCCATACCATTCATGCTCTGGATGCAGAAAACGGCAGCCGTTTATGGCAATTTACCGCCGGCGGACCTATTGACTCACCGCCTACAGTGTATGGCCAGCTTGTTCTTTTTGGCTCTACTGACGGTCATGTTTATTGTCTGAGGGCTTCCGATGGCAAACTTGTGTGGCGATTTATGGCAGCCCCAAAAGAACGCCGCGTCTTAGTCAAGGAGCAGCTGGAATCAACCTGGCCGGTCAACGGGAGTGTCATGGTGCAAGAAGATGCCACTGCAGATCCCCCACGCCTGGTAGTCTATTTCATCTCTGGCCGCTCTTCATTTCTGGACGGGGGAATCCGGATCTACGGCTTAGATCCCTATACCGGCAAAGTGCTCCATCAAAACCAGCTGGAAGGCCCTTTTCCTGATCCTTATGAAGAAGTTCCGATGCAGGCAGGTTACATGAATGGTGCCAAGTCCAATATCCTTGTAAGCGACGGTGCCGATCTTTACTTTTACCAGGAACGCTTTACCGGCGATCTGACCCGGGTTACCCCTCCCATGCGCAAGAGATCTTCTGAGGGTGGAGGGATACGGATATATGAAGAGGCTTCCGAACGCAATGCTGATGGAAGACATTTAATGCCTACCGGTGGATTTCTGGATGATACCTACAATGAAGGAACCTGTTGGATTTACGGCCGGCGCTGGCCGGGTTGGTCCCGCCACTTACTCGGTGGCTCCGGAGGTTATGGTCAGCTGTTGGTATTTAATGAGGAGGCTGTTTTCGGTGTACATGTAATGACCAAGAGCATTCGTGTGCGTCGGGGATTTACTCCCGGAGAAAACGACAGGTTGTTTGCCAGGGAGCATGGGGCCTCTAAAGATAAGTGGTCAAAGTCAATTCCGCTTAAGATCCGCAGTATGGTACTTGCAGGCGAGAAACTTTTTGTTGCCGGGCCACCTGATATCGTTCCGGAAGATAACCCTCTTGCAGCACTGGAAGGAAAAAAGGGATGCCGGTTACTCGTTTTGTCCCCGGAAAAAGGGAAAAAACTGGCTGATTATAAATTGGAAAGTACGCCGGTTTTTGATGGAATGATAGCTGCAGAGCACAAATTGTATATGACCATGAAAAATAGCGGTATTGTATGCTTGGGAGGGAGCAAAAACAGAGATAGCAAATGATCTTTACCCTGAAAATAAAGAGATAAAAATAAAAAAGCTTATGAACTACTTGAGAAGAAAAATTTTTTTCCTGGGAGTTTTAATATTTTTCCTTGCTTTTAGTGTTTCAATTCAATCTTGCACAAGTGATAAAAAACCAGAAAGCGAAAGAATAGGTTTTACCGATACGAAAGGAGGTGAAGGAGGTAAAATTGTAAAGGTAACCAACTTAAACACCGGTGGTGAAGGATCGTTAAGAGAGGCTTTAAATATGGAGGAACCCCGTATTATAGTCTTTGAAGTAGGCGGTGTCATCGACCTGGAACAAAATGGCATTTCCGTTGATGAACCCTATGTAACCATAGCCGGCCAGACAGCACCTTCACCGGGAATCACCCTTATTCGCGGCGGCATTTCCATAAGAACCCATGATGTGATCCTGCGGCATTTGATGGTCCGTCCAGGAGATGCCGGAGAGCCTGAAAAAAGCGGATGGGAAACCGACGCGATCTCCACCGCCGGAGGTGATGCATATAATATATTGATTGACCATTGTTCCGGAACCTGGGCAACAGATGAAAATATAAGCGTCTCCGGTCCGAGATTAAAAGGACTCGACAGTACATCCCACAGGGTAACGATTTCAAATTGTCTGATTGCTGAATGCTTAAGTCATTCTACGCATAGAAGTGGTGAGCATTCCAAAGGAAGCCTGATTCATGACAATTGTCGGAAAATTACCGTTAAGGGCAATTTATATGCCCATAACAGGCAAAGAAATCCGTACTATAAAACAGCAGCCACAGGAATTATTGCCAATAACCTTATCTATAATCCGGGATACCGGGCAATCCATACTTATTGGGTAGAGAGTGAATGGGAAGGTCATCCCGCACCTCCTCTGGCCAGAATATCCATTATTGGAAACGTTTTTATCCCTGGTCCGGATACGCAAACTGAGGCTTTTATTTCTGCAGAACATGCAGAATTATATTTTAAGGATAATCAAATAAAAAGTAAGGGAGAAAATCTTTCAATGACAGAAGGCACTTTTAATGAAGTGGACGAGCCTCCAATTTGGTCTGATGATCTGGAGATATTTGACTCTGGTAAAGTCTATGATTATGTATTATCCAATGCAGGAGCGAGGCCGGCAGACAGAAGCCCCATCGATCAAAGGATTATTAACAACATAAAAAATAGGAATGGAAATATTATTGACAGTCAAGAGGAAGTAGGAGGCTATCCTGATCCCGAACCGGTAAACAGGGAACTTGATATCCCCGCAGATAATGTCCAGGAGTGGCTGAATGAAATGGCCAAGGAGGTAGAAAAATGAGTAATTTAAAAAACACAATTCTTACTAGAAGCTGGTCGCCGATAACGGCTTGCTCCGCTGGGGAGGACATCAGTTTATAGATATCAGGACATTGGAGCCGGTCGGCCGTTTCGATGCCGATTGTCATGAATTTAACCCGAATTATTCCTACCGCAGCTAAAGCTGCGGTGAGAATGATCCAGGTTAAAACATACTATCCCTATTATAAAATTTGTAAAACAGCGACATACCCATTATATTTGTCTCAACAAACCAATAAGGAATTATTATGATGTTTGAACATTTTGCCCTCAACGTCGACAAGCCAAAACAAATGGCTGAATGGTATGTAAAAAATCTTGATATGGAAATTAAAAAATCAATGGATGAAGCTCCATACGCCCATTTTCTTGCAGACAGTACAGGCCGTCTTGCCATGGAGATCTATTCCAATGAAAATGCTGAAATACCCGATTATCAAAAGGTACAACCATTGACATTTCATATGGCTTTTGCTTCGGAAAACGCTGAAAAGATGAAGAACAAACTTGTAGGAGAAGGAGCAACGGTTTTTGAGGAATTAAAACCCAATGAAGGGACCCACCTTGTAATGCTGCGGGATCCTTTCGGAGTGCCGCTTCAAATTTGTCAGCGGGCAGAGAATTTTGCAGTAGATAAAGATAAATTAAAGAATTTCGTAGGTTCTTTATAGCATATCAATTCCAAGATTAAACGGCTGGACTAAAAACAAATCAATAAAACCAATATCTATGAAAAACAGAGTTAAAACACGCTGGTATCTGGTGGTAACCACTGTAGTTTTTCTTGTCATCCTTACATTTACACCGGCGGTAATACCGTATGGACAATACAAGCCGGAGCTTTTAGGGATTCCCTACACCTTGTGGACCGGCATTTTCATTGGAATTGCAATCGTTGGTCTCACCATTTACGGATCATTCATTTGTCCGGGTTCTAAAAGATGGGAGGAAAGCCAATGACTACCTGGTTTATCATCTTTGCAGCCATTTATGTCGGTTTGCTGGTGTTTGCTTCGATAAAGTCATACTCGCGACACCGCACAGCCGACGAGTTCATGCTGGCCAACAAGAGCATCACCTCTATCCTGGGATTTTTAACCTATTCTGCAGCTTTATTCAGCGCTTTCACTTTTATGGGGATGCCCGACTTTTTCAGAAACCACGGCGTCGGTGCCTGGATTTTTCTTGCCGTCTCCGATGCAGTGATGGTATTTCTCATCCTCTGGTTCGGATATAAATTAAGGCGCCAGGCAAGCCGGTTTGGATTTAAGGGGATTGCCGGTTTGATGATGTCGTGTTTCAGGAACAAGTGGGCTGGCTACGCCCTTTTTACCAGCGCCTTTATCTTTCTTATTCCCTATGTGGCCATTCAGATCCGGGGCATATCCATCTTTCTTGATGCCACCCTTCCCGGTTCTCTTCCTGCCTGGGGATGGTCGGCCATCATTGTGACTTTTATGCTGATCTACAGTGAAATTGGTGGCCTGAAAGCCATTGTTTACAGCGATGCCATCCAGGGCCTTATATTGCTTACGGTGATATGGCTGATCGGGACAACTTGCATCGGATATGAGGGGGGAGTTGCCTCTTTATTCAACGGTGTGGAGGAAGTGAACAGTAAATTGCTGTCCACACCAGGGCCCAATGGGTTATTTGATCGACAATTCCTTATTACATCATTGATTGCTGTGGTACTGATCCCCGTTACACAGCCTCATTTTACCATTCGGATCGCTGTGATGAAAAGCCTTCGGTCCATGCACAGGATGGCCATTGGCGTTGGTGTTTTTGCTTTGCTTATTATATTGCCGACCGCTTTTATCGGTATGTACGGAGCCATAAACTACACCGATGCCACCACCTCCGACTTTCTCTCGAATGCCTTGTTGTTTGATCAGGCAGATACAATTGCAGCACTGGCCATCATCGGTTTGTTTGCTGCTGTGCTGTCCACCACCAATGCCCAGCTTTTTGCATTGGGTTCCGAACTGCGTTCGATCCTTAAAGGAAAGGAAAGCAAGGTGATGCAGAAGGCCAGAATCGGAATATTTATCTTCGCGGTGATCACGCTGATATTTTCCACCTATATGAGTGATCAACTGGTGCTTTTGGCCCGAATGAGCTTTACCGGCACCTCCATGATGGCACCGGTGGTAATTGTGGGTGTGCTGGCAAAAGAAGCACCGGGCAAAGAGCTGTTTATTGTATCCCTTACAGCCCTGTTTGTATTTCTGGCCTCCCTGTTTGATCTGGTTCCGGCAGAAATTCACGGATTCCTTATGGAATCCATATTGTACATCGTTCTGGTCATTACCACCGCCTTATCATTGATCATCAGGAAAACCAAACTGCAAAAATCCTTATAAAATCTGCTGCTATGCTACAAATCAACCAACAATTAAAACCGGAAGATCTAAAATCCAAGCTGGATCGCTTTTGGGAGCTGTCCGGAAAGAAAATAAAGGATATTGAAGCCAACTACGATACCGCGCAGGGTTCGCCGGTCTACACCGTAAAAGGAAAATACACCACCCGCGGCTGGACCGAGTGGACACAGGGCTTTCAATTCGGTTCTTCATTGCTCCAGTTCGATGCCACCGGTGAGAAGGAATTCCTGGAAACGGGAAGAAACAAAACGCTGGATATTATGGCACCTCACCTCACGCACACAGGTGTCCATGATCACGGGTTCAACAATGTAAGCACATATGGCAATCTGCTACGTTTGATGGTTGAAGGTAAAACACCTTACAATGAATGGGAAAAAAACTTTTATGAACTGGCTCTGAAAGTTTCCGGTGCCATACAATCGAACCGCTGGACCAATACGGCTGATGGCGGTGGATACATGTACACCTTCAACGGACCCCATTCCCTGTTTGTGGATACGGTTCGCACATGCAGAGTACTGGCACTGGCCCATTCCCTGGGCCATGTTTTTCTGGGCGAGCATGACAGCCGGATTGACTTGCTTGACCGAATGCTCAGGCACATGGATGCCACGGCCAAATATTCCGTTTTTTACGGAGAAGGAAGGGATTCCTTTGATGAATGGGGGCGTACCGCACATGAATGCATCTTCAATGTCAACGACGGGAATTTCCGGTGTCCAAATGCCCAGCAGGGCTATTCGGGATACACCACCTGGACGCGGGGGCTATCCTGGGCCATGTGCGGCTTCCCGGAAGAACTGGAATTCCTGGACACATTACCGGAAGACGAATTGAAAGCCTACGGCGGAAAAAAGACATTGGAAGAGCGATACCTGAAAGCTGCCCGGGCCACCTGCGATTTTTTCATCAACAACACACCCACAGACGGAATTCCCTATTGGGATACCGGCGCACCCAACCTGCATAAGATGGGAGATTATCTGAATCAACCCGCAGATCCCTATAACGATCATGAACCGGTGGACAGCACAGCGGCAGCCATCGGGGCCCAGGGTCTGCTGCGGCTGGGAAAATATCTCTCAAAAAAAGGAGAAAAAGAGGAAGGCAACAAGTATTTCCAGGCCGGACTGACGGTGGTCAGCCGTTTGCTGGAGGACACCTACCTGAGCACGGAAGATGATCATCAGGGCCTGTTGCTGCATTCCATCTACCATCATCCAAACGGGTGGGACCACATACCGGCGGGAAGCAAAATCCCATACGGAGAATCCAGCATGTGGGGCGATTACCACATCAGGGAGGTGGCTTTGTACATCCACCGGCTGATCAGCAATGAGCCCTACTACACCTTTTTTAACTGTTTAAAATGATTGTTTATGGCTTCGGAAATTAATGACACTTCAAAACTTTGCATTCATACCATCACCAACAAGCCCTGGGATATTGAAACGGCCGCGGCCAGGTATGCAAATGCCGGTGTAAAGGGCATCACGGTATGGAGGAATGCGCTGGAGGGGAAGGATGTTGCAAAAACCGGTGAGATGATACGCAGCCACGGTCTGGAAGTTGTTTCGCTCTGCCGGGGCGGATTCTTTCCCCATTTGGAAAAGCAAAAGCGTAAGGAAGCCATAGAGGAAAACAAAAAGATCGTGGAAGAAGCGGCAGCATTGGGTGCCCCCATGGTGGTGCTGGTATGTGGGGCCGAGCCCAGACAATCTCTGGAAGAATCGAGGAAGCAGATCCGGGATGGCATAATAGAAACTTTGGATCATGCCAGGGAACACAACATCAAACTGGCCATTGAGCCGCTTCATCCCATGTACGCCGACACCCGCTCGGCCATCAACACGCTCAGGCAGGCCAATGACATGGCTGAAGACATACAGTCATCTCATGTGGGCATTGCCGTGGATGTGTATCATCTCTGGTGGGATGAAGAGCTGGAGCAGGAAATCGAACGATGCGGCAGGAACGGCAATTTAATGGCCTTTCATGTCTGCGACTGGAAGGTACCGACAAATGATTTCCTGCTTGACCGCGGACTGATGGGCGAGGGATGCATCAATGTTCCACAGATAAGGGAATGGGTGGAAAATACAGGATTTAACGGCATGAACGAGGTGGAGATATTTTCGAGTACCTATTGGGAGATGGATCAGGATGAATACCTCGATAAAATTGTAAAGGCTTATTTGGAATATGTGTAGTATATTAAGTTTGAGAGTTTGACGAAGAGTTTGATTGCCTGTCCGCCGACAGGCGGGTTTGACGGGAGTTTGAAGTTCAGTTGGCAAAGGGCAGTTGGCAGTTGGCAAATCGGATAAGCCGCAGCTAGCAGATAAATATAATGGTCGCTGAAGGGATTAAGTTGGCAAGGGGGGAAAGGCAGCTTACTATATTGCAGAATCAAATTTAGGGAAATAAGATTTGGTAAAACAG
>CAYNPZ010000118.1:0-11605 GCA_964399175.1 uncultured Bacteroidales bacterium | reverse complement strand
TAATTCTGACGCTATTGAAAAACCTGGCTTTTTGCTTCAATAAATTTCGCAAAAAGCCGGTTTTTCTAATGCGGGGTTGTTACCCGCTATATTCCGCCATAAAAAATGGCATTGAGGAAAAGTTTATTGGTGCCATACCAAAATGCCCTGAAGTTCGGGTCATCAAAAAAGGAAATGATCGTTCCCCTGCCCCTGTTGTATTCCTGGCACCAAACGGATTGCTCCAGCAATTCAATGTTTTCATCGGACAAATAGCCGCTTAACAATGGATCTTCCCCCACCATCACAGGTGTGGAATAAGGATCGCCTGTTTTGTTGCAAATAAGCTTATTGCTCCTGAATACCGGCATTTGTTGAGAATCTACTCCATAGCAAACAGGGTGGGTAGGATCGACAGAAGCCTGCAGAATTACACCATTGATAGATTGGGCTCTTCTCCGCTGCCTTTGTTGAATGTAAGGCAATCTTAAAGCGGAATCCGGACGGGACGATTTCTTTTGCTCCATCTTAATGAGCTGTTGGCGGGACAACCATCTGTTGGCATCTTCAACAGCCACAATCAACCCGCCGTATTTCACCCAGTGGTCAATTTTTTCTTTCACTGAAGCGCTCCACTGGTAGTAACCATCTGGCAGGATCAGTGTGTTAAAATCCGAAAGCTTAATATGCCGCAATTCATCCGGTTTAACAAGCACAGCAGGGATATTGAACCTTTCATCCAGAAGGTGCCAGATCGCTCCAGCTGAGTAACTGCTGACTCCATCACCGGCTGCGATAAGTATCTTAGGTTTACGCAAAGGAGCAAAATTTCTGCTTCCAAGATCGATGCCAGAGGGAGTCAGTCCGGTTCCCAGCGAAACAATATCAATACCCTTTTCATTCGCCAGATTTTGCATCAAATGATAAATCTCCTCATTGTTCATATCCTGAGCACCGGAAGGAATAAAAATACTTCCCGGATCAAAACGGGTCATTGCTCCTTCCACATCCAAAGAAAACGAACGTCTGGCAACCTGAACCAGCATATCATTCTTTTGTAACTGATAAATGATCTCATGAAGGTTGTAATAGGTGCCCGGTATGATATATCCGATATCGCTCTCTTTTCCTATGATTTCACCTGCCGGAAGTACCGCCTGATCCATTTGTTTTCCGCTCAGCCTTTTCACTGCAGATTCCGATCTGATTTCATCATAATCCAGATCAAAAGCCAGGGGCATGGTCCAGGCCGAAACATCATAAAATATGCTGTCTTCAAAGGCGGTGCGCTGTTCAAACAAACTCTTTATTAGCCGGTATTGCTTTTGCTCCAGAGGCACAACATATCCGGATCCCGGTGCATATTGATGTTTACCCTTGTCATACGACTGTTTCAGTTTATGCACCTGGATATTATGGTCTTTTAACAATTGAAGAAAGTGGAAATTTTTGACGGGCGTATCTTCTGAACCAAACACATACCCCTTTACAGGATCATCCTCTGCCATTTCGCTGATTTCAAAAAATTCCCTCTGGTAATCATTCAGCTCTTTTTTGTTGTCGAGTGCTCCGCGAATGGATGACATCGACACGGTAAAATGATTTCTGACAGCATCAGCAAAAGAACGCTTGCCCCGGGGAAGATCGAGGTTCTGGCCCAGCATCCCTGCCTGTTCAAACAGAATACCAACACCCCCGTTCACATCCGGATAGGTGGAGCCTTTTCCATAGTAAAAGTCGTCGAAGCTTTCTTCGCTGAAATATAAGGTACTGATGTCATCCAGAGCTTCGGCATGATATTTTGAAATTTTTTTGGTCAGGCTGATATTCTCTTCGGGTGTATTGGGGTTAACCCTTCCCGGAACCCCCGGCTGAAAGAAGAAAGTGGAACGCGAGCCCATCTCATGATGATCGGTCAGTACATGTGGCTTCCAGGCATGATATATTTCCAGTCTGGATTTGCTTTCAGGATGTTGAGCGGGCAGCCAGTCCCTGTTAAGATCAAACCAGTAATGGTTGGTTCTCCCACCGGGCCAGTCCTGGCGGAATTGCCGGTCGCGGGGATCCGAATTCGTAGTTTCATGTATATGCATGTTGCTCCATTGAGCAGCACGATTGAATCCATCCGGGTTCAGACAGGGATCAATGAGGATAACAGTATTCTCAAGAATTCTTTCGACCTCCTGATCTTCAGAAGCCGCAAGGTAGAATGCCGTAAGCATCGAAGCATTACCCGGGCTGGACTCATCACCATGCACACTGTATCCCAGCCAGACGATCATGGGCATATCCTGCCGGACATAATCCCCGTTTTCGCCATAAATGTATTCCAGATGACGTTTACGGATGGTATCCAATTTTTTATGATTCTCCGGTGAAGTAATCCTGAGCAGATACAAAGGACGGTTTTCGTGGGTTCTTCCGTATTCAAGGATAGAAATCCGCTCTGAAGCATCGGCAAGCTTGTTGAGATAATGAATTAGCTGATCATGGTTAAAATGCCATTTGCCAAATTCGTGTTTGCTATAAATACCGGGATAGGGAATTTCACTATTTATGCGGGAGTCGGAACCAAAATAAAAGGAGTTGTTGATCTGGGCCAGAACCGTATGGGCAAAGATTGCCATCAGTATTAACAGAACGATACGTTTCATAATAAAAGCAATTGTATTGTTAATTTCAATCAGAATCCGTAATTCAAAAAAGGGCTCAATTTAGGGAATATTTATCTTCCGAACAACCATATATTCAATATTTGGAAATAAACAAAGACTGACTTCGAAATCCCTGTTTACCTCATCCCTTTTATAAACCGGAAATGGTAAACAAAATAACGGATTGAATGTTATTCCATCTTTCGGTCTTTTATTCATTCATTCAAAATAACTAATTTAGCAAAATAACCAAACAATAAAACATAAACAATGTACACAGAAGAGAAAACCAATGGAATGCCCCTTCTGGGGGAAAAATTTCCCGAGATGCACGTCAATACCACACAGGGAAGGAAAGTGTTACCAAGAGATTATAAAGGTAGTTGGGTGGTGTTATTCAGTCACCCGGCAGATTTTACACCTGTATGTACCACAGAATTTGTTGCTTTTGCCAAAAAAAATGAAGCATTTAAAGAACTGAACACGCAGTTGATTGGTTTATCGATGGACCAGGTGTTTGCGCACATTAAATGGATCGATTGGATCAAAGAAAATTTTGAAACAGAAGTGCCCTTTCCAATCATTGCCGATGATAGCGGCAGTGTAGCCAGAAGGCTTGGCATGCTTCATCCGGGAAAAGGCAGCAATACCGTAAGAGCTGTATTCATAATGGATCCCATCGGATTCATACGGCTGATTCTTTATTATCCTCAGGAAATTGGCCGGAAGATCAATGAGATCCTGAGGGTGATCAAAGCCCTACAGACATCCGATGAAAATCATGTCTCCATGCCAGCTGACTGGCCAGAGAATGAATTGATCGGAAATAAAGGCATTCTTCCACCTGCAGCGGATATCCAAACCGCAGATAAAAGAAGGGATCTGACCAACTGCTATGACTGGTGGTTCTGCTATAAAGAATTGGAATGAATTGACATAGCTAGTTCTGGCTGTATTCGCTAAAAATAGCCTAATTCCCAGAAAAATAGATTTTCATTGAGTTGGCAATTGGCAAAGAGCAGTTGGCAAAATTCGAATATATAGAGTAAGTGGGGAATGGAAATAGTCATTAATGTTCATTGACAGTCATAGAAGGTGGTCATTAATTGGGGTGTTGTTATTCGCAGTCATTCACTTGTTTTCCTATTTTTTTCGTGGATTGCCCATGCCACGTAGACGGAGGTCCTTTTTTATCCGGAAATCCTGTTCGGGTTCAATCCGATCCCCGAGGGGTTCGAGTAGGTCTCTCCCATCCGCTTTGGGATTTTTGATCTTTTTGGAGATGGGATAGGCATTCATCTCTTCTGCAGGATAAGGTTTAAGCAAATCGACCACTTCATTAAGGGGAGCATCCATATTAAGCCACCTTATCTCGTCTTCTTCACGCAATATAACCGGGCAACGATGATGCGGCAGTTTTCTGATCAGTTCGTTGGCTACCGTGGTGATGATAGCGAACGTATCCAGAAGGGAGCCGTCCTCACTGTTTTCCCATCTGTCCCATATACCAGCAAAAGCAAATGGTCTTTTCCTGTTCTTAAGATATATCACGAAGGGTTTATTCAATCCTTCTTGAGTGGTACCTTCAATAAAGGCATCGGCAATAATCAAACACCGCCGGGAGCGCATGGGCTTCCTGAAAGCAGGTTTTCTTATGATGTCTTTCGCTCCCGTATAGGCCGGATCATTCTCTTTGTTCTTATCTCCTTCCGCTCTGGCATTAAACAGGTACATCGGTTTCTTCGACCAAAAGGGTGTCAGGCCGAAACGATACATCTGAAGCTCATCAGGCTTTTCACTGGTTATAACCGGTGCCTTTTGGCCTGGTGAAATGTTGTAGCCGGGCTGGTAATCCAAACCTTCTGAAGCCTTAACATTGAAACGCTTTTCAATGGTTTCCACCTTCTGTACTTCTATATATCTTCCACACATAGGATCATCTTATTGAGTTAGCATGTCAAGTTATATAAAATTCGGTAAGAATACAAACGAGAAGAGCGCAGAGCATAGAGCTCAGGGCAAAGGGCAGAGGGCGAGCGAGTGTTTGTCTCGAGTCCCGGGTCTCGGGTCTCGGGTTGGCTGTAGCTGCATTTTCTAAATTTAGCAACATTTTGCCCATTCGATTTGTAGCCCCCTCGTCTGGTCGTTCTGGCGTTCATTCGCTCTATCGCTCTGTTGTTCTATCGCTCTTTCGTCCTGTCGCTCTACCGATTCACTACTCCTTCACCTTTTCTCGTCTTCTCGTATCTACATCTACCCTTCTGTATCCTACTGCAACCGGGGCCATGAGTCCCGATACTCCTCTGCTCTTAGCTCTTTGCCCCAGGCCCTGCGCTCTCCTCATCCAAAATTCATAACTTCTTGCACCTGAAATATCAAACCTCAAACCTGTAACCTCTATCCTCCCGGTTTTCTGAGCTTTTCCAGGTCGGCATGGCGCGTCCTGTCAATCAGGATCTTTGCAATGAGATATAATATCGAAAACACAGCCATAAAATCAGCTACCCTGCCGATATAATCTCCATATTTGACATAGAAGGTCTTTTCATCATTGGCATGAATGGTCTCTCTGATGGCAGCTTCTTCCCACCAGTCTGTCGATTTGATGATCCTTCCCTTCTGATCAATAAAGCAGGAGATACCGGTATTGGCAGATCGTGCAATGCTCCTTCTGGTTTCAATGGCCCTAAGACGCGCATAATGCAGGTGCTGTCTATAACCGATTGTTTCTCCCCACCAGCCGTCATTGGTCATGATAAAAATGAAATTGGCCTTGTTATCTATGTATTTTGCCACATATGCTCCATATATAGATTCATAACAGATTACGGGTGCTATGCTGACGGAATCCCGGGGGGAATGAAAGGTTTCCCGGTGATCCTGCGTACCCCTTGTTCCGGTGCTACCACCCAGATCCAGTATCATATCGTTGAGAAATCCAAAAACCCGGGGATAGGGCATTTTCTCCACACCAACCACCAGCCTGGATTTATGATACACCTGATAATTTCCTGATGTATCAATCTGAATGGCGGAATTGAATTTGTCAATAAAGGAATTCGAATCACCTATCCTGCGTGCCGTTGATGTGGGCTTTTCATCAGCCCGATACTTCCTGAAGGAATCCATTCCAATAATGTAACTGACCTGCGGATGTTGGTCGACAAAATCCCTCACCCGCCCCACCGATGGATTCGATTTTAGATCATCCTCCGAAATATATTCATATAAGGCCGTCTCCGGACCCAGGATATAATCTGTCTCCGGTGTAACAATCTTTTCCGAAAGGTCTAGGAGCACATCCAGTTGCTCTTCCTGAGTCATGCCTGAGAATTTTTCCTGATAGGGATCGATATTGGGCTGTATAATGCTAACCTGGTAGGGATCATCCGGCGCTTCATGATCATCCATCAGGTTCATAGAAAAGACTATGGGCATGATAATTAAGACCAAAAGAAAGATGAGCCGAGAGATTTGGGTAGCCAAAGATCGGTAAAGTATATAATGCCTCAGGACACCAAATATGATAAAGTTAATCGCCAGAATCCACAGTGTACCACCCAGGGTCCCGGTATATTCGTACCATTGAACCAAGGCAATATCTTTGGCAAATCCGTTCCCCAGATTTAGCCAGGGCCAGGATATTTCCGCATTCAGATAAAGATGTTCCCATCCCAGCCAGTATACCAGAAGGGAAAAATTTCCAAACTGCCGGCCAAGATTTCGTTTGGTTAAATGAAAAAGAAAGAAAACGAGGGTAAGCAGAAAGCTATTGGCCACCAGGGCAATGATGGCTCCGGGCACGGTGGCTTTATAAATCCACCAGGTGGTTAAAAGGTTCCAGATAAAAAAGGAAATATAGGTAAATCCAAAACAAACATGAGGCCTGTACCTGTCCTTATTGCTGTAAAGATACTCTTCCACGAACAATAGAGGAACAAGGGCTATCAAAAGAATGATCCCTGAAAACCAGGGATACCAGGACAAACTCAGCAAAATTCCACTGAATACGGAAAGAATCAACAATCTGCGTCTCTTCATAGCAAACATTTTATGATTCCCGGGTGAAAACCGGAGAAAACAACCTTTACAAAGGTATCATTTTTCAGCAGATTTACAGATAAAACAGACATTGTGTTTATTTTACCCTGCTGATTTCATATATTTTTATATATTTTGCATTCCGAAAGTTTTTTGAGTATTATGGTATTTTCTCACAATGCATGGGGTGAGGCTCATTAAAATCCAAAGCAGAATGAAAATCAAAAACGCTGAATTTATAAAAAGCACCACTCAGATTGACCACCTTCCGGGAGGTGATCTTCCCGAATTTGCATTCGTGGGACGGTCCAATGTTGGCAAATCTTCCCTGATCAACATGCTGCTGGACAGGAAGCAGATTGCAAACACCTCACAGAAACCCGGAAGAACAAGAACCATCAATCATTATAAAATAAACGGCATTTGGCATATGGTAGATTTGCCCGGTTACGGATATGCCCGGACATCAAAGCAGGAAAGAAAAAAGATGTACCGGTTTATAAAGGATTATATCCTTCAGGCGCCTAACCTTGTCAATCTTTTTGTTTTGCTGGACGCCAAAATAAAACCCCAGTCCTCGGACCTTCATTTTATGGAATGGCTGGGAATTAACGAAATCCCTTTTATAATGGTCTTTACAAAAATTGATAAAATCTCCAGCAGCGCTCTGACAAAGAATATGACACAATATCGTAAGGAGATGCTCAAAAAATGGGAGTTTCTGCCTATGGTCATCAAAACCTCGGCTGTTAACAAACATGGAAGAGACGAAATCTTAAACTATATTGAAGAATTATTGAATACTTGTTAAGCAGTTTTTTGGCTTAATAAAACATCAAATTAAAGATATTTTTATTTTTGCATCGCCAAACAACAAAAAAATTAAATCCGATGGAAAGGGATCAAAACAGGCCACCGATAAAAATATTTACAGGCACAGCTTCCAGATATTTTGCGGAGAAAATAGCCTCAGATTTCGGAGTGGAACTGGGTAAGTCTTCTCTCATTGAGTTTAGCGACGGAGAATTCCAGACCTCTTACGAAGAGACGGTGAGGGGAGCATATGTATTCATTATTCAGTCCACTTTTGCCCCATCAAGAAACCTGATGGAGTTGTTGCATATGATTGATGCAGCTCACAGAGCTTCAGCCTATAAAGTAGTAGCCGTAATGCCCTATTTTGGATTTGCCAGGCAAGACCGCAAAGACAAGCCCAGAGTTTCCATTGGAGCCAAGCTGGTGGCCAATTTACTCACCGCAGCAGGTGTTGACCGGGTAATGACACTGGACCTGCATGCCGACCAGATACAGGGATTTTTTGACATTCCGGTGGATCATCTTTACGCCTCCTCCATTTTTGTCCCTTACATCAAGGAATTAAACCTGGACAATATGGTGATTGCTGCCCCCGATATGGGGGGGACAAAGCGGGCCAACGCATATGCCAGTTATTTTAAGACTCCGTTGGTTATTTGCCACAAATCAAGGGAAAAAGCCAATGTTATTAATGATATCAAAGTGATTGGTGAAGTGGAAGACAAAAATATCATTATACTGGACGATATGGTTGATACTGCGGGCACCATGACAAAAGCCGCCAACAAGATGTTAGAAATGGGAGCCAGAAGCGTCAGGGCAATTGCCACCCATCCGGTGTTATCAGGACCGGCCTATGAAAGAATCAATGAATCCAAAATTTCAGAGTTGGTGGTAACCGATTCCTTACCCATCAAGCCCATCTCTGATAAAATTAAAGTAATCTCTATTGCAGGAGTATTTACGGATGTCATAAAGAAAGTTTATAATTATCAGTCAATAAGTGCCAATTTTATTTTTTAAATTTTATATTTGCACTCCGAAAAAAAATTTTGTATTCAAATCTGGAATAAAAAGATTTTGCGATGAAGACAATAGATATTGAAGGCTCGATCCGGGAAGAAGTAGGGAAAAAGAACACCAAAAAGTTGCGTAAAAAGGGTCATGTGCCCTGTATTCTTTACCGGGGAGGAAAGGTAACCCACTTTGAAGCACCTGAAAAGAATTTTTACAAACTGGTATATTCACCCGATGTATATCTTGTTAACCTGAAGCTCGATGGTGAGGTATATCACGGTGTGATGCAGGACATTCAGTTTCATCCGGTCAGGGATGACATACAGCACATTGACTTTTATGAGGTGGTTGAAAAGCATCCTTTCTGGATGAGAATTCCCGTGCGATTTGAAGGGGTTCCTGCAGGGGTTACCGACGGCGGAAAGGAAATCATTAAGATGAGAAAGCTGGTTATTCGGGCCCTGCCAAAAGACATGCCTGATGAAATCAAGCTGGATGTGACGAAACTGAACATTGGCGATTCCATCCGTGTGGCCGACATTTCCTATGAGAACCTGGAAATACTGGATGATCCGAACTCTGTAATGGTACTGATCAAGAGCCCGCGTGGTGGTGCTGCCTTTGCCCTGCCTGAAGAAATGGAAGAAGGAGAAGAAGCTGCTGAAGGTGAAGAAGCCGAAGAAGGTGCTGAAGAAGGTGTTGCTGAAGGTGAAGGAGCTGAAGAAGGCGGCGCTGAAGGTGAAGAATAAAATTTCATAAGCCTTGAAATACCTGATAGCAGGATTAGGAAATATTGGGGAAAAGTATAAAAACACCCGTCACAACATTGGTTTTAAAATATTGGATGCTTTAGCTAAAGCATCCAATATTTCTTTCAGTGACAAACGTTATGGCTTTATCAGCCAATTCAAGCATAAAGGCCGGACCTTTATTCTCCTTAAGCCCACTACCTATGTTAACCTGAGCGGCAGAGCAGTCAATTACTGGCTGAAGAAAGAAAAGATTCCCCTGGAAAGGTTGCTTGTAGTGGTTGATGATGTATCCCTGCCTTTCGGCTCACTAAGGATTAGGCCTAAAGGGGGAGATGCCGGACACAACGGACTGGCCAACATCAACCAGGTACTGGGTACCAATAACTATCCCAGGCTGCGTTTCGGCATTGGCGATGATTTCCCAAAAGGAGCCCAGGTAAATTACGTACTGAGCGAGTGGACCCCGGAAGAAAAGGAAAAGCTTCCGGAACTTATCGAACATGCTGCAGAAATGATCAATGCTTTCGGAACCATTGGCCTGGAGCTTACCATGACCCGTTACAATATTAAATGAATCTTAAACGTCATTTAAATATGACTGAAAAAGATGAATTGCGAATCGATAAATGGCTATGGGCTGTAAGAATATTTAAAACCCGCAGCAAGGCCGCCGAAGCTTGCAAAAAAGGCAGGGTACTGATCGACGATCAGCAGGTAAAACCCTCCGGCACTGTTAAAGTGGGGGAAGTGGTTACGGTTAAAAAGAAACCCGTGTTTTATAAATACCGTGTCACCGGTTTGCTCAAAAAAAGACAATCCGCTACCATTGCCCGGGATAACCTTGAAGACATCACCCCGGAAAAGGAAATGAAAAAGCTGGATGTGCAAAAGCAGGTGGTCCATGAACATCGTCCGAAAGGAGCAGGCAGACCCACCAAAAAAGAACGAAGGGAATTGGATAAATTCAAGAAGAAAGGATTTAAACCATGATTATAGCCCGGGAAAAGAAAAAGACCAACATAGCCGAATACATCCTTTACATGTGGCAGATAGAGGATATGATCCGTGCGAATAATTTCGACCTCGATCAAATTGACAAAAACATCATCCAGCAATTTGATCAGCCTGAAGAAGTAAAGGAAGAAATGCGGGAATGGTACAGAGACCTGATTCAGCGCATGGAAAACGAGGGGATTAAGGAAAAAGGCCACCTACAGTTTCTTGATTCCATAATTGATGAGCTGGAAAACCTCCACAAAACACTCATTAGAGATCCCAACCAGTTGGAGTATGTAAATGCTTACAACAAAGCCAAAGAAAGCATCAACGATCTGAAAAGCAAATCACAGGGATCTGCCCGTGGTGACATAGAGGCCTGTCTACAGGGACTTTACGGAATACTGATGCTTAAGCTACAGCAAAAGGAGCTAAATCCAGCCACCAAAGACGCACAGGCATCCATCAGCCATCTTATAGCCATGTTGAATGACAACTATATGGAGAGGAAGGGGATGCAGTGAAGAAGTAGTGAGTAGTGAGTAACGAGTAATGAGTTGGCTGACCTTCAGTGGGTTGTCATCTATGGTCATTTGTTGTCATTCGATTGTCATTAGAGCTTTGAAGGGGAGTAATTATGTAGAGTCTACCTTGGTGTGACTCGAGGATTGATAGACAAGAAAATTTGATTGTCATCCGTCAAAGAGCCGGACAAGTTTTATTGTCATTCGGTTGTCATTAAGTCATTGGCAAAAAATACTCACCACTCAAAACCCATAACTCATAACTCTTGCCGTTCTTTTCTCTGCTCGTTTTCTTGTTATATTTTGAATTTACCACGCATTCTCAAACCTTAAAATTAACATTTACCGTACTTCACGGAGGTTTTCAACTATTCGGGTAAGTTGCCCATCTATTCAGGTTTCTTACCCATTTTACTTATCCAGAAATTTATGCTTTACGTCTTGATTTGGTACAAAGCAGGTGCTGCGTTTGCCGAACCATTTGTAACGGTTACGGGCGATCCAGTCATAAACCGGATCACGGATAAATTTGGGCACAACAACAAAAGCATACAGAGCAGGCCAAAACAACCTTAATCTTTTCGCAATTCGCAATGCTGCGGTGGATTGGGTATATACCTTTCCACCTTCAATCAGAACAATGGAATCGGGTACATCTTTCTCCATGCCCATATCCGTAAGTAGTCTACCAGCAAAATCCGATTGCAGGGAGGCATAACGAAAAACATCTCCCCGCTCCCGCTTCAGCACAAAAACCACCGAACTGCTGCATAAGTTGCAGTAACCGTCGAAGAGGACGATTGGTTTGTAGGTTGATAAGGGCATC
>CAYNPZ010000117.1:4283-11873 GCA_964399175.1 uncultured Bacteroidales bacterium | reverse complement strand
TCTCCAGGATCATTTTTATGTCCTCTTTTGTGGCCAGCTTTTCTGACTGAACCTGACCGGCTTCATTAAAGGCTTCATATAAAATGTCGATCAGTTCCTCTTCATCTTTACTCTGGAAGGAGGTGATCTTGTGTTCCTTTATAATTTTCCGGATTTTATCTTTTTCAAGCAGCATGAGTTATTACTTGTGATTGATTATGTTCTGTACAAAGATACAGAAAAAACAGATAAATTGTTAAATGGTCAAATTGTTAGATTGGGGATGACTGACTGTTTATTCTTACTATATGCTTAATATTCTTCTTGTCGTGTCTTACTTTGAAAATTCTTCATCTAAGGCAATTATCCCAGGAGAGTCCTGCCTGTTGCGCTCCATGAAAGGTTTGTGCCTTATGCAAGATTATCAGATGGAGCGCTATAAAATCCGGTTCCTTTAAAACCAGGGTTTACACCCTGGTCTATAAATATGTCGCTCCTAATGGAGCTCGGGTTCGCTGAAAATGATGAGGATCGTGGTTTAATTTTTTATTCTGTAAATCCCATAAAATTTATTGCTCATTTCAATCCTTCTCATCTTCTCGTCTTCCCGATTTCTCCTTTTCACGTGCCTTCGTGCTCTCGTGCCATCCTGTAGTCGTGTAGTCGTGCAGTCGTGCCCTCGTTCTTTCGTTATATATCCAGGTATGCATCAATATTCCTTGCCGCCTGTATCCCCGAATAGGTTGCCGTAACCACCAGGTTGGCCCCTGTTAGGGTATCACCGGCAACAAATACTTTATCCAATGACGTCTGATTGTCGGGATTTCCTTTAACATTTCCCCGTTTGTCGTAGGCTACCTTCAGGTTATCCAGCAAACCTTCATGTACGGGATGAACAAAGCCCATAGCAAGCAGGACCAGGTCGGCCTTAATGGTTCTTTTGCTTGAGGGGATCTCTTTCATCTGCATGCGCCTGTTGTCATCTTTTTCCCATTTAACATCGGTAATCTCTATTTCTTTAACCTGATTGTCGGATCCGAGAAACTGCTTGCTGGCCACGCTCCACATACGTTTACAGCCTTCCTCATGCGAAGAAGAGTTTTTCAGGGTTTTCTGTGGCCAGGGCCAGTTGGGATTCTGACGATTATTCTCCTCAGGTTTGGGTAATATTTCCAGTTGGGTGACACTTCTGGCACCCTGGCGGTTTGCCGTGCCAACACAATCGGAACCGGTATCCCCTCCACCAATGACAACCACGTCTTTGTTTTTAGCGTGAAGGTCAGGGCTTCCATTCTGGTAATTCCCTTGAACTGCTTTGTTCTGAAAAGTAAGAAAATCCATGGCGAAATGGATCCCTTTCAAATCCCTGCCGGGTATTTTGAGGTCTCTGGGTTCCCTTGCACCTATAGCCACACAGATGGCGTCAAATGAATGCAACAGATCGCCTGCTGAGAGGTCTTTTCCTGCTTCTACTCCGGGACGGAAGGAAATGCCTTCTTCTTCAAGGATGTTCAGCCTGCGATCAATGACGTTTTTGTTTAGTTTGAAATCGGGTATGCCATATCTTAAAAGGCCTCCAATGGCGTCGTCTTTTTCAAATACCTCCACCCGGTATCCCATACGGTTGAGCCGTGCTGCAACTGACAATCCAGCAGGTCCGGAACCAATGACGGCTACTTTTTCATTTTTACGCACCAGGGGTGGCCTTGGCTTAATCAGGCCGTCGGCAAATGCCCTTTCCACAATAGCCGCTTCATTCTCCCGGATGGTAACCGAATCATCATTGATAGCAAGTGTACAACTTATTTCACAGGGAGCGGGACAAACCCTTCCTGTGAATTCCGGGAAATCGTTGGTTGAATGGAGGAGATCACTGGCTTCCTGCCAATCTCCCCTGTACAGGGCGTCCTGCCAGTCGGGTATTTTACTGTGTACCGGGCATGCCCAGTGGCAGAACGGAACCCCGCAATCCATGCATCTTGAAGCCTGAAGCTTACGATCCTCCGTATTTAGTGTTTGTTCTACCTCACTAAAATCACGTACGCGCTCATGTACGGGCCGATAACCGGCTTCTTTCCTGTATATTTTGATGAATCCTTTTGGATCGCCCATAGTCACTAGTTTTAAGTGTTGTGTATTTCTTCTTTAGATTTGCTAATGAAGATATTTATAAAGTAGATCATGGATTTCTAAAGCACCAAATTACAATATCCAAAAAACAAATAAATCACAATTCAATAATGTTCGAAATTCAAAACACATCACATCACACAGTCCAGTTTTGGTCATTATTAATTTGGGATTTTGATATTGTTTGTTATTTGATGCTTGTTTTTTGTTATTTGTAACTTATTCTTGTTCTGGTAAATATTTATTAATCTTCTGGTTCAGCTCCTGTAACTTCTTCTCTTCTATATATCGCTTGTATTCGAAAGGTATCACCTTGATGAAATCCTTAAGGCTTTCCTCCCAGTTATCCAGTATACGGCCAGCAAGGCTGCTGCCTGTATAGTGATGATGGTTCTGGATCAGTTTTTTAAGGGTTATAAGATCCTCAAAGTCCTCAATAATTTCCAGGTTCACCATTTCCATATTACAGAAATAATCCAGATCTCCGTTGGGATTATAAACATAAGCTATACCGCCGCTCATTCCCGCGGCCATATTCCTGCCCACTTCTCCAAGTACCACTGCTATGCCTCCGGTCATGTATTCACAGCAATGATCACCTGCTCCTTCCACTACCGCAGTGGCACCACTGTTTCGCACGCAGAATCGTTCTCCGCAAAGTCCGTTGATGTAAACCTCACCGCCTGTAGCACCATAGAGCGTTGTGTTTCCAATGATGATATTTTTCGACGGATCAAAGGCAGCATCATCAGCGGCTTTTATAATAATTTTCCCGCCGGATAGCCCTTTTCCCAGGTAATCGTTCGACTGACCCTCCAGCCTGAAGGTAATACCTGACTTGAGGAATGCACCGAAGCTTTGGCCTGCCGATCCTTTAAAGTTACAGTTTATGGTGTCGTCGGGAAGGCCATTTTCTCCATAGAGTTTGTCCACCTTGTAGGAGAGCATGGCCCCGGTGGCCCGGTCGGTGTTTTGTATTTTATGACTGATGTTCACTGTATTCTGCGAGGTAAGCGCCGGTTCAGCTTCCTCAATGAGCCGCCTGTCCAGGAGATCATCCGGCAGCGGTTTTTGGTTCACGGATTTCCTTATTCCGTATTCTTTGGCTTCGGGCGGGAAATGGGTTACGTCTTCCAGGGAAATGTTCCTGAGCTTCCAGTGATCGATGTCTTTTCGCTGAAAAAGCAGGTCTGAGCGGCCTATGATGTCATCCATCTTTGTGAATCCCAGTTCTGCTAGATACTGCCTGATCTCCTCAGCCAGGAATCTGAAATAATTAATCACATGTTCGGGTTTACCGATGAATCGCTCTCTTAATTTGGGGTCCTGTGTGCACACCCCTACAGAGCAAGTGTTCAGGTTGCATTTCCTCAACAGGATGCATCCCACCGTAACTAAAGCTCCTGTAGCAAAACCATATTCTTCGGCTCCCAGTAAGGCTGCGGTGATTACATCCCTTCCCGTTTTAAGCTGTCCGTCGGTGTATAGCACGACCCGGTCCCTGAGGTTGTTCTTTACCAGGGTTTGCTGGGTTTCAGACAAGCCAAGTTCCATAGGCAAGCCGGCATGCAGAATGGAGCTAAGCGGACTGGCGCCGGTACCGCCCTCTGAACCGCTTACTGCTATAGAATCAGCGCCGCCTTTGGCTACGCCGGCTGCCACAGTGCCTACTCCAAACTCTGAAACCAGCTTCACATTGATCTTTGCCTCCGGGTTGACATTTTTCAGGTCGAAAATAAGCTGTGCCAGATCTTCTATTGAATAAATATCGTGATGGGGGGGAGGTGATATCAGTGTAATGCCCGGTGTGGAATTCCGGGTTTTGGCAATCACACTGTCCACCTTGGTGCCGGGAAGCTGGCCCCCTTCTCCGGGCTTTGATCCCTGGGCGATTTTGATCTGTATTTCATCTGCATTCACCAGATAATGGGTGCTTACCCCAAAGCGGCCGGAAGCAATCTGCTTGATGGCGCTTCGCTTATTCTCACCTTTCGATGTAACCTTATAACGGCTGGAATCTTCTCCTCCTTCACCTGTATTGCTTTTCCCGTGTATACGGTTCATGGCTATCGCAAGGGTCTCGTGAGCCTCTTTGCTCAGAGAGCCAAATGACATGGCCCCGGTGACAAAACGTTTCATGATGTTTTCTGCAGGCTCCACCCTGCTGATGTCTATGGGATTTCTCCTGAAATCCAAAAATCCCCTCAGAAAACTTGGGGCCCAGGTAAACCGGTCAGAAACTTCTGAGAACTTTTTGTACAGTTCCGGATCGTTTTTCCATACCGCATGTTGTAAATAACCTATAGTTTCCGGGTTCCAGGCATGATCTTCCGATTCATACCGGTAATAGGAAGTGCCCTGAAACTCCTGGTTGAAATTAATTCTTTGGTCGCTGAATGCTTTTCTGTGGGGGATAAGAGCCTCCCGGCCGATTTCCTCCAGCCCGAGCCCTTCAATTGCTGAAGCCGTACCGGTAAAATATTCATCTACGAATTTTTTGTTCAGTCCGATGGCCTCAAAAAGCTGGGCACCCCGATAACTACGTAATGTTGAGGTTCCCATCTTCGACATTATTTTAAAGATACCCTTACGAACGGCTTTGGTGTAATGGGCCTCTGCGGTATAATAGTCCATCTGGAGCTTCTGTTCGTTGACGAGCTGGTCAATCACTGCAAAAGCCATATAGGGGTTGATGAGGCTCGCACCGTACCCGAAAAGCAGGGCAAAGTGCATGACCTCACGCGGTTCTCCGGTTTCAATGACGATGTCAATCTGGATCCGCTTTTGCTTTTTTATCAGATGGTGATGTACCGCAGAAACAGCAAGCAGTGAAGGTATGGGCGCTTTATCCTTGCTTATGCCGCGGTCAGACAGGATGATGTAATCCTTTCCTTCATCAACTGCCTGTTCTGCCTGGCGGCATATTTCATCCAGCCCTTGCTTCAGACCATCCGAACCTGCATGGGCATCAAATAAAATGGGGATGGTGGTGGTAAAGAATCCTTTGTATTTGAGATTCTTCAGTATCTCCAGGTATTTGTTGGTTATAACGGGGTTGAGAAATTTGATCATGCGGGCATGATCCGGTATGTCATTCAACAGGTTCTTCTGATGTGAGCCGATATAACCGGTCAGTGTCATGATCACTTCTTCTCTTATGGGATCGATGGCGGGATTGGTGACCTGGGCAAAATGCTGCCTGAAATAATTAAACAGCCTCTGGGGCATTTTGGAAACTACTGCAAGCGGTGCATCGTTTCCCATTGAACCGACAGGTTCTTTAGCCTCTTTTGCCATAGGCTGGATGATGTATTTGATTTCATCGAGCGTATAGCCAAAGGATAACAGCATCCTGTCGTGATCCTGACCTACCGGTACGGGAATCTTCTTCGCAAAGGGGATGTCATCCAGTGTAATTTCTTTTTCCTGAAGCCATTTGGCGTAGGGCTTTTGCTTGGCCAGCTCCTGTTTGACCTCGGGGTCATAGTTGATCTTACCTTCCAGGGTATCGACCATCAGTATTTTTCCCGGTCTTAACCGTCCTTTTTCCTTAACATGTTTATCGGGCACATCCAGTACACCCACTTCCGAGCTCATGATCATCAGGTCGTCATCGGTAAGCAGGTAGCGGGAGGGCCTCAGACCGTTGCGGTCAAGCAGGCCCCCGATGAATCTGCCATCAGTGAAGAGTACTGCTGCCGGCCCGTCCCATGGCTCCATAAAGGTGGAATGGTATTCGTAGAAGGCTTTGACATTATCCGGTATGGGATTCCGGGTATTCCATGACTCGGGAATAAGCAAGGCCATGGCATGGGGAAGGGTTTTGCCAGATTGTACCAGGAACTCCAGGGTATTATCCAGTGCTGCCGAGTCACTTTTGTCGGGTTGTATGACCGGTAATACCTCGTTTATTTCATCACCCAGCATATCGGTTTTCAGTAATGAAGAGCGTGCATGCATCCAGTATTTGTTGCCCTGAACGGAGTTGATCTCACCGTTGTGGCAAAGCATACGGAAAGGCTGGGCAAGATCCCAGGTAGGGAAAGTATTGGTGCTGTACCGGGAATGGACCAGTGCGATCGCGCTAATGGTCTTTTTATCATTCAGGTCTTTATAAAATTTTTTTAATTGCAGGGAAGTGAACAATCCTTTATATATGACCACCTTGGATGAAAGACTGACTACATAGAAGCGTTCTTTATCCTTTAATCCGGAGGCTTCAATATGTTTCTCCAGCTTTCTTCTCAGAATAAAGAGTTTTCTTTCCAGGATATCCTGTGGCAGGTCAGCTTTGAGAAAAACCTGGCGGATAATGGGTTGTTCTTCTTTCGCCAGATCGCCTATTTCATTTTGGTCAACCGGCACATCCCTGACGGTGATTAATTCCAGTCCCTTTTCTTCCGCAAATTCCCTTAGCTTATCCAGGCAATATTGCGCTTCCTTTTCAACCTGAGGCAAAAAAAGTATGCCCGTACCGAACTTACCTTCCTCAGGCAGTTCAATCCCCTGGCTTACATAATATTCCCTGGGAATTTGTATGGTGATACCGGCACCGTCGCCGGTATTGCTGTCTGCACCCTCAGCACCCCGATGCCGCAGGTTGGCCAGGACTTCCAGACCTTTCTCAACGATACCGTGGGATCTTTTTCCCTTCACATGAGCAACAAAACCTATTCCACAGTTGTCGCGTTCGTTCTGACGATTGTATAAGCCGCTGTTCGGGGGTAAATATGCCATAATTCAATTTTTTTATATTACTTATACATGCATCCCCTTCTCCTACAAATGAGATGACCGGAGACAATGATCCCATTGATAAGAGAATCAGTTCATCTGTTTATTAAGGGGAAGGGTTCTCCTGATTTCCGGAGATTACATTCAATTCAGCCTACAAAGATAAAAAGATTATGTTAAAAAACATACCTTGAAGTATTAAAAAGGCGCTTAGCAGATGTTTTGCCTGCCCCAAAAACCTCAGAATCATCATCCTGATGGCCAAAATTATCTGCTAAGCGCCTTGGATTCAAGAATAGAACAAGTATTAATTATCGTAATAAAGGAAAAACTCATAAGGATGAGGCCTGGATGCAAGCTCATTGAGCTCATTCTCCTTTTTATATTCTATGTATGTCTGGATCAGATCATCTGTAAATACTTCTCCTTTGGTCAGGAATGCATGATCTTCCTCCAGGGCCTCCAGCGCTTCATCCAGTGAACCCGGCACCTTGGGTACTTTTGCCAGTTCCTTGGGTTCCATGGAATAAATGTCTTTATCCAGGGCTTCTCCCGGATCAATCTTATTCTCTATTCCATCGATTGTAGCCATTAGCATGGCAGTGAACATCAGGTATCCGTTAGCCGTTGGATCCGGGCACCGGAATTCAAACCGTTTGGATTTAGGGGATTTCGAATACATCGGTATCCTGACGGCAGCGGAACGGTTCCGCTGTGAATAAGCCAGGTTTACCGGAGCCTCAAATC
>CAYNPZ010000117.1:2580-4273 GCA_964399175.1 uncultured Bacteroidales bacterium | reverse complement strand
GTTGGAGCGGCAAAAGCCAGTATAGCTGCCGCATGTTTAAGCACTCCGCCAATGCCGTAAACGGCTTGATCAGAAAGACCTGCATATTTATCACCTGCAAACAAAGGTTTACCTTCTTTCCACAAGGACAAATGCGTGTGCATGCCGCTGCCGTTGTCCTGGAATATGGGTTTTGGCATGAAGGTTACCGTTTTATTGTGGTTCTTGGCTATATTCTTAATCACATACTTGAACCACATGAACTGATCAGCCATGGTCAGCAGATCGGCAAATTTCATGTCAATTTCCGACTGACCCCCTGTACCTACTTCATGATGGTGGGCTTCAATGACAAGCCCAAGCTTCCTGAGCACATCCACCATCTCGCCACGCATGTCGTGGTAGGTGTCGGTTGGGCTTACCGGGAAATACCCTCCCTTATAACTCGGTTTATAACCCAGGTTGGGTTCTTCAATACGGTTGGTGTTCCATGCTCCCTCATTAGAATCAATCTGATACATGCCCAGGTTTTGTCTCTGGTCGTAACGGATCTCATCGAAGATGAAAAACTCAGGCTCCGGGCCGATGAAACAACTGTCACCCAAACCCGACTTCTTGAGATAGTCAATACCTTTCTGGGCTACGTACCTTGGATCCCGGGTATAGGGCTTCAGTGAAACCGGATCGTACACATCGGCAATAACGCTTACCGTGGGTTTTGCAAAAAACGGATCCATTTTCGCTGTGGATGGGTCAGGAATAGCGACCATATCAGACATATGGATGTCCTGCCATCCTCTTATGGATGATCCGTCAAATCCTACGCCTTCTTTAAAGGTGTCCTCATCCCATGTATCCACGGGAAAGGTACAATGCTGCCAGGAACCTAGCAGATCGGTGAATTTCAGATCCACCATTTCAGCTCCGTTCTCCTTGGCAAAATTAAAAAACTCGGTTGGTGTCATACGCTTTAGATTTAAATGGTTTATAATATGTCATTCTATTGCCGATACAAAAAGAATTACCCCTGTAATTTTAAGGGGTGTTCGATGCAAAAATACATATTTTTTAAAAACACCCCAAATAATAAAAGGGATTATTTTAAAAATTGTTCAATTTTTTTTGAAAATTCCTTAAGATTTTATGGGGTTGTTGCTGGAAATCTAGTTTTATTGAAAACAAACCCCGGATTTATTTGAACGGATAAGGGAATTGATATGTCAATCGTTCATTTTAACACAAATTATGAGTAAATAATTCTGAGGCAGACCATCCTCCCCAATCATAACCATCCTTTCTCTGTTTAACCAAACCTTTTCAAATGGAAAATAGAGTCATTAATCGCAGTTTCCATCTTTGTATTGTTCATTCAGAACCTTTAAAAAATGCCCTCAAGGTTTTTTTAACATGCAGGTTATAAAAAAGTACTTCCACTAGCCGCTAAAGTAACCTTCAACCGACTTTTTAACAGCTTTTTTGCAGTAAAAAGTACCCTGAAGTCACTTTTTAGCCGTTCCGGATAATAAATAAGTGACTTTCACCCACGAAAAAATCACACGGAAGCACTTTTTAATCACCAGTAGTGAGAAAAAAGCAGGCTTCCACTGACTTTTTAGTCGCTTCGACCGACAAAAAAGTCACTCGGAGGTACTTTTTAATAGCTTGTAGAAAGAAAAAAGTATGTTCTCACTGACTTTTTAGTCACTTTGAGTGA
>CAYNPZ010000117.1:0-2480 GCA_964399175.1 uncultured Bacteroidales bacterium | reverse complement strand
GAGTGACAAAAAAGTAGGTTGAAGTTACTTTTTTGTAGGTTCAGGTAATAAAAAAGTCGGGTTGACCCGGAAAAAAGTACTTATAGGGTATTTTTAAATACCCTGGAACCACAAAAAATACCTTCAAAGGTATTTTTAATACCTTTTTGGGACTAAAAAGTGGTTGGAAGGTATTTTTTTTATCCGAATGTGTTGGTTCGCAGAAATTATAATGTGTTGTTGAAATGAGGAAAGATGATGGAATAAAATCCTGTTAATCTTGTAAATCCTGTCAATCAACCTATCACCATTCTCCGCCGGCTCCGCCGCCGCCGAAGCTGCCACCGCCGAAGCCGCCGAATCCTCCGCCACCGAAGTCACCTCCACCGGAGCTGAAATCACCAAACATGCCTTGCTGCCGTCCGGAGGCTGAACCCATCATGAACATTGCTGCCAGGAAGGGCAGGCTGCCGCCCATGGAAGTGCCCCTGGAAGCGCCCCGGTGCATGTTATAGTGCCGGGCACGTTTGATACGGCCGATGACGGAAAAGATGATGACCAGCAGGAACAACAAGCCGATGGGATAGGGAGCCTGTGATTGTCTTTCTCCTCCCGTTTTCTTCCTGTAATCCTGAGCGGTGTATTCTCCTTTGGTCAGGCTGATCAGCACATTGGTGGCCCGGTCCAGGCCCTGGAAAAAATTGTCTTTTTTGAAGCTGGGAATGATCTCCTCATCAACAATACGGTTGGCTATGGCGTCGGGAACCGCGCCCTCCAGGCCATATCCCGTGGCTATGAATACTTTGTTGTTGGTAGGATTGATCAATATCAGTATGCCGTTATCCTTGCCTTTCTGGCCGATACCCCATTTTTCCGCCAATCTGACAGCATAGTCCGATATGGCGTATCCGTGGATGTCATTAAGGGTTACTACCGCAATCTGAGTGGAGGTCTGCCTGTTGAACTCTACGAGCTTCTGCTCCAGCTTTTGCCGTTCGGCCTGGCCCATCAGACCGGCAAAGTCATTGACCATCCTGGGAGGTTGCGGACGCTGCGGAAATTCACCCTCCTGGGAATACAGCTGGGTGGCAGTAAAGACGAGAAATGCGGCAAGAATGTATGGGAATAGTGATGTTTTCATTTTTTATTCACCTTTATCCTTTCCAAAGGAAATTTCGTTCGACAATTCATTGACATCCTCCTGCTGATAAGGAAAGTATTCCTTAAGGGCCTCTCCGGCCATGCGGATGCCTTTGGCAAGGCCTTCCGCGTATTTGCCTTCTTTAAAATAACCCAGGGTGGTATCGCGTATTTCATCCCAGAAATTGTCGGGCGTGACTGCATTAATACCGGCATCTCCCAGTATGGCAAATTTCCGGTTGTTGAGAGCAAGGTAGAAAAGCACGCCGTTGCGCTTCTCCGTTTTATGCATCTTCAGTTTCTTGAATATATAAGCTGCCCGGTCCAGCACATCCACCTTACAGCTTTTTTCAACATGAAGCCGGATCTCGCCGGATGTGTTCAGCTCCGCCTCCTTTATGGCATCGGTGATCTGCTTTTTCTGTTCTTCTGTAAAAAATTTGGATGGTTTCATTTTACGGGCTTTTTCTTTTGACTTGCATCTGATTAAAACTGTACGTCCGGTGCCTGGTCTGCACCTTCCTGTGATTCGAAGTAGGCTTTTTCTTCAAAACCGAACATGTTGGCGTAAAATGTTTGCGGAAACTGTTTGATATAGGTGTTATACTGCTGCACCGACTGGTTGAACCTTCTCCTGGCTACGCTGATCCGGTTTTCCGTTCCCTCAAGCTGGGCCTGAAGATCCCTGAAATTCTGATTGGCCTTTAGCTGCGGGTAACGTTCCACCACTACCATCAGGCGGGATAAAGCAGAGCTCAGGGCACCCTGGGCCTGTTGAAACTGCTGAAGCTGTTTGGGTGAAAGGTTGTTTGCATTGATGTCAGTGGAAGCTGCCTGGGACCGGGCCTCTGCTACCTTTTGGAAGGTTTCCTGCTCGTGTTCGGCATAGCCCTTTACCGTGCTAACCAGGTTCGGTATTAAATCGGTCCTTCTCTGGTATTGCGTTTCCACCTGCGACCACGATTCCTGAACGGATTGTTCCATTTGTACCATCTTGTTATAGGTATTCTTGATGGAAGAATATACAATCAGTCCAAAAATGACGATGATTCCAATAACAATCCAGGATCTTTTCAGTTTCATGATATCTTGTTTTTATTTTGAGTCCAAAGGTAACATGTTTTATTGGTTATTGAAAGATCTGAATTGATTATTGGGTGCTAAGAATTGTAAAAAATTTGACATTGATTGTTTGTTAAAATTATTACTGTCAGGAAAAGCTGGATTGATCAATGCTAAATTGTTCTGAAGCTACAACTGCCAAACTTGGGAGGCTTATGATAAAAATTGTTGTCGAAAAACAGGGCCAAATCTAAATTTCACTGTCTATGGTCTGGCAGATGAATGGGGAATTATTCAGA
>CAYNPZ010000116.1:9530-12038 GCA_964399175.1 uncultured Bacteroidales bacterium | reverse complement strand
TGCTGGCCCATTTAGGATCTTCTTTCTCCTCTTCCCAGTCTTCAATCTCATAAAGTTGTCCGGTCTGAAGGTTATACTCCAGATGGAAAACCTTCTTTTTCGGTTTCTCCTTTTCGTTGTCATCTTCTTCCCCTTTTTCAGCTACCTCTTCCTTTTCATCCTGTGAAGAGGTCACATCAAACTGAAAGACGGTATCATTCTTCTTAAAATCCGGATCTATTTCCGGCAGATGCTTGCCATCATAGGGATCTTTTGTGATTTCTGTCAACATAGCAGCCATCTTATCATTGTCAAAAAGAGGCTTTTTAGTCTGCTCATCCAGATCCACGATGTAATAGAATTTCCCTTCCGAGGTCTTATAGGAGTACCAAAATTTATCCCCTGTTTTCAGCCAGTTGGGCTCTACAGAGGTGCTAAATACCATCTTTTTTATCTTTGATGGTGAGAACAGCTCCGCTGCCCTGTAGTTAGCTTGTTGAACAGGCTTATTCTGTGCAATCGCTCCCGAAAGCCCAAATACCAGGAATAATAATAGTGTTTGAAGTCTTTTAACCATAGTCATTTTTTTAATGTGATCTAAAATCTAATACAAGTAATTCGACCCCCCGAAAAGTAAAAAGTTTAAATTTGGATATGGATCACGAGGTGATATGGGGTATGCTATAACAGACCATGCGGGTGGGCTTCCAGCTTCCAGGAAAGTCGGATTCAGTGTTTAAAACTATGTTCAATACATAATTGAAATAAACCTAGAGGCAGCTAATGCAGCTACATGCAATAACTTTAGCTTTTATCAACACGAGACCCGGGACTCGGGACCCGAGACGAGCGCAGGACAATACGAAAGAACGAGGGAGCGACAGAGCGAAGGAGCGAGGTGGCAATAGAATGAAAAGATTGTCTGAAGGAGAATTTATTGATATGTTTTTTGGAAATCCACCCGAAAAAGATGATTTTCATTTAGCGTTGGATAGAATTCTTGAAAACATTGATAAAGTAATTCAAATTCCTTTAGATAAAAGAACTTATGACCTATGACTACGATTTATTAAAATTGTAGCACTTTAGTGTGTCGTTTTTAGCTAAATTTATAGAATAAAAAATCATTTAAAAAGGAACCAGCTTATGAAAGAGAGCCCGGGAATTGGTAAAATGATCAGGGTACATTTTTTGAGCTCCATCATTGCTCCCATAATATTAGGAACACTACTGGCTGTTCATCTGAACGGTAAACTGGAGGTACTCAATTTTCTAATTGTGTTGATTGTCGGTATTGGTTTGCATGTGGCTACCAATGTGTATAACGATATTTTTGATACCAGGCAGGGAACAGATAAGGTGAATGTGCATCGCAATGAATCCAGCGGAGGTTCAGGTGTTTTACTCGATAACCCTGAACTAATGGGCAGGATGTTTCTTTTGGCCCGCAGCGGATTGATCATTGCTTTTGTTGGAACAATAGCGCTTATGCAGCTTATAGATAAAACCTTATGGCCCTATCTCTGGGGCCTCTATTTGCTGTCAGCTTTTTTCAGCAAATACTATACGGCACCACCCATTAAGCTGTCCTACAGGGGTTGGGGCGAAATATCTGTCTGGTTCGCTTTTGGTCCAATGGCTATATTGATAGCCGTAGTTAGTCAAAACCTTGGATTGCATCCTTTAGTCTGGCTATTGATGCCTGCTACCGGGCTGAGCACTTCATCCATTTTACTGGCAGGCCAGATGATTGATCTGGAAGCAGATCGTGCAGGAGGCAAACACGGTGTAGCATCACGCAGGGGTACCAGATTTACATCGGTAATATATTTTCTTGTACAATCAGGAATAATGGTGAATGTGATTCTATTGTTCATCTTCTTCCCCGGTCATTCATGGCTTTTTCTTCTTGCACTTATCCCTTACATTTTTATTTTTCCTAAAACGGCAAGTATTATTTACAAAAATCATGACAATCCCAACATCCTGAAAAAGGGAGCCAAACTAACAGTGCTTATACACCTGGTCTTTTCCCTATTACTTATCATTGGCTTTGTGATATACATATTCTTGTAAGTGCTGAACCTGATGGATGCCTGCTAAAAAATCCGTGATAGTAAAAGGTAAAAAACAAAAGCTGAAAAAGAACCGGCCATATTTATCAAATCATTGGGAGTAATGGATTCTGATGTTTTTCTTTTCTTAAAATAATTCAAGCGAAGCAGTTTATCTTCAGCAAATGCGCCAAGCAGGGAATCCACAAAGCAGGCTAAAAAGGCAGAGGCGCTGAGGATTGCTATAATATCCCATTGCCAGGAACCAAAAAAGACGTAGTATGCCATGGAAGAGATAATGGTTGCACCACTCAATGCGGCCACACTGCCAAAAAAAGAGATGCCCCCATTTGTGCCAGCCGGTACGGTTCTCATTGTCGACAGGGAAAAGCATCTTTTATTAAGCAGCGGTCCAATTTCACTGGCCCAGGTATCAGCTGTTACTGCAGCCACGAAAGCGATAAAGAAAAGTATA
>CAYNPZ010000116.1:0-9520 GCA_964399175.1 uncultured Bacteroidales bacterium | reverse complement strand
TGCCAGGCATTGCGCGCCTTGGATTGATATCCAACGCCTTTTATTGCATGCTGTAATTTCGTAAAAGCTGCAGAGCTTAAAAAGAAGAGCAAAACGGATATCAACCATGGCCAACCCGCAATACCTGCTAAATAAAACCCCAGTAAATAGGCAACAAAGCTTCCCCGGCGTGTCAGAACATTGAATTTAAATAATAAAAGGCCCGCTGGCACCAAAGCAATAAGAATTATGGACAAATAAAGATAATTAAGTTCATAATGATACGTCAGAAAGAAAAACAAGGCAAGCCCGGCCGGAATACTGAGATTATCAGAACCCCGGATGGATGCTGTTTCAAGAATAACTGCCCATAGCAAAGCAAAAAGGATGTATGGGATATCTAAACTCAAAAAATCGGGTAAGATAAGATATAGAATCAAAATGGCAGACAGGATGTACGCAATAATTCCGTAGACGCTCTTTCTGTCATGGAAAGCCCGAAACCAACCATTGCTCTTCTGTATCTGACCGGCTAAATTTGCCAATGTATCTGACAGGGAAAGCAGCAGCAGAGATGACTGAAAATAATATACGGGCAGATGATACAAAATCATATAAGATGATAATATACCAATGGGGTAATAAAGGGTGCCCAGACTCTTGTTTTCAGTCTTATGTAAGAGATGAAACTTTTTATGATTGAAAGTCAAAAAAGAGAATATTGTTCCGGCTACAATCAGGTACAACAAAACATTCCTTTCCAGAACAAAACTAATTATCAATATAGTCAGACCTAATGAAATATGAATAATTTTCCTGATAATTAGTGTCTTCTGAAGTATCATAGTAATCTTTTCACCTATTTTTGTTTCCATTCAACTGCCAACGGCAACCCCCGTGTAAATTCCCGCATTCGATTTAATGGATTCGATAGTTTCAAAGGGATAAAATTAAACAATTAAAATATACTCCTTAATTAATACAGTCACTAAATAAACCTGAGAATCATCAAAAAAATGTAAATTTGTACTTAAATAATAACATGGGGGTTTGATTATGGTTGCAACGAATTATTCAGAGTTTCGACTTAAACAAAAAAAGTTCCTGAATGTTGCAGAAGATAAAAACGAGACTCTAATAATTTAAAGAAAAAGTGGTAAAGGAACTGTAATGATTTCATTAGATGAGTATAATTCAATAATGGAAACAGTACATTTATTAAGTTCAAAGATAAGCACATTTATATATACAGCTGCAGACATCAATATGACAAATAAAGGCACACATCTCAACAGGCTGCAATGCTCTATGCGGGAAGAATTTAGGAGCATGAGCCCGTCCGGCCGGACAAGGTCATTCAGGCGGGTGTGATGCATTGTTTTACACGTCATTAACAAAAAATAATGCAGATGCGAAATCTAAATGCTCACAAAGAATACGAGAAATTCTACTCTCTCACAGGTGCAGGTTCTTTTCTTAAAAGTCCGGTTTATGATTTCCAAAAAATCTGGAGGCCTCATTGGTTTCAGGGAAACAGAAAGAAAAATAACTATTTTGAAGGATGGTATTTTAAAAACGTAAGTGCCAATGGGAAGTACTGTTGGTCCTTCATACCCGGCGTTTCCTTGAATGGAGAAGATACACATGCTTTTATACAGGTTATCAACGGTAAAACTGGAGATACCTTGTATTTTAGATATCCACTGGAGTCTTTCTCTTTTTCTTCCACTTCTTTTACCATCAAAATTGATCAAAATACTTTTTCAGATAGAGGTTTGTATCTTGATATTGATCAAAACGGACAAACATTCAAGGGTAATATCGAATTTAAGAATATTGTGGGATACCCGGCAACCTTACAGAGACCGGGTATTATGGGATGGTATCGATATGCCCCTTTCATGGAATGTTATCATGGGGTAGTGAGTCTGCATCATGAAATTATAGGTAGTTTGAATCACAATGCTACAAATTTGAACTTTCATGACGGTACCGGATATATTGAAAAAGACTGGGGGTCATCCATGCCCTCGGCATGGATCTGGATTCAAACCAATCATTTTAATACAGCCAATACATCTTTCATGCTTTCAGTTGCACGCATCCCCTGGATAGGGAAAACTTTCACCGGTTTTCTCGGTTTTTTTCTCAATAAAAACAAGGTGATCACTTTTGCCACTTATACAGGCTCACGCCTGATAAAACTGGAAAACGAGAAAAACAAAGTAAGGATAGAAATACAGGGAAAAAAGCACCGACTCCTGCTGGAAGGACAAAACAACAGCAATGGCCCTTTAAAAGCCCCGATGCTGGGCAAGATGGGCCGTGTGATCCATGAAAGTATTGATGCAGAAATTGATATTAAAGTTATTTCCCTTTCCGGGGAGATCCTTTTCGAGGGTACCGGAAAAAATGCAGGGTTGGAAATGGTTGGTAATCTGGACATGCTCAAACCCTGATAACAAAAAAACGTTAAGTAAACAAGAAAGATGATAAAATATTAAAATGATATCCCGGTGCCCCGCGTAATTGTATAATGCGATTCGACCCATTTCAACACCGCTTCTATGGTGAAATCATGGACAGGTATTGCTGTTGGTATTCTTAAAGACAAAGGCTATATTAAAAGTGAAACGGAGCTTTACTGCAAATATGTTCCGGAGTGGGAAGCCGGCTGCAAGAAGGATATTACTATCAAACATTTACTCAATATGAGTTCTGGCTTACGAAGAATTAAAGACCCCGGAGAATCTATACTTGCTGCCGATGATGTCAACAAATTTGCTTTGAAACAACAACCGGATAGTGAACCAGGGAATAAATTTGCCTATTCTAATGAAGGGGCCCAATTACTAGGCATTTTAATTGAAAAAGCAAGCGGCATGGCTGCATCTGATTTTTATAATAAATAGAGGCACTGAATTCCTTGTAATGAATTATTAATTGCCTACCTTTGAGTCTTAATAGATATTTCATGCATATCTCAGACGGCATAATTGACACCAACATCTGTATCGCTGCTAATGTAGCTGCAATCGGGCTGGTATGGATCGCGGGACGAAAAACACCACATGAGGATGTACCCAAGATGGGTATGACCGCTGCTGCACTTTTTGTGGCATCCTTGATTCATTTTCCGATAGCTGGAACATCAGTTCATCTTGGTTTGTTCGGGGTTGCCGCGATAATACTTGGGAGGCGGGCTTTCCCGGCAATTTTTGCCGCTCTTCTATTCCAAAGCCTGATTATTCAACATGGCGGTTTAATTACATTAGGGGTAAATTCTTTAAATATGGGAGCGGGAGCCTTTTTTGCCTGGCTTGTATGGCGAATCAAGGCACTCAATGAAAGTATCAGAGCTTTTTTAGCAGGTATGCTCGGCATAGTTGTACCTATGCTTCTTATGGTGGCGGAATTCCAACTTTCGGGTTATGGTAGCAGGATAATCTATCTTATGGGTGTATATTTGCTGTTCGCAATTTTTGAAGGAGTAATCACCCTGTCAGCAGCCGGTTTTTTCAGAAGGGTCAGGCCGCAAATTCTGGATTAACAGATTTATCCCTGGTTTAATTGACCGGTTTCGGTTATTCAGGTATGGCAGAACGGAGCGTACGAATACAATTGAAAATAAGTTTAACAATAATAAAATTATGGTAAGATCAATACTAATGGTAATTGTTGCGTTGTTTGTGCTGGGGCCGTCTGCTTCCGCACATTCAATCCAATTCGAGATTACAAAACATGCTCCTGTAGTATCAGTGAAGGCATTTTTTTCACAGACATCTCCGTTGGCAAATGCCAGCGTTAATATTTATGCTCCCGGAGAAGATCAGCCTTACCAGAGGGGGCGGACCGACAAACGGGGCTTTTTTGCCTTTGTTCCTTCCGTTGCCGGTGACTGGGTTTTTGAGATTGATGACGAACAAGGTCACAGGCACCAGGCAAACATCAGCATTGATGAAAATTTTATAAAAGGAATTACCGCAGAGGAGGAATCCCCGGAAGATGAGGGGGACGATACCGCTGCTGCGCCAGCTGTGGAAGAAGAAACAGTTTCTTCTGCCGGCATACCGTTATTTTACAAAGTCATATTCGGGCTGGCTCTTATTTTCGGTATAACCGGAATATATTACGGTGTGCGGGCGAAGCAGTCTGCCGAAAAAACTGAATAAAGCATTGGTGATTGAAGCATTCATTTATAGATAAATACAGCGATCTGGATTCCCCTGTCCACAGGATTGATCCAAGGGCCAGGCTAATCGCGGCTTTTTCCGCGATAGTGATTATTGTGTCCGAGCCACACGGAAACCTTTTGCCCTTTGCATTTTACGGAGTCATCATTTTTTGGGTGGCGGCAATAAGCAAAATACCACCCGGGTACATTCTTAAACGGTGCCTTGTAGTGTCACCATTCATTATCATCGCTGCAGTGTCATATCCGCTTTCATTAACAGGCACAGATGCGGTGGTGACGGGACAACTTTTAACAGAAGGGGTCAGGACCGGACTGACCATTTTCCTGAAGGCCTTTTTTGCCCTTTTGCTGCTGATATTACTTACTTCAACCGGCCGGTTTCACCGCCTTCTGGCAGGTCTGAGAATGCTTGGCATGCCACGCTTGCTCGGAGTTATATCCGCACTTATGTACAGGTATGTGTTCATACTTCATGATGAGCTGCTGAGAACTACCAGGGCAAGAGACAGCAGGACACCCGGAAAAATAAGGATAAACCGTTTCCGGGTTTATGGCAACCAGGCTGCAATGATCTTCATCAGAAGCCTGGATCGTTCTCAGACAGTCTATAATTCGATGCTTTCCAGGGGATTTTCCGGAGAGTTCCCTGATATGAACAAGCCAAAGCTACGGACCAGGGATGTTCTGATGACCGGATTTTTCGTTTTGCTGCTTTTTGTGTTTCGGATGATAAACCAACCGTTGATCGACCAATTTTTAAACTGATAATATGCCGAGCGGAATAAAAATAGAGCACCTTAGCTTTTCATATACTACCGGCAATCCGGTACTTAAGGATATATCGCTTGACGTCGCCCGGGGAGAGAAGTTAGGCATCATTGGGCCTTCCGGCGCCGGAAAATCAACCCTTCTGCTGCATCTTAACGGAATCATTGCAGGTGAAGGCATGATAAAGATAGGCGACACAAAAGTTGAAAAAAAATCGTTGCCTGTTATCCGGAAAAAGATGGGACTTGTATTTCAAAACCCGGACGACCAGTTGTTCAACCCTACGGTAGCAGAGGATGTTGCATTTGGTCCACTGAATTTTGGCTACAACCGCCAGGAGGCAGGCGATAGGGTAAACCATGCCCTTAAGGCTATGAACCTTGAAGGATTTGAAAATGCTGATTCCCATCATCTTTCTCTTGGCGAAAGAAAGCGCGTTGCCCTAGCAACGGTTTTGGCAACCAGTCCCGACGTGATAGCATTCGATGAGCCTTTCTCAAGCCTGGATTCTGTGATGGTTGTTCAACTTCTGGATATAATCGGGAAGCTCGATGCAACCCTGGTCATTGTATCGCAGTCACTGCTTCCGCTTATTTCATGCTGCGATCGGCTTGCCGTTATGGTAAGGGGGGAAATCAGGGCCAGTGGGAAAAAGGAGGAGATATTGAAAGATGAAAGTCTGATGCGGGAAGGAGGAGTGGATATGGATTTTTACAGGAAGGTGTATAAAAAATACCTGGAATAAATAGCCATGGCAGAAAGAGATATAACCCAAATTATTCTCAAATAATTCTGTCGCTATTGAAAATCCTTGGTTTTTTGCTTCATTTTTTAAAATATTTATTACTTTTGGCCATATCAAAACCATAAGAAATGAAAAAAATCGTCTTCCTTTTACTGGCCTCTGTTTTACTCCAGTTCGCCGCATGTGATACCCAGGAAACCAGGGACTATTACCAGCTTAAAATGTACCGGCTCAGCAATACTGATCAGGAATCGCTAATGGATCAATACCTGGAAAATGCTTACCTCCCCGCCCTTGAAAGGGCAGGCATCCCGAAGGTTGGTGTATTTAAGCCCCGGGAAGTAAACGAAGGGGAACAGAATTATATCATGGTACTGATCCCCTTTTCTTCTTTGGAAGAATTTGAAACGCTGGACAAGAAGCTTGAACAGGATGAAGCCTATCAGAAGGCGGGTAAAGAATATATTGAAGCTCCCCATGATGCACCCCCTTATGAAAGGATCGAAAGCTTCCTACTCAGAGCCTTCACTTCAAAGCCCCATCTCAGTGTGCCCGATCACAGCTCTCCTAATACTTCCAGGGTTTACGAACTGAGAAGCTATGAAAGTGCCACCGAGCTGCTACACCGGAGGAAAGTGGAGATGTTCAATGAAGGGGAAGCCGAACTATTTGAAAAACTGGGATTTCAACCGGTATTTTTTTCAAAGGCGCTTTCCAGTGCCCATATGCCACACCTGATGTATATGACTACTTTCAGTGACACCACCTCCCGGGAGGAACACTGGGATGCTTTCGGGAATCATCCTGAATGGCAGAAAATGAAGAAGATTGAGAAGTATCAGAATACTGTTTCAAACATCACCAGGTACATGATGTATCCCACAGATTATTCAGACATCTAGCGTGAGTTTATCATAAAATTCAATTCACTTGAAAGCGCGGAGCCCAAGGCCTAGAGCTAAGACCATAGGGCAAAGTGCTTAGAGCTAAGAGCGGAGAGCAAGAATGTTTAATGTTTGAGGTTTGAGGTTAAGAAGTTCCATTGTTAAACTGTTAAATGGTTACATTGTCGATTGAGGCTAAGGCGAAGAGAATGATTGAATGATTGGATGATTGAATGGACTGCGGAAAAAGGTTTATCTGCGAATACAACCAATGACCATTAATGACAATCATATTCTACTGTCCCCTTTAGCCATTCCAACATCAAACTCTCAAACTCTTTGTTAAACTCCTGTCAAACAATCTAATGACCACAAATGACTATTTCATTGTCCTTTAAGCCTCCGTTATTCTAAATTGCTTACTGAAAACTGTCTACTAATCCTTCCCTTTATTAAGCTGCGCGTGATTCCCCAGTTGCCTGCCGAGTTTTTTGGCCATCGATGCATTATGCCTCTCATTGATAATCACCGTACCCGAATCATTCGCGGCTGCAGCATGGAGATCCACACTTTTGAACAGTCCGCTCAGGTTAATACCAACAGTCAGCTCAAGAATATCGTTATTTTTTACTTTTATACCATGCTTGTTATTCACCTCAAGGTTAAGGGTCCCGTCTGTATGGTAGACAAACGGCAGGGTTTTACCGGCAGGATTGGTATATCTGGCTTCAATATATACAGAATAATGGTTTTCTGTGACCGGTGCTACTTCAGCCTGTAAGTCGGTGTAGACACCTTTCCTTACATCGGCCAGGTCTCTCAGAATGGTCCCGTCAAGCAGATCCAGCTTGTAAGGGCCCTTAAAATATCCATCTGCTTCATCGCCCCGGATGGTTATATCCTTAATTCCCATCCGGGCAGTCTTGAACACCATTTTTCCGGCTGACTTCAATGTGTCGGCCTGTTTTACTGCTTCAAATTTCAGCGCCAGACGGGGATGATCCACCTTTTCATCCTCGCATGCTCCAAAGAACAACAGCACACCCACTAAAACCACCGGTAAGGTTTTTGTTTTCATTGCATTCTGCTTTAATTGTCGGTTTTTATTGCTTTTATACGAAAAATAAGGCTGAAGAGTTAGACCCAAATTTGACTGGAGTTTGGGAAAAAAGTTGGCAGTTGGCAATAAGCAGTTGCCAAGGAATCAGTGAATCAATGGGATGCATATGGAAAAATATTCATTTATGATTACTGATGGTCATTACGTCATTGGTGGTCATTTATTGTCATTTTTTGTCATTAGGTTGTTTGACAAGTCTTGTTGAGTCAATAAGATAACGGGAAGACGAGATGAAAAGGCAGCGATATAGATCCATTTACAGCAGTAGAAAAGCAAGGCTTACGTCTCGGAGATAAAGATGTGATGGCACGATAGTATGACGGCACGAAAGAACGACAGCACGAAAGAACGCGAAAACTAGAAGACGGGAAGAGAAAAAGATGGGAACAGGATATGTGGGAGGATAAGAAAATATTGAGTTCTGAAATTGAATAGCGATTACAGCATTTCTTCAGCTCTTCTATTTAAACTGAATATAAACAACAGTCAATTATGCAGTAAATTACGGGGATTGAATGTTGACAGGCCAATTAGAACTCTGAAAAATTTGAAAAAAAAGTTGCCTTGTGTTATATTAATTAGGACCTTTGAATCTTAAATTTTTCTAATTCTTTCTTTATGAAAAACATTAAAGCTGTTCTATGGATCTTTATTTCCCTGCTAAGCATACCTTTATTGCTGACTCATTGTACATACGACAATGAGGTGGAAAAATACATGGATTCTCAAATGCCATGTGATACAAACGATGTAACTTATAGCAATACCATACAACCCATCCTGGAGAACAATTGCTATGCCTGCCACAATGAAGAGGATGCAGCATCGGTAGGCGGCAATATTGTCCTGGACAATTACCAGGCAGTGCAGGAAAAAGCAAACAGGGTGTTGAAGGCAGTGCAGCATGCTGATGGATATTCAAATATGCCAAAAGGGCAGCCCAAGCTGGACGAATGTACCATTGCAAAAATCAGGATCTGGGTTGAAGAAGGCGCTCTAAACAATTAATCTATGAATACTGTATTACAATTAACTATGAAGAAAATTATACCATCCATAGCAACATTTTTAATCCTTTTGCTTTCCGGTTTCTCCTTGAAAGCACAGGAAGACATTATGAGCCGTCTGGATACCATGGTTGATAAGGAAACCGAATATGTAGAGGCTACCTTCAAATCTTCCAGAATAGTCAACGGGCATTCCATCGAACAAGTAGGGGATAACCAACTTCATTTCAGGATCTCCCACCGGTTTAATCAGCTTAGCCAGGGATGGCGTAGCTTATGGGGCCTTGACGGGGCCAACATGTATCTGTCTTTGGAATATGGCATCTCGGATAAATTCATGGTTGGTTTAGGACGTACAACGGAACTAAAAACCTATCACGGTTTTCAAAAATATGCCATTACCAGGCAATCAACGGGAAAGAAAAACATGCCTGTATCCATCTCCCTCCATTCAAGCATTTCTGTTAATACCATTGAATGGAGCAATCCTCAAAAAGAGGATGATTTTGCCGGCAGAATGTCCTACACCCACCAATTGCCCATCGCCAGGAAATTTAATGAGGATCTGTCCCTTCAGATCACCCCAACCTTTATTCACAGAAACCTGGTGGAAAATCCTCAGGTCCCCAATGACATCTATTCTCTCGGCATGGGGGGAAGTCTCAGACTGACCAAATGGGTGCGGTTTAATGCCGAATATTTTTATGTGCTGCCTCCTTTCGACAGCGACAAATCATTTGACAATGTCAATAATCTATCTCTTGGTTTTGATATACACACCGGCGGCCATGTCTTTCAACTGCATTTTACCAACTCACGGTC
>CAYNPZ010000115.1:0-12113 GCA_964399175.1 uncultured Bacteroidales bacterium | reverse complement strand
ATTTACAAATCATTCTGGCGGTATTGAAAAACCTGGCTTTTTGCTTCAATTCTTTCGCAAAATGCCGGTTTATCTAATGCGGGATTGCCTGCCCGCCGAAGCTTGCAGGCGGGCCTGCTCCGCCGAAGCATAGTGCAGGCGGGCCTGGATCCTTCCCGCATGCCATTGCGCATTCATAAACTTTACCTTCCCGCTTATTTTTTTGTCAGATGACATAGGATTAGTCTTTTCTATCGTAGAGGGAATTTCCCGGCTGTAAGGATCAGGGTTTTTTATTTTTCTGAAAAAGAAACAGGGAATATTTATGGGAATTTATCATCTTTTTTGCTGAAACCCATTGTTTGGTTTGGGGGTATATTTTGTTAATATTTTGTCTTTATTTTTTATGTAAAAAGTATGATACGGCCTTACATTTGTATGTCTTTTCACATAAAAGTATGGCTGATGTCAATCGATTGGTGCCTTTATACATTATAGAAATTAAGATTATGAATAAGTTAAAAATTTTCAATATAGCTCCTACCATACCGGAAAATATACAATTTCTTGAAAGATTATCAAGGAATCTCTGGTGGACATGGAATTCAAGTGCCCAGAACCTTTTCAGGCGGATAGATCCTTCCCTCTGGTATCGATATGACCGGAATCCAATTGAATTGCTTTTTCATGTTTCCCAGGAAAGGATGCAGGAATTATCGGAAGATGAAGGATTTCTCAGCCATATGGCTGATGTAAAGCAACAATTTTATGAATCTGTTGAAAAATTTTCCGAAGATACCATTCCCAGGGACAGTATTGCTTATTTTTCGCTGGAATATGGCTTACATGAAAGCATCCGGATCTATTCAGGGGGTCTCGGTATTTTGGCCGGCGATCATCTGAAAGCTGCATCCGATATGGATCTTCATCTGGTTGGTGTAGGTCTTTTTTATCGTGACGGATATCTCCGGCAGCACCTCGACAATGATGGCTGGCAGGAGGAAACTTATCCCGCCAACAGGTTACAATATATGCCTTTCGAAAAGGTCAGAAATGTCAACGGTGAAGATCTTACTATAGAATTAACCCTGCCGGATGGTGTGGCCAAAGCTGTTGTCTGGAAAGTAAAGGTGGGCAGGACTTTGTTGTATCTTTTGGATTCCAATCTTCCGGATAACCAGCGTAAGCACCGGGACATCACCTCAAGATTGTATGGTGGCGATCGTGAGATGCGGCTTCGCCAGGAGCTGCTTTTGGGAGTAGGGGGTTTTGATGCCCTGCTTCAAATGGGATATGAACCCAAAGTATGCCATATCAATGAGGGTCATGCTGCTTTTCTTAACCTGGCGCGGTTGAACCATTTTATGGTCAACCATAAAGTGTCCTTCGATGAAGCCCTTGAGGTGCTCCCTCAAACCAAGGTGTTCACTACCCATACACCTGTACCCGCAGGTCATGAATCTTTCAGGCTTGATCTGCTTAAACCACATTTAGAGGCTGTTATGAGCCATTATGAGATCGATATGGAAAATATATTCTCATTGGCTCAGCTTCCGGTCAAAGAAGAGAGAGACAACAGCAAAACCGAACTTTCAATGACTGTTCTGGCATTGCGTACCTCGTTCTTTACCAATGGGGTGAGTGAACTCCATGGACGCGTTTCCAGGGATATGTGGAATCATTTGTGGCCGAAACATTTCAAAGAAGAAATTCCCATTCATCATATAACCAATGGGGTGCATTTGCAAACCTGGGTAACGGAAGATATTTCTCTGCTTTTGGAAAGATACATCGGCGCTGGCTGGGAGAAGACAGATTTTAACGGTGGAGAGAGTAAGGCAATTGATGGAATACTACCGGAAGAATTATGGCATGCTCATCAAATTGCCGGTTCCCGGCTTATCGCAACAGTGAGAAGGAGGCTTCAGCATTCCCTTGAAATGAAAGACGCACCAGCCTATGAAATTGAACAGGCAGAGAATGTTCTTGATCATAAGGTGTTGACCATTGGCTTTGCACGGCGCTTTGCTACCTATAAGAGGGCTAATCTGATACTGAAAGATATGGAGCGGCTGAAAAGGCTGCTTCTCGACAAAGATCATCCGGTTCAGATCATATTTGCCGGTAAGGCACATCCTCAGGATGAACGAGGAAAACAGCTTATCCAGGAGGTATATGAACTGACAAAGGATCCTGGGCTAAGACGCCGGATTGTTTTTCTCGAAGATTATGATATGTTCGTTGCGGAGAGGTTGGTACAAGGGGTTGATGTCTGGCTTAACACTCCAAGACGACCCCGTGAGGCAAGCGGAACTTCAGGTATGAAGGCAGCTCTGAATGGTGCTATTAATTTCAGCGTCCTCGATGGATGGTGGGCAGAAGCATACAACGGGAAAAACGGATGGCCCATCGGAAATGGGGAGATCCATAAAGATCAGGAATATCAGGATCATATTGAGGTACAACACCTGTATAACACCCTGGAGAATGAAATCATTCCTTTGTATTACAAGAATAAAAACGGCAATATACCGGAAGAATGGACCAATATGATGAAGGAGTCCATTAAAACGGTGCTTTCCAGTTTTTCCAGCCACAGGATGGTTAAAGAATATCAGGAGTATACATATAAACCGGCCCTGGAAAATTATGACAATTTGATTTCCAATAACTTGGATCAATGTAAAAAAAGCGCCAAGCTTCATGCCGAGATTCTTGAAGTATGGGATAATATTCAGATTACTGAACTCAACACCGACCGGGATTTAAGCTCCCTGAGGGTAGGAGAGCAGTTTACTGTCACTGCCACCGTATTTTTAAATGACATCTCCCCGGATTTTGTGGATTTACAAGTATTTTACGGCCCTGTTGGTCCAATGAACACCCTGGAAGAATCTTATACCATCCGGATGAAGATTGAGGAAACACAGGGTGAGGGGTATTTTAAATATTCCAGTGTAATTGACTGTATCCATGCCGGTAGATATGGATTTACCGTAAGGGCCGTGCCCAGGGATAAGAGTTGGAAAGATACCATGCCTGGTATGATCACCTGGGCAGAGCTGTGAACCTTTTATCTGTTTATGTAACCCTTTTTATAGGCGGAACTTATAAATAAATTACGAAAAAGAGGCTATGAGCTTAGTGTGAAGTCTGCCCGCGAAAATCTTTCTGATATAGCGGGCGTTCATGTTATATGTTCTTATATTGACGATATTTATTTGATAGCCGATCTTTTAACTGCTCAAGATGATATAGCAATTATCCGGGCCTCTGACTATATTAAAAATCCTAAACAAAATGGCTACCGCTGTCTCCATCGTATTGTTACAATTCCGGTGTTTTTATCAAATGAGAATGAACATGTGAAGGTTGAAATTCAATTACGAACCATTGCTATGGATTTTTGGGCCTCACTGGAACATGAATTGGCTTATAAGGTTTCCGATGGCAAAGACGAGGATATCAGCCGTGAACTGAAAGCCTGTGCAGATATTATTGCCACTACCGAAATGCGTATGCAACGTTTACATAACCTTACCATCACCTCAAAAAATATAAAACGGTGAAGCGGCTGGTTTGAAAAGCTACCATGTTAAAGGAAAAATTGCTTACAGGTGGTCTTTTTTTAGCGAGCCTCCCAGATAATATTCATCAGAGTGAGCTCCCGTGGTTTTTTTAGGCAACCTTATAAATTTATCTGGCTCAAACATTTTAAATATTTTAAAATTCTGCATTTTCGTAAAAATTTAATAACTTGTCCTTGTTTTAGTTTTATATAATTTTTAGTGAACCGCACCTTTAATTTCATACCATGAAATCAGATATCAAAACAACTGTAAAAGAGAAATATAAGGAGAAGAAAAACCAAAAAAATCCGAGAATCCTGATCATTACCCCTGAAATAACCTATTTACCCAAAGGTATGGGTAATATGGCCAATGTTTTGACTGCCAAGGCAGGAGGTATGGCAGATGTTTCTGCTTCACTGGTGTCTGAACTATACGATTTGGGATCGGATATTCATGTGGCACTTCCCCATTACAGACGAATGTTTAATATCGACATAGGCCAGTTTATCAGCGAGGAGTTAAGGATATTCCAGGAAAAATTTCCCGATTCTCGTATACATCTTGCCGAGGATAGGATATTCTACTACCGTGATTCCATCTATAGTGGTTATGGTGCCGAAGCGGCTAATATCTCACTTGCTTTTCAGCGGGAGGTGATCAACAACATCATTCCAACTGTGAAACCCGATCTGATTCACTGCAATGACTGGATGACCAGTCTAATACCTGCCATGGCCCGGCGCAGGGGGATCCCGTGCTTGTTCACCATACACAATATTCATACGCAAAAATATTTCCTTTCTCAGATAGAAGACCGAGGGATTGATGCTGCCGAGTTCTGGCAGTACTTGTTTTTTCAATGGCCCCCGGCCAGTTACGAAGAAAGCAGAGAACACAATCCTGTGGATCTGCTTTCCAGTGGGATTTTTGCGTCCCACTTTATCAATACGGTAAGCCCGACTTTTCTGAGAGAAATAACCGAAGGACAGCATGGTTTTATACCGGAGCAGATCCGCGGAGAGATATCCAATAAAATGGATGCGGGTTGTGCATATGGAATAATCAATGCTCCGGATAGAATCTGTGATCCCGAAACCAATCCCAATGTCATTTATAATTATAGCTGGGAACAACCCTTGAAATGGAAAAAAAAGAACAAACTGGACTTGCAGAGAAAACTGGGATTGATAGAGGATGAAAATGCTCCTTTATTGTTTTGGCCGTCAAGACTTGATCCCATTCAAAAAGGATGCGACCTTCTGGCTCATATACTTTACAAAGTGATCGCTTCCCACTGGGATAGCCATCTGCAGATCGTTTTCGTCGCAAATGGAAGTTATCAGCAAGTATTCAGAGAAATAGTACACTTCCATAATTTCTATGAAAGGGTTTCCGTTTGCGATTTTAATGAGGAACTTTCTCATTTGGCTTACGCAGCCAGCGATTTTGTTTTAATGCCATCTAAATTCGAACCCTGTGGATTGCCCCAGATGATAGGAAGTATCTTTGGAAGTTTGCCTGTTGCATTTAATACCGGTGGCATACATGATACAGTGGAGCATCTAAATACCAGAAAAAATACAGGCAACGGTTTTTTGTTTGATGTATATGACGGCCCGGGCCTCGAATGGGCCATTAACCAGGCCATGCAATTCTATTCCATGCCTGAGGAGGTTAAAGAACAGCAACTTTCCCGGATTATGAAAGAAGGAAGGGAAAGATTCAACCTGGAAGAGACCGCAAAGAATTATATCAGGCTTTATGAAAAAATGTTGCACCGGCCTCTGGTGGTTTGACCCTTAACATCATATTGTAAACTTAAAAAGTATATCGTTTTGAATAAAAATATCCATTTAACGGACGATCCTTATCTGGAACCATATTTTGGAGAAATCCGGAAAAGGAAGCAGAAGATTGCCGATACAGAGCAATGGCTTACCGGCGGCAAGACGGCTTTAAAAAATTTTGCCTCAGCCCATGAGTATTACGGATTGCATTTTATTGAAAATAACTGGGTATTCAGAGAATGGGCTCCGAATGCCACAATGATTTATCTGATTGGCGATTTTTCCGGCTGGGAATGCCTGGAAGAATACCGGCTAAAAAGGATTAATGACAACGGTGACTGGGAATTGCGCATTGACAAAAATAAAATTCATGATCAGGATCTTTACCGGCTAAAGATGTTCTGGGATGGCGGAAAAGGCGACCGCATACCGGCTTATGCCCGAAGAGTCGTTCAGGATGAGCATACCAAGATATTCAATGCACAGGTATGGACCAGCAAATACGAATGGCAATATCCCGGAACAAACATACGGCATCCTTTTCTTAAGATCTACGAGGCCCATGTAGGAATGTCCTCGGAAGAAGAACGGATAGCTTCCTATAATGATTTCCGTAAGTATGTATTACCCCGTATTGTCGATGCGGGTTACAATACCATTCAGTTGATGGGTGTGCAGGAACATCCGTATTACGGTTCTTTCGGCTATCATGTGGCCAATTTTTTCGCTCCTTCCTCCAGGTTTGGCACCCCCCAGGAATTAAAACGCCTGATTGATGAAGCCCACAGGAATAATGTAGCTGTGGTTATGGACCTTATTCATTCGCATTCCGTTAAGAATGAAGTAGAGGGATTGTCCAGGTTTGATGGTACCGAATACCAGTATTTTCACGCCGGTAGCCGGGGCTATCATGAAGCTTGGGACTCAAAGTGTTTTGATTATGGAAAGATACAGGTGCTTCACTTTCTGCTTTCCAATTGCCGGTACTGGCTGGATGAATTTAAGGTGGACGGTTTCCGGTTTGACGGCATCACAAGTATGCTGTATCTGCATCACGGGATCGGATATACTTTTACTTCGTATGACGATTATTTCAACCAGTATGTTGATACCAATGCATACGTATATCTGTCTCTTGCCAATAGGGTCATTCATGATGTCACTCCATCCGCTGTGACTATTGCGGAAGACATCAGTGGTATGCCAGGATTGGCTTTTTCCCCCGAACAGGGTGGTACCGGGTTCGATTACCGGCAGGCTATGGGCGTCAGCGATTACTGGTTTAAGATGCTGAAGGATATGCGCGATGAAGACTGGAATATGGATAACCTCTGGCATGAATTGACTGACAAACGGCCGGAAGAACATACGGTGAGTTACGTGGAGTGCCATGACCAGGCTTTGGTAGGTGGTAAAACCCTGATATTTGAACTGGCCGATAAGGAGATGTATACCGATATGCACCGCAACCGCCAGAACATTGTTATTGACAGAGCAGTGGCCCTCCATAAAATCGCCCGTCTGGCAACTTTGGGAACGGCAGATGGCGGATACCTCAATTTTATGGGCAATGAATTCGGCCATCCGGAGTGGGTCGACTTTCCCAGAGAAGGGAATAACTGGTCATACAAATACAGCAGAAGGCAATGGAGTTTGCGGGATAATGAAGAACTAATCTATCATGATCTTGCGGAGTTCGACAAAGATATGATGGCGCTGGATATAAAAGATCTGGCAAATTCTTCTCCTTCCGCGGTATACCTTCACAACAACGATAAACTGATGGCTTTCACACGTGGCCGGTATCTTTTCCTGTTTAATTTTCATCCCGGCGAATCTTTTACCGATTATATGATTCCTGTGGCCAGGAAAGGGAAATACACCCTAATTCTCGATAGCGACCGGGAAAAATACAGCGGCTTTGAACGCATCGAACCTGACCAGGAATTCCATACCCAATTTAAGGATGGAGACAGCCATACCAATTATATAAAGGTATATCTCCCCAGTAGGAGTGCAATGGTGCTGGAATATAGCAGTGAATAGGGAGTTTCGGGTCACGGATCTTGTGTAGGCTCAGGGCTTAGAGCATAGAGCATAGAGCTTGGAGCTTGGGGCTTGGAGCAAAGAGCCAAGAGCTTAGAGTTATTAATGGTCATTCGGTTGTCATTCTGTGGTCATCCTATTGTATTTGCAGGAAAGTATCAGTCATCCTTTCATTCCGGCCGGATCCCGAAGGCTATCGGGAGAAAACCGCCTGCCCCGCTGGCTGAAGCGGGGGAATCTAAATTCTTCACATGTTCCCTGCCTTCATCAAGATGATATGAGTCATCCTGCAGACTTTTTAAAGTTCCATTTAATCCGTTTGGCTATGGGAAGGCATTCAATCATTAAAATCGTCTGGTTGCAATAACCTCTATATCATCTACAAAATAATGCTATAAAGTAACCCGAGACTCGAGACCGCCCGCTCTTCGCTCTTCGCATCCAATCGTCCAATCCCGCCTCCACTCCATTTCGGCGGGCGGGCATTCAATCCCACCTTCACTCCGTTCCGTCGGGCAGGCCCGCCTGCTGTCGGGCATTCAATCATTTTTTCCTAAGCCGCCTGCTCTTTCTTTACAGGATAATTCAGATCTCCCTCACTCTTGGAGACGATGGTGGAAATAGTCGAATCCCCGGTGATATTGACAACCGTTCTCAGCATATCAAGGGGCCTGTCGATTCCAAGGATAAGCGCAAGCCCGGCTGCCGGCAATCCTACGCTGGAAAGGACAATCACCAGCATGATGATGCTTCCTCCGGGAACTCCTGGAGTACCTATAGAAGAAAGCGTAGCTGTAAGCACAATGGTCACCTGTTGCGTGATAGTAAGATCCAGCCCGAAAACCTGAGCAATGAATACTGCTGCTATGGCTTGATAACAGGAGGTACCGTCCATGTTGATCGTAACCCCTATGGGAAGAACAAAATTGGATACGGTTTTAGAAACTCCCAGCTCGTTCTGTGTTTGACGCAGGGTGACCGGGAGTGTGGCCGCGCTACTGCTGGTGGTGAAGGCAAACATTTGTGCCGGGAAAATGGCCCGGAAAAAGTCTCTGTATTTGACGCCCGCCAATATCCGGATGAAAAAAGGATACACGATCATTATGATGAATAATAATCCGATAATTACTGTACCTGCATACTTGGCAAGTGCAACGAATAAGTCGGCTTCCCCGGAAAATTCCACAATCAGGGACGCAAGTAATGCAAATACCCCGTAGGGTGCAAATTTCATTATGAAATCAATAATTTTCAGTATCACTTCATTGATGCCGTCAAAAAAATCTTTGACGGTTTTGATCCGTTCTTCGGGAATTAAGACCATCGCTATTGCAAAAAGAATGGCAAAAAAGATGATCTGTAGCATGTTGCGGTTATTCGAGGCTGCATTCACAATGTTTTCCGGTACCATATCAACCAGAAATTGAAGTGGCGATTGCTCCTGCACCTGTTGGGCGGTAAGCTCCTTTTCCTCTATATCTACTTCATACCGTTCCTGTAATTCTGCCTGTCTTTCTTTTGGGAAAGTATCACCCGGTTCCATGGTGTTCACCAGTCCCAGTCCCAGCGTAGTGGCAATGAGGGTAGAGATCAGGTACAATCCGATGGTTTTCAGCCCCATCCTGGACAGCCTGGAGATGTCGGTAAGGCTTGATATACCCTTTACCAGGGATACAAAAATCAGCGGCACGGCGATGAGTTTCAGCAGATCCAGAAAGATTGTGCCGAAGGGTTTGATCCAGTCCAGTGTAAATTCTTTAAGTCCAAAAAATACTGCTGCTAATCCCCAAAGTATACCCAGTACCATTCCCAGGATGATCTTGACCCAGAGCGGAATGTTTTTTAGCTTCATACAATTGGTTTTGAAGGTTGGTGCCCCAAAAATATAATATTCATTTGAATTGTCATCATTCATTGGGGTTTCGTTGCAAAAGGGCATCTTTTCGGCATTTCCCGACCATCCTATATTAAAAGCGGAAAAATTTTTATTCAAATCTGTTTTTGGATTTGATTTTTTCTATTTTTGTTTATTCATTCAATGAATAAACATACCAAAACCTATGCCCGAGCTCTCATTGAAAATATCGGAAGATACCAATAAGCTGGCTTTACGATTAATCCGGGATTATGGAGAGTTGTCGGGTGCCCAGATATCCAGACTTACCGGACTTCAGCCCTCCACCGTTGTTTATGTGCTTCGCAGACTAAATAAGGCTGGTTTGATAGAATACAGCCGCACCGGCGCATCTACAAATAAAGGAGGCAAACCTCCGGTTCTTTGGAAAATCAACGGGACTTACGGTTATGTTTTGGGTATGGATGTGCTGGTAGACAAAATCAGGTATGTACTGACCGATTTTGCCGGAAAACTCATCGAGCAACGGGAAATTCCCTATGAAGATTATCTGAAGAACGATCGGGTAACCAGTGCAATCCTTGATAATGTGCGGGGGGTGATAGAAAAACATGAACTGGATAATAATAAGATTCTGGGTACTGGTATAGCCATTACCGGGCTTATTGACAATACCGAATCGGTTGTACAGTATTCCTCCAACCTTCACTTGAGAGATCTTCCTCTGAAAGAGATCCTCGAAAAACATGTGAACATACCCCTGTATCTCATTAATGATGCCAATGCTGGTGCTCTGGGAATAAAATGGTATTCCCGGAGAATGACGACCCTGCCGCCGAATATCGTTTATATTACCTATAATCAGATTTCTGATTATCTGGGGCTGGGCATCATTGTTAATGGTGTATTGTATCCTGGGGCTTCCGGAACGGCGGGCGAAGTATTTGATCCTCTTCCCGACCTCTTCGATGCGGCGAAATGGGCCATGCAGCGGAAAAGTTCAGGCAGTCCACTGAGGCATTGGCTCGAATCCGGAAGGTATATTTCCCTGGCATATATTTTTGATCTGGCAAGAAAGGATGATCATGTTGCAACAGAAATGGTGAATACAATCATTCAGTTCCTGGCCTATCAGCTTGTGCTCATCAACGGTTTCATCAATCCCGACCTGATCGTTCTGGGAGGTGATATTGCCATGGGACAGGATCTGATTCTGGGTCCGCTGATTGAAGAATTTAAAAAAAGAAACAGGGAGTTTCTTAAAATTGACTATAACATTCCGCAGATTATGTTCTCGGAATACGGCAACTATTCCGTTGCTGTGGGTGCAAATGCAGTTATAATAAGAAAAGTATTAGGATGAGCAACGATGTAAAAATTGAGATGATATGAAATACGATACCACCAACATCACAGAACAGTATTTTATCGAAAAAGATATTTTGTATCCGGATAATGAGCTATATAGGGAAATTCCTGTGGTTACTGTAGATAATTATGTGGAACTGGGTCAGATAACTGCCATCCGTTTTCTGGAATGGGTTAGCAAAAATCCCGGGGGTATAATTGCGTTGCCTACAGGTAAAACTCCTGAATTTTTTATCAAATGGGTTGAGTATTATCTGGAAAACTGGAATAAAGAGGTCAATAATGGCCTGCTTTCAAAAATTGGTTTCGATCCTAAATGGAAACCCGATATGGGGTCGCTTACTTTTTTTCAACTGGATGAATTTTTCCCGATAAACCCTGAACATGAACGTTCCTTCAATTATTTTGTAAACAATTTTTATATAAAGCAATTTGGATTGGATCCCCAAAAGACCCATCAGATTAATTCCTACCATTTCAGTGATGCTCAGAAGAAGCTGCTGGATAATCACAATAATCTGGATGAGGTATTTCCTGATGGGAACATTGATTTGGGGCTGCGTTTTAGAAAGCCCACATCTGAGCGGGAAGTTCTGCAACAAAAGGCCATCAAGATTTTTGATGAATTTTGTGATGAATATGAAGAGAAGATCAGAGAGAAAGGGGGTATCGGATTCTTCCTTGGCGGTATTGGTCCTGATGGCCACATTGCCTTTAATGTTAGGGGTTCATCATTCTATTCCACAACCCGGCTGACGGATATCAATTATGAAACCCAGGCTGCTGCAGCTTCTGACCTGGGAGGTATCGAATCGGTTAAGAAGAAAGCGGTTGTCACCATGGGGTTAAAGACCATAACCTATAATCCAGATACCGTTGCCGTTATTATCGCTGCGGGAGAAACCAAGGGGCAGGTGGTTAAAGATGCCGTTGAAGCGGAACCCCAGCAGGCTTATCCCGGCACCAGCCTGCAGCGTCTGCAAAATGCAAGATTTTATCTGACCAAAAGTGCCACTGTTAATCTTGAAAAATCTGAAAAAACAATTTCTACCCTTATCAAGGAAGAAGAGCTTTCCGAATCCTATTATGATAAATTGGTTCAGGATGGTGCTCTGAGGAATAATATTTCTTTAATGGGTCTTTCAAAGACCAAACAGAGTTCCCTGCCTTCGGATAAAGATTGGAAAGTAGCTGAAAACTTAACCGGAAAATCAATTGGAAAACTTGCTGAATCGGTTCATTCCAGGATAATTGAAAAAATCCAGAGAGGCATATCCATCCCGATGGAACAGCGTTTTATGCACACCGCTCCCCATCACGATGATATTGAACTCGCTTATTTCCCACTGATGCATCATTTGGTGCGTTCAAAATACAATGAAAATCATTTCATCTATTGTACCAGTGGTTTTACGGCGGTTACCAATCAATACCTAAGTCAGCGGCTGAAAGAACTCTTTGAGTTTGTTGATGAAAATAACTGTCGCCAGCTTGGTAAACCCCACC
>CAYNPZ010000114.1:0-12145 GCA_964399175.1 uncultured Bacteroidales bacterium | reverse complement strand
TGGAGGTACCCGGGGTTATGCTAACCACCTTGTTTCCCATGACACCTTCTGTTCCGATTTCCATTTTTGAATCTTCACGGATGAATTGGTGAACCTTTTTTTCCAGGGTAACCTGTACTTTTACCAGCGTATCATTGATCAGCTGGATGTTTGAAACGGTGCCTACGTTAATTCCTGAATAACGGACGTTGTTCCCCACTTTCAGTCCGCTGACATCCTTAAATACACCGCTTATTGTAAAGGTGTTTCCAAATAGGTTCCTTTGTTTGCCAATGACATAAATGGCCGAAACGAATATGGCAATACCGACAATAATAAAGAAGCCGAGACGAATGCTTTTTCCGATTGTTAATTTCATGATTCAGCTAATTTAATTAAAAAAGTTGTATATCCAGGGATCTTCACTTGTTTTAAGCTCATTGTATCTGCCCGAAGCATATAATATACCGTCTTTCAGTACATGGATGATGTTTGCGGTCAATCTTACACAACTGATGTCGTGAGTAATAATGATAGCAGTGGTATGATACTTTTCCTGGAGTTTGATAATCAGGTTACTTATTTCTTTGGAGGTAATGGGATCCAGCCCCGTAGTTGGCTCGTCGTAAAGGATGATCTCCGGCTTTAGAATAAGGGTTCTGGCCAGCCCAATCCTTTTTTGCATCCCTCCGGAAAGCTCACTGGGCAGAAGATCCACTGTCTTCCTCAGCCCAACATTGTCAAGGGCTTCAAAAATCTTGTCTTCCAGTTCTTTTTTGGATGAAACCATTTTGTTCCGTACAAGTGGAAACTCCAGGTTTTCTCTTACAGTCATACTGTCATAAAGGGCATTGCCCTGAAACAGGAAGCCTATTCTTTTTCTTACTGCATTTAGTTCTTCTTCGTCCAGGTTGGGTATGTTCCTGCCAAAAATCTCAATTTTTCCTGAATCGGGTGCAATAAGCCTTGCCATGCATTTGATCAATACGGATTTTCCAATTCCTGATTGGCCTATTATTACAGCATTTTCTCCTTTTGGAATTGTTAAATTTACATTTTTGAGCACCGGCTTGTCCTGAAACCCCTTTGATAAGTTTTCAATTCTGACAATGGTTTCTCTTTTTTGATCCGTTGGATTTTCCATATTTATTTTAAAATTGCATCAATTCCAATGAGTGTTGCAGTTCAACCACCAGCAGATCGATAACGAAGATAGCCACTGAAGAAATCACGACTGCTGAGTTGGAAGCCCTGCCTACACTTTCTGTGCCAAAACCTGCCGTGTAGCCTTTGTAACAACCTATTACTCCAATTGCAAAACCAAAAAAGAAAGTTTTTATTGTGGCTGGTATAACATCATAATAATGCAGAGGGGCAAAAGCATCGGTAATGTAAAGGGGAATGGATATCTGTCCATGGAGGTTCACGGCAATATATGATCCGACAAAAGAAATGGCATCGGCAAAAAATACAAGAATGGGAATCATAAGGGTAGCGGCCAGTACGCGTGTGGCTACAAGATACTTCATCGGATTGGTACCTGATACTTCCATGGCATCAATCTGTTCGGTCACCTTCATAGATCCCAGTTCCGCACCGATACCTGATCCCAGCTTACCTGCGCATATGAGCGCCGTAACCACAGGTCCTATTTCCCTTACAATGGAAACGGATATCATGCTGGGTAATAACGATTCGGCGCCAAAATCCACCAGGATGGGCCTGGATTGAAGGGTCATTACCAAACCGAGAATGAATGCAGTAATGAGAATAAGGGGCAGCGTAGTGTATCCCAGTACATAGCACTGCTTTAACAGCTCCCGGTTCTCAAAAGGAGGCGAAATCAGCTCTTTGACAACCTTGCCTGTGAATTTTGCCAAACCCGTTAAATCAGATAATATGTTGGTCTCTCTGCCATTGCTCATTTAAATATCATTTTATCCTTATAATTAGAATTATGTTGATCAAAATGGTCAGATAAAGATACAAAAATATTGCATTTTTAATATTGGTATAAAAATATTACACAATTTGTCGATATAAGCTTTAAATAACTGAATGTAAACCATGAGAAAAATCATATTATATAGCACGAGATTTTCTGAAATTTAGATAATAATTAATTAACATTACTTAACTTTGTATCATAAACAGATCGGATCATTGATTAAACGGGCTAAACGATGAAACAATACATGTAAATTTAAACATTTATTTATATGCATTTAAATTTATATAGTACTCTGAAAAATAGGAGTTTTTTTAAACTTTCTTTAAATTAAGAAAAATATGAGAAAAAAAATAGATGTCATTGAGCGGGAAGAAGTGGTGGTTCGATTTGCAGGGGATTCGGGCGATGGCATGCAATTGACAGGTATCCTCTTTTCAGACACTTCCGCATTTATAGGAAATGATTTATCTACATTCCCCGATTATCCCTCTGAGATCAGAGCTCCGCAGGGTACCATCGGTGGTGTGTCGGGCTTTCAGGTTCATTTTGGACACAGGCAGGTTAATACCCCCGGGGATTATGCAGATGTTCTGGTTGCTATGAACCCCGCCGCCTTAAAATCCAATGCCAAATGGGTTAAAAGCGGTAGTACCATCATACTGGATGAAGACAGCTTCACGGAACGAGGCCTTCAAAAAGCAGGTTATGAAACCAATGATCCCATTAAAGAAGATCATCTGGAAGGCTATAATATAATTTGGGCTCCCATTACTACCCTTACCAAAGAAGCATTGAAAAATTTGGATCTTGATCCGAAAAGCATATTGAGGAGTAAAAACATGTTTGCTTTGGGAATGGTTTACTGGTTATTTGAAAGGCCGCTGAAGTACACCGAACAGTTTTTTGAAAAAAAGTTCAAAAATCAGCCCAAAATCATCGAAGCAAACAAAAGGGTGCTTGAAGCGGGATATCACTATGCTGAGACTATTGAGCTTCTTACTCCTACCTATAAGATCAGTCCGGCAGAAATTGAGAAAGGAACCTACAGGAATATAGATGGCAACAAAGCAACAGCATGGGGTTTCATTGCGGCCTCTGAAAAGAGCGGCCTGCAGCTTTTCTGTGGCTCATATCCCATTACACCTGCTTCTGAGATTTTACAAGAACTGGCCTTCCGCAGGGATTTTGGTGTAAAAACCTTTCAGGCGGAAGATGAGATTGCAGGCATTTGTACGGCTTTGGGTGCCAGTTTTGCAGGCTCTCTTGCAGTAACCAGCACTTCCGGTCCGGGTCTGGCCCTTAAATCGGAAGCCATTGGTCTGGCTGTCATGACAGAGCTTCCTATTGTGATTGTGGATGTTCAAAGGGGCGGCCCATCTACCGGTTTGCCCACCAAACCGGAGCAGTCGGATCTCATGCAGGCTCTTTACGGAAGGAATGGAGAAAGTCCTGTGGTGGTGCTCGCAGCAACAACCCCCTCCAATTGTTTTCACTTTGCTTTTACTGCTGCAAAAATTGCCCTTGAGCATATGGTACCGGTTATCCTGTTAACGGATGGTTTTCTGGCCAATGGCTCGGAACCCTGGAAGATACCGAAGATGGCTAATTATCCTAACATTAAGCCTCCTATTGTGCCCAGGGGAGAAAAAGAATGGATGCCCTATGCGCGGGATCCTGAAAAACTTTCCCGTACCTGGGCAATTGCGGGAACCCCCGGTTATGAGCATCGTATCGGCGGACTTGAAAAGGATGAACTGAAAGGTTCGGTTTCTCATGATCCCAAGAACCATGAAAAAATGGTTTATCTGAGGGAGGAAAAAGTAAACCGGGTGGTGGGTGATGTTCCCGATCAGCAGGTTGAAGGCGATCAGGAAGGAGATCTTTTGTTGGTAGGCTGGGGAGGTACTTATGGCCATCTGAAAACAGCTCTTGATGAATTAAGAAAAGAAGAAAATTTAAACATCGGCCTGGCTCAGTTTAATTACATAAAGCCACTGCCGGCAAATACCGGAAAAGTTTTAGGAAGATTTAGGAAAATCCTTGTTTGTGAATTGAACCGGGGACAATTTATGGATTATCTGAGAATGAACTACCCGGAATTCGATTATTTAAAATATAACAAGATACAAGGCCAACCCTTTACAACGATAGAGATTAAGCAACATGTAAAAAAGCTCGTGGAGGTTAGTCAATATGGCTGATACAACGAAGAATAATACAACGGAGATATCACCCAAAGATTTTAAAAGCGATCAGGAAGTACGATGGTGTCCGGGATGTGGCAATCATGCCATCATGAATGCCATTCAGAAAGCATTGCCCCGGATGGGTATTCCCAGAGAGAATTTTGCCTTTATATCGGGTATCGGATGTTCTTCCAGGTTTCCCTATTATATGAACACCTATGGTTTCCATGGAATCCATGGAAGGGCTTCGGCCATAGCCTCAGGGACAAAGACAGCCAATTCCGATCTGAGCGTCTGGCAGATTAGCGGAGATGGCGATTCTATGGCCATCGGAGGAAACCACCTGATTCATACAGTAAGAAGAAATGTCGATATTAATATACTGATTTTTAATAACGAGATCTACGGACTTACGAAAGGTCAGTATTCTCCAACCTCTAAGCGCGGGGCCAAAACCAAGAGCTCTCCCTATGGTACCATAGAGAATCCGTTTCATCCGGGAGAACTGGTCATTGGTGCCCAGGGGAATTTTTTTGCCCGTTCGGTGGATAACAACATAAAGCTGAATCAGGAGATTTTCCTGGAAGCCGAGAAGCATAAGGGTACTTCTGTAGTTGAAATTGCCCAGAACTGTGTGATCTATAATGACAAAACCCACTCGGATATTGCCGATAAAAAATATAAGGATGAGCGCCAGATCGTGCTCAGACATGGAGAGCCAATGATATTCGGAAAGAACCGTGACAAGGGAATCGTTCTGGATGGTCTGAAGCTTAAGGTGGTTGAGCTGGGTAAAGAGGGCTACACCGAAGATGATCTGCTGGTGCATGATGCCACTATGAAGGATCCGGGCATTCACCTGATGCTCGCAAATATGCAGTATCCCGATTACCCGGTTGCTGTAGGTGTAATACGGGCTGTTGAAGGCGATACATACGAAAAAAGTCTGGAGCATCAGATCGAAAACGTGAAAGCCCAGTCCGAGTATAAATGCATGGATGATCTGCTGCAAAGCGGGAGCACCTGGGAAGTGAAATAAGGGAAATCCTGAAGATTTTTTTAAACCGGGGAGCTGATATATTTTGATGTTCTATTTTTGCATATGATTATGGTGTTGGCCGCTCACCAATTCTATGGAGGAGCCCATGCTATCTGCGGTTAGGCAGGAGTGGACCGGTAAAATACCGATGAAATCACCGATATTGAATCTATCTATAGTTCCCGGACTTAGAATGAGGGTTCCGTGCTCCTGCGACAATTTACCCAGAATGATCCTATCCTCCGGAATGATCCATCCTTTATCGTTTAACACAACCCCGTATCCGTAAACGAATTGATCCCCTTCCGGAAATGAGTCTTTTGAAAAATGTACGGCTCCCCCGTGCACCACGATTTCGTTCCTTTCTTCATATTTTGCTACTACCGGACAAGCCACGCATACTGCAATTTCTTCCAGTGAGCAAATGTTGAGCTTGTATTGCTGTAAATCATAAAACACAAAATTCCCCGGCCGGATTTCCCCGATATTTTCAAAGTCATCGGCAAGGGTACAGGTTGGAGTATCCCCTATAGAGATGATGAGGTCTTCATTTTCCTTTCTGATTTGCTCTTTTACCCCCATCAGCCTTTGTCTTGTTTCTTCATGGATCTTAAGGATTTCTTTTACCGAGCGGGCCTGATAGGTGTGGCCGGCATGGGTCAGTAACCCTTCCATATGAAGTTTGGGAGATTCGGCAATTTTTTCCTTCAATTGCCTTATCTCATTTATATTTTTATATGAGATGCCCGTTCTGTGGTTCCCTGTATCGATCTCAATAAAAATTCCTACCTCGTAATTCAGCCTTTCGTTCAATGCATCAACGGCCTCCGTGTTCAGTAGGGAAAGATGAATGGTAATGTCCCTGGCCAGCATGTTGATCCGCTCGATTTCATTAATGTTTAAGGGAAAGGCAATGGTAATGTCATTCCAGCCATCACGGGCAAAATACAGAGCCATGTCTACCGAGGAAACAGTGATTTTATCAATGCCGCAGGATGCGAACCAGCGGCCGATGTCTTTGGATTGATGCGTTTTAAAATGAGGCCGGAAGATGAGGTCGTGTGTTTTTGCTTTATCCGCCATTTTGCGGATGTTGCTGAGGCATTTTTCCTTGTCTGCAAGCAGAGTGGGTTTGGTCAGTTTCATAGACTTTCAGATGTTTGTTGTGTAATTAACTTCATTTACCTGCCAAAATTAATAATTGCAATGTCAATCTGTAAAGAATACCAGGATGCATTATTAACTTTGAACAGATTTCTTCATTTATTTTCAGGCTTTTTTTATACATTTTTGTATCATCCGGCACCATTCTGCCGTTGGAATTATTTAAATTCTTTTTAAATAATTCATCGAACCCCTAAAGATGTTATATGTCATCTGTTATTTTTCAAACATGAGTAATTTTGTATCCTGTTTGATATGTTAGTTGGATAATATGGCGAAGGATTTGATTGAGCATAAGGGCCGTATTGATGCAATTGAAGGGAACAGGATAAAGGTGCACTTTGTCACCATGAGCGCTTGTGCCAATTGTCATGCCAAAGGTGTTTGCACTGCTTCGGATATGGAGAATAAGGAAGTTGAGGTGTTTGATAACAGCGGACAGTTTCATGAAGGAGAAGAAGTGCTGGTTTTATTGAGGCAATCCTTAGGTTTTAAAGCCTTATTTTTTGGATATGTCTTTCCTTTTCTATTGTTGTTATTCACTTTGTTTACGCTTTCAGCCATTTTTAACAATGAGGTGGTAGTGGGACTGGCTTCCATTGGCGTGCTTGTTCCTTACTATCTAATTATATATCACAGGAAGAATCATTTTCAGAAGACCTTTACATTCGATATACAGAAAATAAGTTAAATTAATTCTATTATGTCAACAACGGTCATATATACCATTGTATCTTTAAGTGGACTGGGTGCAGTTGCAGCCATTGTTTTGTACATGGCAGCCCGGAAATTTAAGGTATATGAAGACCCTCGCATAGACGAGGTTGAAGATGCTTTACCGGGAGCTAATTGTGGAGGATGCGGTTATCCGGGTTGCCGTGCTTTTGCTGAGGCGGCGGTTAAGGCAGAAGATCTGTCGGATCTGAATTGTCCTGTAGGGGGCAATGAAACGATGCAGAAGGTTGCAGGCATACTTGGACAGGAAATAGAGGAGAAAGATCCCCAGGTAGCTGTTGTCCGTTGCTCGGGTTCATTTGCCAATGCTCCTGCCGTTACCCGGTACGACGGTCCGGCCAGTTGTACCATAGAAGCCTCATTATACGCAGGGGAGAACGGTTGCCAATACGGTTGCTTGGGTAAAGGCGATTGCGTGGATGCATGCGACTTTGAAGCCATTTTCATAAATGAAGAAACGGGGCTTCCCTATGTTATTGACGAAAATTGCACAGCTTGCGCTGCCTGTGTGGAAGCCTGTCCCCGTGATATTATTGAGTTGAGGAAAAGAAATAAGAAGGACCGTAAGATTTATGTTTCCTGTATCAATCAGGATAAGGGTGGTGTGGCCAGAAAGGCCTGCAAGGTTGCCTGTATTGGTTGCGGCAAATGTGTAAAGGTTTGTCCCTTCGATGCCATCACGCTTGAAAACAATCTGGCCTATATAGATCCTTATAAATGTAAGCTTTGCAGGAAGTGTGTGCCGGAATGCCCCACAAATGCCATTCTGGAAGTGGGGTTTCCGCCGAGAAAGAATAAAACCAAAGAAAAGTCTGAATCGGTTCAGTCAGAAGAAAGCAGGGAAAAGAATTAAAAACGGTTCATAAACGATTATATAAGATGCAAATGTTAAAAACATTTACAAAAGGAGGGGTTCATCCCCAGGAAAACAAACTTTCCGAAGATAAGCCCATTGAGAAACTCGCATTGCCCAAACAGGTTTCGATTCCCATTGCACAACATATTGGCGCTCCTTCAAAACCTGTGGTTAAGAAGAAGGATAAAGTCAGGGTAGGAGATGTGATTGCCGAGAGCCGGGGTTTTATTTCTTCCAATATACATTCCTCCGTATCCGGTACGGTTTCTAAGATAGGTGAGGTTGTCGATTCCACAGGATTCAGGAAACCTGCAGTAGTGATTAATGCTGAGGATGATGAGTGGAATGAAAACATCGATACCAGCCCGGATCTTATAACGGATATTTCTTACACCGGCCAGGAGATTGTTGATATGATACTTCAGGGCGGTATAGTAGGCATGGGGGGTGCTACATTTCCCTCCCACGTTAAATTGAGCGTGCCCGAAGGCAAGAAGATTGACACGCTTGTCATTAACGGAGTGGAATGTGAGCCCTATCTCACTTCTGATCACCGTTTAATGCTTGAGCGCGCTGAAGAGATGCTGGTTGGTATTAAGCTTTTAAGAAAAGCCCTGGGAGTAGACCGGGTGCTTATCGGAATTGAGTATAATAAGCCCGATGCCCTCGGGCATATCACCAATCTCGTTGGTGATGAAGAAGGTATTGAGGTTTATCCCCTTAGAGTGAAATATCCGCAGGGAGGTGAAAAACAGTTGATCAAGGCTCTGCTGGACCGGGAAGTTCCCTCCGGCGGCCTGCCTTTGGATGTGGGGGTGGTTGTACACAATGTTGGCACGACGCTGGCGGTTTATGAAGCCGTACAGAAAAATAAACCCCTTATTGAACGGGTGGTGACCGTCACCGGGAAATCTCTCTCAAAACCCTCCAATTTCCTGGTTCGAATAGGCACGCCTGTAAAGGCTCTGATAGAAGCTGCCGGGGGTCTGCCAGAAGACACCGGTAAGGTGGTCAGTGGAGGACCCATGATGGGGAAGGCTTTAAGTTCACTGGAAGTGCCTGTGGTGAAAGGAACTTCGGGAATACTGGTGATTCCTGAAAAGGAATCCGGCAGAGAAGAAGAATACAATTGCATCCGCTGCGGTAATTGTGTGGATGCCTGTCCGATGGGCCTGGAGCCATACCTGCTTAAACAACTGGCTCAGCTTGGAAGATATGAGGATTGCGAAGAAAATGCCATAATGGACTGCATGGAGTGCGGTTCATGTAGCTTTACATGTCCGGCCCGTGTGCCTTTGCTTGATTATATAAGACTTGGAAAAACAAACGTGAATCAAATTATACGAAACAGAAAAGATAAGTAATGGATAGCAATAAGGTATTAACAGTTTCTCCATCGCCGCACGTGTACGAAGATACCAGTGTAAGAAAGCTAATGTACGGCGTGGTGATTGCCTTGTTGCCGGCACTGGCATGGTCAGTGATATCCTTCGGCATGGGGGCCATCATCGTTACCCTGGTGTCCGTATTGTCGTGCATGGCTTTTGAATATTTAATACAAAAATTTCTTTTAAAGCAAAAACCCACGATAACCGACGGCTCGGCCATGGTGACCGGCTTGCTGCTGGCATTTAATGTGCCGTCCAATCTGCCGGTAGGCATCATCATTATAGGTTCACTGGTGGCCATTGGAATCGGAAAAATGTCGTTCGGTGGTCTGGGGACCAATCCATTCAATCCTGCCCTGGTCGGTAGGGTTTTTTTGTTGATCTCATTTCCTGTTCAAATGACCAGCTGGCCGATTCCCAGAGGATTCAACACCAGTTATGTTGATGCACAAACCGGAGCAACTCCTCTTGGTGTTCTGCAGGAAAAAGGAGAGGTTACTGTTTCTCAGCTTTCCGATAAACTGCCTGAATATTCCGACTTGTTTATCGGTCAGATGGGAGGATCTCTGGGTGAAATGGCTGGATTTGTCCTGATCATTGGATTTGTTATACTTCTTTATCTGAGGGTAATCTCATGGCACATCCCGGTTTCAACCGTGTTGAGTGTAGGAGCCTTCACAGGTATCCTTTGGCTGGCTGATCCCGCCCAGTATGCCGATCCCCTGTTTCATATTCTTACCGGTGGCTTGCTTCTGGGAGCCATTTTTATGGCTACCGATTACGTAACTTCGCCCATGACCAACAAGGCCAAGTGGATTTACGGGATTGGTATCGGGGTGCTCACGGTGATCATCCGCGTGTTTGGTTCATACCCTGAAGGTGTTTCCTTTGCCATTTTAGTTATGAATGCTTTTGTACCCATTTTGAACAGATATATAAAACCTAAGCGATTCGGAGAGGAGGTGCAACATGGCTAATAAAGAATCTACCTTCACCAATATGGTGCTTACCCTGTTTATTGTTACCCTGGTAGCATCTACCACTTTAGGTTTTATCTACCAATTAACCCGTAGCCCGATCGCCGAGGCAGAGTTGCGCAAGAAAAATATGGCCATCCGCCGGGTTGTACCGGACTTTACCAATCAACCGAATCAGGAGGCTTATAAAGTCACCATAGAAGGCGACAGCATTCAGGTATATCCTGCAAAACAAGATGGCAACCTGGTTGGTGCAGCAGTGTCTTCATTTACCGATCAAGGTTACAGCGGAAGGATCAGATTAATGGTGGGTTTTAATCCGGATGGCACCATAAACAACATCTCAGTACTTGAACATGCCGAGACTCCCGGATTGGGCGATAAGATCGATAAAGCTAAATCAGACTGGAGTACTCAGTTTAACGGAAAAAATCCAGAGAATTTTGAACTGCAGGTTCAGAAGGATGGTGGTGACGTGGACGCCATTACTGCCGCTACCATTTCATCAAGAGCTTATTGCGATGCAGTTCAGAAAGCTTATAAAGCATTTCAGAAAGGAGGTCCCAAATGAATCAATGGCAGAATTTTAGCAAAGGTTTTTTAAAAGACAATCCCGTCTTTGCATTGTTCCTGGGTCTTTGTCCCACCCTGGCGGTAACCACTTCAGCCTACAACGGTTTGGGGATGGGTTTGGCCACTACTTTTGTCCTGGTCATGTCGAACCTGGTGGTGTCCGTCATCAAGAATCTGGTACCGCCCAAGGTGAGAATACCGACCTTCATTGTTGTGATTGCATCATTTGTTACCATTGTACAAATGGTAACCCAGGCTTTCGTACCCGATTTGTATGAAGCCCTGGGCATATTCATTCCACTTATTGTAGTCAACTGCCTGGTTCTGGGTCGTTCGGAAGCATTTGCGTCTAAAAACGACGTTTTCTCCTCCATCATTGATGGATTGGGCATGGGGCTCGGATTCGCAATGGCCCTGACCGTTCTCGGAGGAGTAAGAGAAATACTCGGAAGCGGATCGTTTACCTTAATTCCCGAACTTATTGAGTTTTCCATCTACGAAGGAGATGGTATGCTGGTTTTTGTTCTGGCACCCGGAGCATTTCTGGCTCTTGGATATCTGATTATGTTGGCAGACAAACTTAAAAAGAAAATCTACTAAACTATGGAATATTTTGTCATCATCATTTCAGCTGTTTTTGTTAATAACATTGTTTTAAACAGGTTTCTGGGTATTTGTCCCTATATCGGAGTCTCAAGCAAGGTGGAAACAGCTATCGGGATGACCGGTGCTGTAGCCTTTGTGATGACACTGGCCACCCTCATTACCTATCTGTTGCAGAATTATATACTTGTTCCCCTCGGCATCTCTTTTATGCAGACCATCACTTTTATACTGATAATCGCTTCGCTGGTTCAGCTTGTGGAGATCGTTCTTAAGAAAGTAAGCCCTCCTATGTACCAGGCCCTTGGCATCTTCCTTCCTCTGATGACAACCAACTGTGCCATTCTTGGTGTTGCGCTCCTGGCTGTTCAGAATGATTATAACCTGCTCGAAAGCGTTGTTTTCGGTTTGGCCAACGCCATAGGATTCGGGCTTGCCCTGATCGTTTTTGCGGGTATCCGGGAGCATCTCGACCTGGTTAACGTACCCAAAGCCATGAAAGGGGTGCCCATTGCTTTTATAGTGGCCGGATTGCTATCCCTGGCATTTATGGGCTTTTCCGGGATTGTTTAGTGTTGCTACCCCTAATCTTCAATTAACCATAAAATTACAGGTCCGTTCATGTGTTGAGCGGACCTGTTTTTAACCCGAATAATTCAAGAATTATTCCTGTCTCCGACAGCGACTAAGGTTC
>CAYNPZ010000113.1:2612-12264 GCA_964399175.1 uncultured Bacteroidales bacterium | reverse complement strand
CTTTACCAGTGAGCCTGCCGGAGCATACATCAACAGCTCTTTCGGAATCATGCCCATGGCTCCGCTGAACGTTCCGGTATCCATTTTTCCAAATACTACACTGGGTATGGTCGGCCGTTATGAAATGAACAAAAACCTCGCATTACAAGGAGGATTGTATAACGGAAAACCCGGAGAAATTACCCATTCGAATTTTGGTACCGATCTGAATCTAAATAAACAAAACGGACTCTTCTATATTGGAGAATTACATCTTAACAATCCCTTCGAAAAAACCGGTATCTATAAATTCGGAGCCTATCATCACAGCGGGGATTTTCAATCTCCTGTCAATAAACAATCCAGGCAAAGAGGGCGAAGCGCAATATACCTTATTGCTGATCAGATGATATATTCTGAAAAGAAAAACAACGAAGAAGGTCTGGCTACGATGTTGCAATTTGGTTATTCACCGGAAACTCATGCTTTAAATGATTTCTATGCAGCTTACGGCTTGAATTATACAGGTCTCTTCCGCACCAATTCACCGGATGAGCTTGGACTGGCAGTTTCCCATGCTTCTTGTAATGATAAGCTACATAGCATGAGTAACGGAAATTACGAAAGTTGCGAAACAGTGCTTGAGTTAACTTATACGTACCCATTGCCATGGAATCTTGTTATACAGCCTGATTTTCAATACATCATTCATCCCGGTATGAAAAGTACCTTAAGCAATGCATTTGTAGGGCTCTTCAGAATCAATTGGCAGTATTAATTCACTGATAAATATAACTAAACAATGAATATATCAGAAAAACAATCAAAAAAACAACATAAGCCGGCTAAAGGCTCCTGCCATCAAACAGGTCAGCAGGAGATCACAAGCGAACGGTGGATAGCCCTCACAGGGCAGCCCAATGTAGGGAAAAGTTTGCTTTTCAACAGGCTTACCGGTTCCAAAGTGGCTGTATCCAATTATCCCGGAACCACGGTTGCTGTAGACAGAGGGCAACTGGTCATTGGCACTGAGAAATACGACATCTGGGATCTACCGGGAATGTATTCATTGCTTCCCATAACCGAAGAAGAGCGTGTGGCTAAAATGTCCCTGCTAAGGAACAAACCCGATTTTGTCCTTCATGTGGTGGATGCAAGAAACCTGAAAAGAATGTTGCCCCTGGCTATGGAGCTCTCGGAGACGGGCCTCAGGGTTATCCTGGTGGTAAATATGATGGATGAGGCCGAGAAAGAAGGCATTAGCATAGATACGGAAAAACTTTCCCGGGAGACCGGCATTCCTGTTGTACCGACCGCAGCGGTTACAGGCAGGGGTGTGAACCAGATCCTTAACAACATCATGAATTACCGGCGCAATCACCACCACGAGGTCATCTCCTTTGAAAATACCATTGAGGAAAGGATGGGCATCATACAGGAATTGCTGGACGGGAACTATCCGGTTCATGGACGAAGCCTGGCACAACTGCTCATGCAGAACGACGAGGATGCCCGAAACATGGTCAGGAAGGTCCAGCCCGAAAATTATCAAGCAATCCGAAACATCGTTGAAGATACCAGCAAGGAAGTGGATGAGTCGCTCATCTATCTCATGAAAATCAGAATTCACAATGAGGCCGAGCGGATCAGCAACGAAGTAACCACCCAGGTTAAAAAGAAAAGGCTGCGGATCGGTGAAAAACTGAGCCGCCTGATGACCCGTCCGCTCACCGGGGTACCCATCATGCTGGTGATCCTGTATCTTGTGTTCTATAAATTTGTTGGGGTATTCGGTGCCGGAACCATCGTTGATTTCATAGAAGGAAAGCTATTCGGGGAATACATCAATCCTTATATTGCTGATGGTGTTAAAGCCCTCACCAGCTCTGAAGTCATACAGCAGCTTTTCATCGGCGAATACGGATTGATCACACTGGGCTTTACCTATGCCATTGCAATCATTCTACCCGTGGTGGGAACCTTTTTCCTGGCCTTTTCTGTTATAGAAGATTCGGGATATCTACCCCGCCTGTCCCTGTTGATCGACCGGGTATTCAAAAAAATCGGCCTCAGCGGGAGGGCTGTGATACCCATGGTTCTTGGCCTGGGGTGCGACACCATGGCAACCATCACAACACGCACCCAGGAGACCAAGAGAGAAAGGGTGATTGCTACGTTACTCCTTGCCCTGGCCATACCCTGTTCCGCACAGCTAGGGGTAATTTTTGCCCTGTTGGCTCCATTTCCAAAAGCCTTGCTGATATGGACAGTGGTAATCATCGCTAATTTCCTGCTGGTCGGCTTTTTGGCATCCCGGATCATGCCGGGCCAAAAACCTACATTTTTTATGGAGCTGCCCCCGCTAAGAATACCCAAGGCAGGTAATGTTCTGGCAAAAACCTATACCCGGGTAATCTGGTATCTTAAAGAGGTATTCCCGCTTTTCATCATCGCCAGCGTGGTTATTTGGCTGTTACAGATAACCGGTGTATTTCCCTATATACTCCGAGGTCTCGAACCTTTGGTCAGCTCTATCGGCCTTCCTGATACCACCTCAGACGTGTTCCTGTTTGGATTTTTCCGTCGGGATTACGGAGCTGCAGGATTATATGATATGAAGGAGATGCTTTCGGCAGGCCAGCTAACCATTGCAGCGGTAGTGCTGACCCTTTTCGTTCCCTGCATTGCTCAGTTAATGGTTATGTTCAAAGAAAGAGGCGCCAAAACAGCCATAGGCATATTCCTGTTTGTGCTGGCCCTGGCATTTTCCATGGGATGGTTACTCAATCTGGTATTCAATACTTTCAATATAATGATCTAGGAGGTGATTATGATCAAATGTTCGTTTTGCGGAATGGAATATACAGAAGAACAGGGACAGACGGCATGCGCAAGCTGCCCCATTTCCAACTGTAAACTAACCAAATGCCCCAACTGTGGATTTGAAAATATACCCGAGCCGGCATCCCTGGATTTCTTCAGAAAACTGTTCTCTAAAAAAGAGAAAAAACAAAAAAAGCATTCGGTGGAAAAATAAACTTAAACATGATGACTTCAGCATACACGAAAACAATAACAACCATGCGCTTGTTAAAAGAATGGCTTGATGAGGCAATGCTATCGTTCAGGCCGGTAAAGGAAACAGGACCCATGCACAATGAACGCAATTCAGATCTGCCAAAAGATGAATTCACACTCGACAAACTGAAAACAGGAGAATCGGCTGTGGTAAAAAGGCTTATCACTGAAGACAGCAAAAACCTTCAGAAGTTGCTGGCCATGGGCATCCTGCCAGGCAGGATCGTTAAAGTGCTGCAGCGTTATCCGGCATATATTCTTGAGATCGACCGCACTCAAGCCGCTATGGATACCGAGCTTGCCAGGAAAATTATATTAAAGAAATGAGAAAGATTTGATTGCAAAGGGACTGATATTAAGCCTTGACAGATGAATATAAATGTCGTTAAATTGTGGTCATTAAGTTGTCATTGATTGTCATTGGCAGGTGAGACAATGTTTATGATTTCAGCTCCATTCAACAATTGAAGAATTCCTCAATTTTCCTATCCCTCCTCTTCCAATGAAAAAGCCACATTGAGCCACTGATTGATGGCTTTTTTGATTCTTTCCCGTAAATCGGGTGGAAACGTTTCAAGATTGAGAAAAAAGCCATCAATTAACAGAAGATTATGCAGATGCTCATTATTTTGAAACCGCTTAAGAGAAGACAAATTATTAAACAGATCAAGCCTCAGGAGTTTCTTAATTTCCCCGGATTTATCATGAATGTGAGACTGATGGGCATTGAAGTAATCAATCAGTTCTTTTTCAGATATGTAAGGTTCGAATGAATTGTCAAATAAGTAGTCGATGGATCCCAGGGCATGTATGATAGCAGCAGCCAAGTTCTTCAAGTCTTCTTGTTGTAAATCCACACCCTCTTTTTTACACAGATTGGTTACCATCTTTTGGGTGAGTTCTTTATGGTCGTCGTCCAGATATTTATCGCAAAAATCAGAGGTAAGGCGAATCAGCTTTTGTTTTTCTTCTGTCATAGTGTAAATACTTATTAAATCCAGGATAACACAACCCTAAAAGTACAAAATATCTTTAACATAAGAGACTTTTATAAAAAAATAAAATTCCCTCACCATTATCCTGCAGGAATGGCTCGGGAAAAGATAAATGTACCGTAAAAGTGAAAAGGGCGCTCAAGTAAATAATATATTAAGATTGCCGGGCAGAAAGCAGATCGTTCATATACTTCTCGCCTTCCTTGGTGAATTGATAGTATACCTGACGGCCTACCCTGGAAACCTGTTTAATGATTTTTTCTGACTTGGCTACATTCTTGATCAGGCTGGACGGATTGGTAATCTTAATATCATGCTTTTTAAGGGTATTGTTCATGTCCCTTACACGGAATATATTATCTTTTGAATTGAGCTGATTAAAATATCCCGCTATTAAAGCTTTATCTCTGTTTTTAAGACCTTTTGGAAGTCGTTTCAGCCAATCTCCAAAATCTTCCTTACCTGTTTTTCCTGCAGAGGTTTTCCTGGTCTTTGGTGCCTTTGCAGCTTTGGGCTCTTTCTCTGCCGATACAGATTCTTCTTTCTGTTCGCCAGCTGTTCCAAGCGATTCAGTAAGCTTTTCTTTCAGCTGAAGCTCCTTTTCCATATCCTGATATTGCTTTGCAACAAAATCCGGGGTCCCCTCAATGGAAATCTCTATTTCCCCGATTTTCAGATGAATTTTTGAATTGTTGTCACTCATAAAACGATAATTTTTATTTATAATAGTGTTTAAATAGTTATACTTTTACAGATCTTTTCACTCTTCTATCATATGAATCCAATATCAGATGAATCCAAATTGATTGGTATATTAACCGGGTTCAAAAGTACAAATTTTTTATTGATTTAAATTAATTTATAGCATAATTTAATAGTTATAAAATAAAAAATATAACCATTAGTTTCATAAAAATATTGAATACAACAAATTAGTTAATAGCTATTGAAAAATTATAATAAGAACATGTCTGATGAACCCTATTGCATTTTTGAGTCCAGTATAAAAAGATAAAACTTGATTGGTATGCCGCTAAGCGGCTCTTATAGAAGACTGTTAATCACTATGATAATTACTCTGTATTTTGCCAAATAAGCCGAGCACCATTTTTGACCAAACTCATTTTTTAATGCCTAAAAGCATAGGATACAAATTATACTGAAGCTATGGAACTTTCCTTAACTTGTTTTTAAATTAATCAGCCTATTGGATTGCATTTCTGAAAAACAGGCTTTATCTTTGAAAGATGGTTTCATCGTATGTATAATCTAAAAAGCCTGTATTATGATTAAAGTAGAAAAGCAAGACGAAAATACTTTCCAGGTAACCGTTGAAGAAAGTGGCTCCAGCTCAAACCATACCGTAACGGTGGACGATAAGTATCACAAAAAGTTGACCGGAGGGGTGATCCCCAAGGAAGATCTTATCAAAAAGTCTTTTGAATTCCTGCTGGAAAGGGAATCCAAGGAATCCATCATGTCGAAATTTGATCTCACCGTCATCAACAAGTTCTTCCCGGAATACGAGTCCTTTATCAGCATGCAACATTGAGGTAAAAAGCTTTGGCCTGGTGGGCTGAGCATCTATGATTCATCCACGACAGCTTCCAATAGAGACACGCCCGGCGTGTCTCTACAGACGTAATTTAATAGATATCAATCATACAATGATTCAGCCATTTAGTTAATCAGGCATTTTTTATATATGTTTTACCTGGAAAAAGGATACCGATAGCAGGAAGCTGCCCTTCTAATTTCGCCAAGCCTATGGAAAAGGATGATTCAGCCAAGGTATTCCGCTGCAGGTTATGTCCGGTAGGGCACCAGCCTGGCCGATAAACTGGATGACCAGGCAAAGAAAGCCACTTTTCTTGAATGCGAATAAAAAATTTGCTAATTTTGCAGAAAACACAAGCTGCTATGAGCAAAAAAGATAAGAACAATAAGGCCAATGAACCGTTATCTGATTATGGTGAGCCGGTTTCTTTTAACCAGGTCTGGAAAATGTTCCAGGAGACAGATAAGCAATTTAAAGAAACAGATAAAAAGTTCCGGGAAACGGATAAGTTTTTAACGGCGAAATTTCAGGAAACCGATAAAAAGTTAACCGAAAAGTTCCAGGAAACCGATAAATTGTTAACCGAGAAGTTCCGGGAAACTGACCGCAAAATTGACCGGCTGGCCAAATTATATGGTGGTGTCTCTGAAAACAGTAAGGATGTGGCGGAAGAATTTTTCAGAAGGGGACTGGAAACCAGAAATTCACTTTTCGGCATAGAATATTCCGAAGTGGATCACCTGGCAAGAACTTCAAAGAAACTCCAGGGCGAATATGATATTGTCCTTCATAACAAAGCGTATATCATCGTTATTGAAGTCAAATACAAACTTCATCCTGATGATGTAATGGATTTTATAAACCGAAAGCTTGTTCATTTCAGACTTTTATTTCATGAATATGCCGATAAAAAGCTAATAGGAGCAGTGGCGGGCATGAGTGTTCCTTCCGACAGCTATGAGCTGGCCGCAAACCAAGGCTTGCTGGTTCTGACCCAGTCCGGGGACAATATGGCCGTGATGAACCCGGAAGGATTCCGGTGGAAAAATTACTAAAGAACCATTAGAATTTCATTTTCTGCCAAAAAATGCACGAAAATATAAATTCAGTTACTAATCATATTTTCGCTTTATTGCCCAAAATCATATATATTTATTGATGATCGCCAGCAAATCTTGCAGATCGGCAGGTTTGGCAATATAATCCGTGGCCCCGGCCTGTATGCATTTGCCGCGGTCACCCCCCATGGCGTGTGCTGTTTGGGCAATAACCGGAATCTTCTTATTTTGCTCCCTTATCTTTCTGGCTATTTTGATACCGTCAATGTCAGGAAGCCTGATATCCAAAAGGATCAGGTCAATATCAGGTTTGTTGTTAAATGCCTGAATACCTTGTTCTCCTGTTTCTGCAAGAATCAAAGCCGCACCCAAGGGTTGAAGGACTTCTTTCACATAGTCCAGGCTTACCGGATCATCTTCAATGATTAACAGCGTCTTGCCCTCCAGGTTAAATTCATCCGGGCCTTCATCCGGTTTTTCCTTTCTGGTACTTCCCTGGTTGTCTTTAAAAGGCAAGGTAAAATAAAATACGCTTCCCTCCCCCTCTTTGGAATCTACCCACATCTCTCCGCCCAGTAATTCAACCAGGCTTTCGGATATGGTCAGTCCCAAACCTGTACCTTCATATACCCTGCTTGTAGTGTCATCGACCTGTCGGAAACGTTCAAAAACAATTTCCTGTTTTTTTCCAGGAATACCAATGCCGGTATCCTTTACATAAAAAAGCAGATAAGGCTCGGGCTGCAATTCATAACCAAACTCAATACGCCCTTCATGAGTATATTTGCATGCATTGCTGAGGAGGTTTTCCATAATCTGCCTGAAACGGCCAATATCTGAACGGATAACACTGTTCTCATCGTCCAGGGCCAGATTCGTTTTCAGCTGAATGTGCTGTTTACCCCTGTTTTCAAGATCCTTGCCATAAATGTGATACAATTGCCGGATTACCTCGTTCAAATTGAAATCCTCCGGGTTCAAGGCAATCTGTCCTGCCTCCACCTTGGAAACATCTACCAGGTCATTGATGATTTGAAGCAAATGTTGGGTTCTGGAGTAAATAATATCCAGATATTGCTTTTGTTTGTTCCTTGGGTATTCTTTCTCCCTCAACATCTGGGAAAATCCCATTATTCCGTTCATGGGAGTACGGATTTCATGGCTCATATTGGCCAGGAATGCGGATTTTAGCCGGTCGCTCTCTTCAGCCTTCTCTTTGGCCTGTTTAAGTTCTTCCTTTGCTTTCTTTTCTTCGGAAACATCATGGTAATTCAAAAGAATTCCTATGATATTGGGATCATGAAGCAGATTAATGGCTGTTAATTGAATGGTGGTATAAGTATTGTCTTTGCATCGGTATCGGTATTCCCCCGATTGAGAGGCATTTCTTTTCTTTAGTATTTGGCTGAACTGATCTTGTAAATATTCAAGGTCATCCGGATGCACGGTTACCCAGCCGGGTCTGCCGATCAGCTCTTCCGGTTTCCATCCGAACAATCGGGTAATATTGGGACTTTTATATCGGATGATGCCGTTTTCATCCATTATTCCCAAAACATCGGTTATATTGGAGATCATGGCACTTTGCAGGGCCTCACTCTGCTTAATTTTTTCTTCGGCCTGTTTGCGTTCGGTAATGTCTCTGGCCAGGGCCAGAATGTAATTGTTATTTTCCATTTCTATCTTGGAAATAACTACATCTGCAGGGTAAATGGTGCCATCTTTCTTTTGGTGTCTGGCCTCGAAATTGACTGGTTCATCATTCACAGAAAGTGCTTTCCAGTATTTTTTCTGATCCTCACGATCCCTGGCATCCGGATCAATATTAAATACAGTCATGGAAACCAGCTCTTTCTGGCTATAGCCTGTGTTCTTTTTGGCTGCCCGGTTAAATTCTACAATGCGGCCCTCAAGATCATGAAGAAAAAGCATCTCGGAAGACTGCTGTACCAAAGCCTTAAACTTGTTGTTGCTTTTACGCAATCCTTCTTCCGCAAGCTTGCGTCCGGTGATATCGGAGTTAAACCCTTCAATGATAAATTCTCCCTCCTTATTCTCCCCGACAATCCGGGCATTCAAGCTTAACCATACCTTTCTTCCTTTGACCGTTTTTGCGGCAAATTCAAAATTTTCAACTTTCCCTTCCTCCTTTAACAATTGTAAAAATTTTTCCCTCGTTTCAGGGTGTAGGTAGAGTTGTTGGCCCAGGTCATCATAATACTCAATGGCCTCTTCGGTATTGTCAAAATCCAGTATATGCGCCATCGCTCTGTTAATCATCAATACCCTGCCGTCTGAATTCGTTTGAAAAATTCCTACTGGTGCGTTTTCATAAAGGGCCCGGAATTTTTCTTCACTTTTTTGCAGTGCTTCTGTCGTTTGGTGTTGAGCTACAGCCAGCGCCAGATTGGAAGCCAGCCGTTCAAAGAGATGGATCTGTTCCTCATTAAAGCAGTTTCTTTTGGGCTCATTGAACTGAAGCAGACCCAGTGTATTGTTACCGTGACGCAGAGGTATCAGGGCCACAGATTCATAGCCTTCTCCCTGGCAGCGGTTTCGGGTGCGTGCCTGCCGGTCTTCTTCACTGGTTGAGCCCAACAGATCGGTGGTACTGTTCGTCCAGAAGCTGCCAAACTCCGTAAAAAAAGGCTGACTGGCATCGGTTCGTCCGCGAATTACATTGCCGCACATACATTCCAGAACGGGATTGCCCCGGCTGTCCCTTACATATTCTCCCTGTTCATCCACCTCACAAAGGCTGTTTTCCAGGTGAACAAACTCATCCGGGAATCCGCGTGTTTCATAATACGGAAAGTCCTCTCCCTGCTTAAGGCGAATGCCAACGGCCTCACAACTCGACCAGTCTTTCATAAGCTCCGTAATACCAGACATGAGCTCATGCAGATCATTTGTAGTATGCATATGCTGCAGCAATTGCAGGGTAATCCGGCGCTCCGACTCATGTCTTTTGCGTTCGGTAATAT
>CAYNPZ010000113.1:0-2512 GCA_964399175.1 uncultured Bacteroidales bacterium | reverse complement strand
ACCATCCCTATGGATTTGACAACAGCGCCTGATTCATTCCGTACATGCTCACACCTTTCATAAACATGTCGTATCTCTCCAGTTTTAGCCCAGACAGTCCGGTGCTCTATTTCATAACAATCCCTTCCTTCTTTGATTGAACCTTCGTAAGCTTCTGAAACGGCTGCACGGTCATCAGGATGAACCCTGTCCAGAAAAGCCTCATAGGTAGCTTCAAATTCCTGGGGCTCCAGTCCGAATATACGGTAAACCTCATCGGACCAGAACAGCTTGTTTTCAGTCAAATCCAGTTCCCAGCTTCCCACCTGGGCTATTTGCTGTGATTTGGCTAAAAGTTGCTTATATTCCCTGAGCTGCTTATTTTTTATATATTCTTCGGTAACATCCCTGAATACCAAAACCACGCCATGTATATTATCCTGGCTATCCTTTATGGGTGCAGCGGAATCTGCAATCTGGTATTCACTTCCGTCTTTGGCTATAAGTTTGGTATCATTGGCCAGACCTACGATATTTCCGCTTTTCATTACCTCCCGGAGCGGATTGGTTGCAGGCTCTTCCGTGTAAGAATTGACAATATGAAACACTCCCGTGAGGGGCCTACCTTCAGCCTCCTCCATGTCCCATCCGGTAATATTCATAGCCACAGCATTCATCTGCCGGACATGGCCTTTTATATCTGTGGCGATTACCGCGTCACCTATCGAATTCAATGTAATCCTATGTTTTTCCTCACTCTCCCGAAGCGCTTGCTCTGATTTCTTTTCCTCTGTTTTATCCTCCAACACAGCCACAGTGTATTGGACATCCCCTTTTTGGGTTTTTACCGGGAAAATGGTTTCATGAAAAATCCGGCTGTCTTTCCGTGTATTCCATTGATTGTCTTCAACGCCCAGATTGTATTCAAATTCGTGTTCATAGGTGGAACCCTTGTAAACCTGTTCGTATTTTTTGTCTGCCCCCATGGCTTTCGAATAGGGGTCCGTTAACACATTGAACTCACCGATGCCCTCATCCATGTCTGACAAACCCAGAAGATCCTTTTGTTTCCGGTTGATCTTAAATGAATAACCGTCTCTATCGAACACCTGAATGCCCAGTGGGAGGTTATCCACAATATTCTTGTAGAGAAAATTGGATTGTTCCAATTGTTCAATGCGTTGCTCCAGATCCGCTATTCTTTTTTTCAGTTGGGAAGGAGTTTCATCAGTCATACAAATCCGTGTTAGATTTCAAAATATCAATCAAAATAAAAAAGCATAGCTTAAAAACCCGAAAAATACGGTTCAAAGAAGACTTAGTTTAATATAGAAGTGAGTAATTCATTAACTTCCAAAGGTAAAAAATATATCAAACTCTGAATGATAACCATTTGTTTTTCTTCTTAAGCCTACCGATTTTAAAAGAAAAAAGTTATATGTTTTGGATTAAAATTTATTGATCGTTGATAGATCACAATCTAAGAAAGGCTGCCTTTTCAGACAGCCTTTCTTAAAACAACCCTAAACCTAAGCAAAATGAAAAATTCAAATTAAAAAGCAAACATGATTAATAATTCTCAAAATCGCTGTCATCCTTTTTCTGATTGTACATTTTCAGATCGGCGCCATCTCCGTTACCCTTGGATTCATTACCGGATTGCTGTGTTGTTCCGGTTGCCTTTTGGGTTGAGCTGGTATGTTGTTGCTGTACGGCCTGCTTTTGTTCAGGCTGTTGCTGGGTCTTTCCCTTTTGTTGAGCATTTTGTTGTTGATTTTGCTGATGACCCTGCTGATTCATGTGCTCAAACTGAAGGTTTTTCTGCTCACGGGTTCCATATTGCTTTTTATCCTCCCCATTCAGTTTGAAAAAGCTGATCACCTGCTTCAACTGGTCGGCCTGGCTGGACAATTCCTCTGCATTGGAAGCCAGCTCTTCCGAGGAAGAAGCGTTTTGCTGGGTAACTTGGTTCAACTGCTGTATGGCATTGTTCACCTGATCCGCTCCGCTGTTCATTTCATTACTTGCAGCGGTGATCTCCTGAACCAGATTGGAAGTCTTTTGTATTTCAGGAATCAGATTCTGCATCAGCTCTCCCGCATTTTCAGTGACATCCTTACTGTTTTGCGCAAGTTCGACGATTTCGTCCGCTGCAGTCTTGCTTCTTTCCGCCAGTTTTCTTACCTCAGAAGCTACCACAGCAAATCCTTTGCCGTGCTCTCCTGCCCTTGCTGCCTCAACTGCTGCATTTAGAGCAAGTATATTGGTTTGAAATGCAATATCGTTAATAATCTGTATTTTATCGTTAATCTCCCGCACTGAACTAAGACTCTTTTCAGCTGCTTGACTAACGTCTTCTATTCCTTTTGAAGCATTCGCAGAAATCTTTTCCGTTTGCTGGGCATTGTCCGTATTCTGTTGAATGTTGGATTTCATCTGTTCCATAGAGGAAGAAACCTCTTCAGCAGATGATGCCTGCTCGCTGGAGCCCTGTGACATTTCCTGTGAATTGGAGCTCATCTGCTCACTTGCA
>CAYNPZ010000112.1:0-12275 GCA_964399175.1 uncultured Bacteroidales bacterium | reverse complement strand
AATTATTCTGCGGAGAATGAGGCTCGGGCAACTGAAGGAGCAGCCCGAACTTTGTTGGCCAAAGTATTAATGTGGCGTGATCGATATGGGGATGCAGCTTCAGAATTGGAAGAAGTGGTAAATAGTCAGGAATATGCCCTTTTGGATGATTATTCTTCTGTTTTTGACATCGATAATGAAAATAATGAAGAAATAATCTTTTCTGTACAATATATTCAGGGACCATATGGCTTGGATAATTGGATTTCATATAGGTATATACCATGGAATTCAGGAAATGAGTACCTTTCACATGGAGCAAATGTTGCCCGGGGTGGACATAATGCCCCAACTGAAGATTTAATTGGATCCTTTGAAAATGATGACGAGAGATTATCTATGATTGATACTTCATGGATAGATCATGAGAGGGGTTTTTATCATGACTCAATTGTACCGTTTACAAGAAAGTATATGCATCCGGGACATTCTACATATATGAATACTGGGGCTAATATACCTGTTTTTCGCTATCCTCATGTCCTTCTTATGCTGGCAGAGTGTTATGTTCGTGAAGGAGGCGGTGATCCTTTACCTCTTGTTAATGAGGTTCGGGAACGTGCAGGCCTGTCTGCCCTTGCCGATGTAACATTAGATGACATTATTCATGAACGAAGAGTTGAATTTCATTGCGAATCTGACCGTTGGGATGTTCTGGTAAGAACAGAGAGAGCAAAGGAAGTTATGGAGGCCCATGGAGAAGAACAAAGAAAACGGCCCAACATTGGTTCCGAAGCTTATACAAATGTTAAATTACTTTATCCCATTCCAATTGATGTAATAGACCTTGATCCAAGTATCGAACAGAATCCGGGATATGAGTAAAGGAGTTGTAAAAAGGAGTAGCATGGTTTAAAAAGCTAAATCCCTTTTTATTAGACCTAGTAATTACTGTAGCCAAATGTATCTCAATATGGTAATTTTTAACCTGAATTAATATAACCCGTTAGGGCTTTTCAGATTAAACTAAAAAAAGGGTGGATGTTAGATGATATTCTTTCATCCATCCTTTTTTAAAGACGGAGAAACCATCAAAGGCAGGGAACAGAAAAATCACGTGTTAATTGAAGGTGTCAGCCCGGGAGAGCATTCATTCGAAATAAAAAAGGAGGAATCATTATGAAAATAAGAAAGGTTTTAATAGTTTTTGTATTGGCTATGATCTCCCAGGTTATCCGGTCTAAGGTATCGGAATCCTCGCAGCCTGATGATCCCCCTAATATTGTACTAATTATGGCCGATGACCTGGGCTATTCTGACCTGGGTTGTTATGGCGGGGAAATCGAAACCCCCAACCTGGATTCGCTTGCTGATAATGGACTACGCTTCACCCAGTTTTACAATGAAGGCCGTTCCTTTCCTACCCGTGCTGCTATACTGACGGGTTATTACGCTCAACAAAATCCCGGTAACTGGGGTTATTTATTGCCCCATCACCTTGATCAGGCAGGTTATCAAAGCTATCACAGCGGTAAATGGCATATTGGCAATGCTGAACCGCCGGTTGCTCAGGGAGGTTTCGATCGATCTTATTGGACCACTGATCATGACCGCCATTTTTCACCCGAAACGCATTATTTAGACGATAAAAAATTACCCCCTGTTGAAGCGGATAGCGGTTATTATTCCACCATTGCCATAGCAGATTATTCCATTAGGTTCTTAAAAGAGCATCAGCGGCAATATACAGATTCACCATTTTTCTTATATACTGCCTTTATTGCACCCCATTTCCCTCTGCATGCGCCTCAGGAAGATATTGACAAATACCGCGACCGCTATCTGGACGGCTGGAACGCACTTAAACGCGAACGTTACAGGCGGCAGAAGGAGCTTGGCTTTTATCTCGGCGAGAACAGTCCCTTTGAGTACCATGTCACTGCTCCATGGAGCTGGCCTGAAAAATGGCTAAAAGATACCATCCCGGGAGAGATGCGTTATGCCAAACCCTGGTATCAGCTAACCAAAAAACAACAGCACCTTCAGGCTACCAAGATGGCCATTCATGCTGCCATGGTGGATGTCATCGACCGGGAGGTTGGCCGGATACTGGATCAGCTTAGAGCCATGGGAGTTGCTGAAAATACCCTGGTCTTGTTTCTCTCCGATAATGGAGCCAGCGCCGAGCAGATCATCCGTGGCGACGGACACGATCCCAATGCTCCCCTCGGATCAGCAGGCTCCTACCTTTGTCTTGGTCCTGGGTTTTCTACTGCCAGCAACACACCGTTTCGCCGTCACAAGTTTTGGACTCATGAAGGAGGTATTGCTACGCCCTTGATTGCATATTGGCCAAATGGGATTGGAGATAAGGGAGCGTTTCGTCATTCGATGGGCCACGTTATAGATTTAGTTCCGACCTTCCTGGATCTTGCAGGAATTGAGCGCCTAAAAGAGCGTAATGGATATCAGTTACCGCCAATACCGGGATGTAGTTTGGTCCCTTTATTTGGAAAAGATCAGAAAATACATCAAGAACTTTACTTTAATCATCGTGGCAATAAAGCCCTCCGCCAGGGAAAATGGAAGGCAGTAATCTCATCTGACATAGATGGGAGGTGGCAACTCTACAACATGGAAGAAGATCGCACCGAGCTGAATAATTTAGCGGATGATTTCTATAGGTTTGGAGATCCTTCCTGGAAAAAGTCCATGCAGGATCGGCTTGAACAGATGAAAGCCCGCTGGAAGGAACTGAATGGGCTATACCAGGATCAAGGGAAGGTTGGACTAGATAAGGAATAAAAAACAGGTGTTAATCTTGCTGATGATCAGGTTTTAGAGCGCCCTATAGGCTAAAAAACAAACAAATTATCTCATATAAAATATTCAGATTTTATGAAAATATCACGTCGCCGTTTTTTTCAGATGTTATCCCTTTCCTCTCTGAGTATTGCAACGTTTCCCCTCTACAGCATGAAGGGTATCAAACAGGGGAAAAGAAGATATTATTCAGAGAAACCGACTGATTTAACCACCACTCCAGAATGGACACTGCCGGATGCTTTCATTATATCCGGGAAGTCCGGCGGGCCGTTTGGATGGCATGAAACAAAACCGGAGACTAAACCCGGTGCCTATTGGTGGTGGCCCGGAAGCGCAGTGACCAAAAAAGACCTTACCTGGAACCTTGAAACCTATCACAGGGCAGGCTGGGGCAATATGGGAGTCATAGGCATTTACGGTGTCAAAGGAGAAGAAGAACATTTCATTGATGTCTTCTCACCCCAATGGTTTGACATGTTTAACCATGCTTTAAAAGAGGCTGAAAGGCTGAATATGAATATAGATCTGACGCCCTCTTCAGGTTGGCGGTGGGGCGGACCCCATGTTACAAGCCAGTACGGAGAGCAATCGTTTTCCGTGAAAAAGGGTCGAATTCAGGCAGAGAAGCTTTCAGCAAAAGTCAAGCGGGCTGGTCCGGGAGGCAAAGGGTTGTGTATTAATCCCTATTCTCCGGCAGCGGTAAATCATCATCTGAACTGGTTTGAAAAGAAATTTAAAGCAGGGGAGGGACATTCCCCCCGCGCTTTTTACTATGACTCATTTGAGAACCCGGGTAACTGGTGCCCGGAACTGCCGGAGGCTTTCAGAAAGCTGAGGGGATACAAACTGGAGGATTATGCAGAAGCCCTTGGAGGTGAAGGTGAAACCGAAAAGGTACGGCGAGTCATATGCGATTACCGCGAAACCCTTTCGGATCTGTTGCTCGGTCGTGTCAGGAATATTGTAAGGTGGGCGGAAAATTATGGTAGCGGATTGCGCATGCAGGCCCATGGAGCACCTGCCAATCTGCTGGATATGTATGGAGCTGCTCAATTTCCGGAGACTGAAATATTCGGAGCGGGTAAGTTTGATATTTCAGGGTATCGCCGCGACCCCAAATGGTGCAGGTATGAAGGAAAGATTGATCTGATCAACCAATTTGCCTCCTCTGCGGGCCATGTAACAGGGAAAAATGTGATCATCTCGGAGAGTTTTACCTGGCTGCGCAACCATTATCACACCGCCCTTTCCCACATCAAAGCAGAAGCAGACAACCTGTTTATAAACGGGATCAATGGCATATTTTATCACGGCATCTGTTATGCCCCGGAAAATGCAGACTGGCCGGGATGGCTGTTTTATGCCTCCACGCAGGCCAATTACCGCAACTCCATCTTCAGGGATATTCCGGTGCTGAATGCCTATATTACCCGTTGCCAGAGTGAGCTGCAAAGCGGCCGCCCTTATAATGATGTGCTTTTGTATTGGCCCCTATACGACCTGTGGATGGGAGACGGAAATGAGGAATTGCGTTTTCCGGTTCATCATACCGGGTGGATCGAGGGAACCCCCTGCGGAGAAGCTGCTCACTGGATGATCCGCAATGGCTATACCTTCGACTTTCTTTCAGACAAACAATTGGAGCAAACCGGATTTAAACAGGAATCCCTTGTTACAGAGGGCGATTTGTCCTACCGCACCCTTTTGATTCCCGCGGCAACTTATATGAAACATGCTACTTTTCAACATCTGGTCAGACTGGCAGAAAAAGGGGCCACTGTTCTTGTCTGGAAACACTTGCCCGAAGATGTCCCTGGCTGGTATGAACACGATTCCCGGAGGCAAAAGCTGATGAGTTTGGAGGAAGGATTATCTTTCGATTCAAAAGGTGTTGCGAAGGTTGGCTCCGGACAAGTCATTCTCAGTGATCAACTGGAACATTTGTTAGCCATGACAGATATTGACAGGGAACCAATGGCAGATACAGGTTTGAAATTTATTCGCCGGAAATGGGATAAAGGCATATCCTATTTTATTTCCAATCAAACGGCCGGAAAAGTGGATGGATGGACAGGACTGGGTTCATCCTGTAAATCTGCTGTATTGATGGATCCCATGAACGGCCGTACAAGTATTGCCCCTGTCCGGGAAAATGCAGGACAGACCCAAATATATCTGCAGCTTGAGTCTGGTGAATCCCGTATTTTACGGGTTTATCATCAGGAAAAGGTTGAAGGGGAAAGCTGCCCGGTTTTAAAGCCCATAGAGAAGGAGATACCGGTCAGAGGAACCTGGAGGGTTGATTTTGTGGAAGGCGGCCCTGTTCTGCCGGAGGGTTTCACCACCGATACACTGAAATGCTGGACCCAGCTTGGAGACGAAGACGCTGCCCGCTTTGCCGGTGCTGCACGATATAAAATCCGTGTCGAAATACCCGAGACAAGTGCCCTTCACTGGGTTCTGGATCTCGGTGATGTCCGGGAAAGCGCAAGGGTTTGGGTAAATGATCAACCCATTGGGGTGCTGGTGGCCCATCCGTTCCGGATCGATGTAACGGATCATGTAAAAACCGGTGAAAATGGGCTTGCAATTGAAGTGACCAACCTTTCCGCCAATCGAATCCGTGATTTGGATTCACGGGATGTTGAATGGAAGAAATTTTATGACATCAATTTTGTCACTCACGACTACGAGGAATACGATGCCTCAGATTGGGAATTAAAACCTTCCGGCCTGTTAGGACCTGTAAAGTTTATGCCATACAGGATTGTTAATGTTTTAAAAGGATAATGTAAAAATTTCTAACTTAAATACAGACCCATGAAAGAATTTAAATACAGAAAGCAAATAATGAGATCTTCTGTAGTTTTTGGTTTAGTTATCTCTTTCGCAGTCATTTCAGTTGTTGTTTCAGCAAAAGCGACCGATCAACCTGATGAACCTTTACAATGGCCAGAGGTAAAAGTTGAGCACCAGCCTGTTACCTGGTGGAACTGGCACGGAAGCGCTGTCAACAAAAAAGATCTTGAGAGGCTGATGAAAAAGTACTACAAAGCAGGTTTAGGAGGGGTGAATATTATGGCCACCTATGGGGCTAAGGGATACGAGGATCAATACATTGATTTCCTTACACCCAGATGGATGGAAATGTTGTCATACACCTCTACTTTGGCTGATCAGATGAATATGACAGTGGATTTAGAAGCCACCACCGGCTGGAATATGGGAGGTCCGTGGGTAAGATTTGAGGATGCAGCCAAGCGTGTAGTTCATGAAACTTACACATTACTGGGTGGTCAAAAACTAACCGAACCGGTTCAATATTTACAGGAACCCTATACGAATTTGGAACATCTACCTCGGGAGCCCATATCTGCAAATCCTTTACTGCACAGGGAAAACCTGTATTGGATAAGATACGAAAGAGATCTTCCCCTTCTTTCACTTATGGCGTATTCTGAGGATGGAGAAGTGCTGGAACTCACGGATAAGGTAAACAGAGAGGGCAAATTAGATTGGACAGCCCCGGCAGGCAAATGGCATTTGTATGCTGTATTTCTGGGTACAGGAGGTAAGACCGTTGAGCGGGCTGCTCCGGGAGGCGCAGGCTGGCAGTTAGATTATTTATCCAAAGATCCGGTGATAAGACAGATGAACCAGTTTGAAAGGGCGTTTTCAAAGGCCGGGTATGAAATGGATGAGCTGATCAGGGCCTTTCACGACGATTCTTTTGAACAATATACAGACTGGACCGAGGGCTTTTTTGAGGCTTTTAAAAAACTTCAGGGATATGACTTGCGGGCCCATTTGCCTGCTCTCTTTGGAAAGGGTACTGAAGAGAAAGTAAGCCGTATAAAAAGTGACTACCGGGAAACCGTCTCCCACCTGATTATTGAGGAGCATACTGCCTCATGGACCAAATGGGCCCATGATAAGGGAGTGAAGACGATAAATCAGGCAGCCTATGGCAGTCCGGCTCATCCGCTTGATAACTGGGCGGCTTCTGATCAACCGGAGAATACGGGTGGAGGTCCCTTGGACGAGTCGGGCCAGTCCAATCATCCCATTGCCTATTCGAAACTGGCCTCTTCTGCGGCCCATGTCACAGGGAAAAAGGTGATATCCCAGGAAACCTCTACCTGGCTGTACGGCCATTTCCAGAATTCACTGGCGGATATAAAAGACGGGGAAATCGATAAAATATTCCTGAACGGAAGCAATAAAATTGCCTATCATAGCACTTCTTATTCTCCAAAGGAAGCAGAATGGCCCGGCTGGGTGTTTTATGCCGCTACACATTTTGAGCCGACCAACCCGATATGGAGAGATTTTCCGAAGCTGAACAGTTATGTTTCACGGGTTTCTTCTTTCCTCCAGTCCGGTAGTCCTGGCAATGATATCTTGTTATATTACCCGGTTTATAATATCTGGCATGATGAAGGAGAATTGGCAATGCACTTACCCCAGATACCTGATGTTCTGAAAGAAACAGCCAACATTTTGAAAAGGCAGGGATATACTTTTGACTACATTTCCGATAAACAAATAAAACACACAACCTACAAAAATGGTCGGCTTATTACCGAAGGTGGCAACGGTTATCAAACCATTGTTCTTCCCTCTGTTCAATATTTGCCTGTTGAAACCCTGGATTATTTAACAGACCTCGCTGAAGAAGGGGCAACCATAATTTTTTCCGGAGGGCTTCCTGGAGATGTTCCCGGTTTTGGCAACCTTAAGGAACGCCGGCGCAGATTTGAGAAACTGATAGAAGGCTTAAAAGATTTTCGAAATAGAGATAACAATGAAGGTAATGTGTTTATAAGTCAGGAAGCAGGAGCAAATATTGTTCCCGCGAATGCGAATGTTTCCCGAGAGCCTATGGTAGATCAGGGCTTAAGATTTGTTCGCCGTTCTTATGGAGGAGGCCATCATTATTTTATCAAAAATTACAGCAGCCGGGAGATCAATGAATATGTGCCTCTGGCAACGGATGCTCAATCAGTAGCCATTTTCGATCCAATGGAAAAAACAGCCGGAATGGCGGCTACCCGGACAAATGATCAGAACAGGACGGAAGTATTGCTGCAGTTAAAACCGGAAGAGACGTGTATTCTTCGTACCTTCCGCGGAAAATCCCGGGGAAAGGAATGGCAATATATAGAGGAGTCAGATGATGTCTGGTTCATTGAAGACTGGGATTTAAGCTTTGTTGATGGAGGGCCAACGCTACCCTCCGGTTTCAGTACTGATGAGCCAATGCCGTGGACAGAAAAAGGAGGGGAAGAGGCCAAGTGGTTTGCCGGTACTGCCCAATACAGCACTACTTTTCAGAAGCCATCGGATTCCGGGGCCGATGAATGGATCCTTGATCTGGGAGCGCTCTATCACAGCGCGCGTGTAGAATTGAACGGAGAGCATATAGCGACCTTAATAAGTCCTCCTTTTCAGGTTAATATTACTGATGCACTTCAGGAGGGAGAAAACGAATTGACGTTAAAAGTAACCAATCTGGCAGCCAACCGCATTCGGTATATGGAACAAAAAGACATGGAATGGCCGCAATTCTATAATATCGGCTTACATTTTAATGCTTCCGGTTGGTCTGTTATGAAATCTGGTCTTGAAGGACCGGTGCATTTGATACCGGCTGAACAGAAAGATATAAGTCAATAAATGATAGATTTTTATTCGCTACTAGGAATATTATATAAAGCCAGGAGGATAAATAATGCAATCTAGTAAACAAATAACAAGACTTTCGATAGTGTGTAGTTTGATGATAGCGTTAAATGTTATGAATATTGATTTTTTAGTGGCAGCAAATCAATTAGAAGAACCGCTACAATGGCCGGAAATAAAATCAGAGCATAAACCCGGTACGTATTGGTGGTGGATGGGAAATGCAGTTAATAAAAAAGATTTAAAAACCTTGTTGGAAAAGTATGCTGAGGCAGGTTTGGGAGGCACAAAGATTATACCCATTTATGGTGCTAAAGGCTACGAGGATGAATACATTGATTTCCTTACCCCTGAATGGGTGGATATGTTGGCTTATACCTCGAAAGTTTCAGAACGGTTGAATATGACAGTGGATCTGGGAGCAACTACCGGCTGGAATATGGGAGGCCCCTGGGTGAGGTTTGAGGACGCATCCAAACGTGTGGTATTAGAGACCTACACATTGCTGGGTGGTCAAAAACTGGAGAAACCGGTTAAGCATCTACAAGAGTCTTATACAAATTTAAAGGATCAGCCCAGGGAACCTATATCAGCAAATCCTATGCTCCATAGAAAAAATAATTTTAATGTGAGATACGAAAGGGACCTTCCTCTTCTCTCGCTGATGGCTTATTCAGAGGAAGGAAAGGTCCTTGATCTGAGGGATAAGGTTGGGAAAGATGGTACGCTGAACTGGACAGCGCCGGCTGGTGAATGGAATTTATACGCCTTATTTCTTGGAACAGTTGGTAAAACTGTGGAGCGGGCTGCTCCAGGAGGAGTAGGCTGGATGATAGATTATCTCGCCAGGGATCCGGTTATCCGGCAGATACGTCAATTTGAGGAGGCTTTTTCAAAGGCCGGTTATGAAATGGATGAATTGATCAGGGCTATTCACGATGATTCGTTTGAACTCTATACAGACTGGACCGAAGGACTCTTTAAGGCGTTTAAGAAGCTGCACGGGTATGACCTGCGGGCCCATTTACCTGCCTTGTTTGGAAAGGAAAATGAAGAAAAGGTGAGCCGTGTGAAAAGTGATTACCGGGAAACACTATCGCACCTGATAATTGAAGAACATACAGTTCCATGGACTGAATGGGCCAATGAAAGGGGGATTAAAACAATAAATCAGGCAGCAGAAGGCATACCTGCTCATCCGCTTGATCACTGGGCAGCCTCTGACCAACCGGAAAATACAGGTGCATTCCCCAGGAAGTTATATTCGAAACTGGCTTCTTCTGCTGGTCATGTCACAGGAAAGAAGGTAATATCTCAGGAGACCGCTACGACGATGTATGGACATTTCCACAACTCATTGGCCGATGTGAAAGATGTAGAAGTAGATAAAATATTTCTTAACGGTGCCAATAAGATTTACTGGCATAGTACCTCTTATTCCCCTGAAGAAGCCAAGTGGCCCGGGTGGTTGTATTACGCCCCTACTCATTTTGTCCCTGCCAACACAATATGGAGAGATTTTCCGAAATTAAACAGCTACGTTACCTGCGTTTCATCATTTCTACAGGCCGGTAGTCCCGATAATGATATTTTGTTGTATTATCCGATTTATGATATGTGGCATGAAGAAGAAGGGCTGCCTATGGACTTTCCCAGAATACCGGACGATTTAAAAACTACCAAAACAGCTTTGAGAACGCAGGGATTTGCTTTTGACTACATCTCCGACCAACAGATAATGAACACTGCTTACAAGAATGGGCAACTAATCACAATCGGTGGAAACGATTACCGGTCCCTGGTACTTCCTCCAGTCCGGCACATACCTGTTGAAACACTAGAACACCTGATAGATCTAGCTGAAGAGGGTGCCACTATTGTATTTTCTGAAGGTCTTCCCCAGGAGGTTCCGGGATTTGGTCAGCTCAGTGAGCGCCGTGTCAAATTTCAAAAACTGATAGAACGCTTAAAAAATTTCCGAAGGAGAGATGACAGCCGGGGAAAGATTCTTCTGAGTCAAGAAGATGCAGGAGGAGTTATGCCGGAAAAGGCAAATGTTCCCCGTGAGCCGATGGTGGAGGAAGGATTAAAATATGTTCGCCGCTCTTACAAAGGTGGCCATCATTACTTCATCAAAAACGAAGGTGACAATGAAATAGATAAATTCGTGCCGCTTTCAAGAGAAGCTGAATCGGTAGTGATATTTGATCCATTACGGGGGAAGAACGGTATAGCATCCACCAGAGAAGACAATCAGAGGAGAACCGAGGTTTTGCTGCAGCTAGAACCTGGTGAGACTTGTATTCTGCGGACATTTAACCGCAAAGTTGAGGGGCGGGAATGGGGATACTTGAAGGAGATAAGCGGGATTGAGACCATTAAAGATTGGAATGCGAGTTTTGTTGAAGGAGGCCCGACGATTCCGCCCGATTTCTCTACAGTTGAACCGAAACCCTGGACAGAGGAAGGAGGGGCAGAAGCAGAGTGGTTTGCAGGCACTGTCGAATACAACTCTACTTTCCGGAAACCCTCAGGGAACAGGGAGTGGATACTCGACCTGGGGGAAGTTTATCACAGTGCCAGGGTGAAAGTCAATGGGGAGAGTGTTGCTACACTGATTACCCCACCTTTTAAGGTCAATATTACTGATGCGCTTCAAGAGGGCGAAAATACGCTGGAAGTAGAAGTAACCAATTTAGCAGCCAATCGCATAAGGTATGTGGAAAAGAGAGGAATTGAACGTCCACGTTTTTATAATGCCGGTTTGTCTTTCGGTCAATACGGGGGCTTGGGTGATGCATCCGAATGGCCTGTTATGAAATCAGGTTTGGAAGGTCCTGTACAATTGATTCCGGCTAAATACAATCCTTTATATACTAGATAAAAAAGACTTCAGAAGAAGATGATAAATCCTATAATGAAGACTTATCTAACTTATTTTAATTCATTTATGTTAGTCTATCTATAAACAAATCATCCCAAAATAAAAAAATGAAACGAAGAAAATTTATTAAAGCCACAACAGCAGGACTTATTATGCCCCCTTCTTTCTATTCGTTATCAGCAAAAAACCTTAATTCTCCTGAGAAGAATTCTAAATTCTATAAGAAGCCGAAAAAGATATCCCGGTCATTGACAGTTATGATGTAATTATTGCAGGTGGCGGTCCCGCGGGTATCGCATTAGCAATAGCGTCAGGAAGGCAAGGTGTAAAAACCCTGTTACTTGAATCGCAAGGGTGCTTAGGAGGCACCTGGACAGCAGGATTGCTTAGCTGGATATTGGATTATGAAAACAAATCGGGGTTAATGTCGGAAATTACATCAAAATTAACGGCCATGGGAACCAAATTCCCTATAGAAACAGAAGATGACTATGCTTCGGGGAGCCCGGTTTAAAGATACAGTTTGCCATGTAACCTTTGGTGTGGACGTTCATTCGGTAAGTAATTCAGATGAGGATAAAAATGAGAGTTACAGCCGGGGGGTCAATACCAAAAGCTATGATATTCCTTTACGTGCGTTAATTGCGAAAGATGTAAAAGGGTTAATGATGGCAGGTCGATGTATAAGCGGAGATTTTATTGCCCATTCCAGTTATCGGGTTACCGGCAATGCTGTACCTATGGGAGAGGCAGCAGGAAGAGCCTCTGCTTTAGCCGCTAAAAAGAACACATTACCTCAGTCAATTCCAATAGAAAAGATAACAAATTAAATCAAAATAAAATATTTCTATGGATGTAATACTGATCATACTCATTTCGGCCATTGGTTATATTGTGATGTACA
>CAYNPZ010000111.1:0-12387 GCA_964399175.1 uncultured Bacteroidales bacterium | reverse complement strand
AGGTTTTTCTCTGAATATGCCATAAATCGCCGATCCGCTGCCAGACAGGGAGGTAAATAAAGCCCCTTTCTCGATCAACTGCTGTTTGATTTGTTCCAATAAAGGATGGATTTTTAATATATGGCTTTCAAAATCATTGGTCATAAGTTGGTGCCAGTTTTCAACCGGTTCATTCAACACCACGTCTTTCATGTAGTAGCCTCTTTTTCTGGGAGTGACTCCCTGGTAAGCAATCCTTGTGTCAATTTGGATGTCGGGAACCACCATTAAAAGGTATAACCCTTTTATTGAAAGATTGATCGGTTCATACCGGTTGCCCTTTTCCCAGGCAAAAGAAGGGGTATTTTCAATAAAAAAAGGACAGTCGCTGCCAAGTTGTTCCGCCATGGTTTTTAACTTTTCCCTGCCGAGGTTTAATTGAAACAGCTGATCAAGCGCTTTAAGGGTAAATGACGCATCGGAAGAACCTCCGCCCAGACCGGACCCGTAAGGTATGATCTTATGCAGGTGAATATTTATTTCCGGGATGGAGTAATATGTACGGATTAGCTGATAGGCTTTGTAGCAGAGATTTTCCTTCATTAAACCCGGAAGCCGGATGCCTGTATTGGTGATTGATGTCTGATTGGTATGCTGTTTTTCTATCTCCAGTATGTCGGTCAGTGAAACCGGATAGAATATGGTTTCCAGGTTATGGTATCCATCCTTGCGTTTTTCTGTAATATAGAGTCCTATGTTGATTTTTGCATTGGGAAAAATGATCATGCCAAATTGTTTTTTAAAACGGTCTTTTTTTGATTGTATTTTATTAACAAGCTGTTAACATTCGTGGTTAACAATCATTTGATAATATAATCGTTTCAGATGAAAAAAATGTAGCAACTATTGTTACCTTTGGTGTCCCAAAATTTTTAGGTGCCATGGCTGACAACAAAAATAAAGGTTACAGGTCAAATTTCATAGAAGAAGCTTTGGATTATGGAAAGAAACCTCCGCAGGCAGTTGACCTGGAAGAGGCTGTTCTGGGTGCGATCATGCTGGAAAAGGATGCCATTGTTTCGGTGATGGACATCCTCGCACCGGAGAGTTTCTATAAGGAAGCACATCAAAAGATATACCGGGCCATCCTGGATCTTTCCCAAAACATGCAGCCCATCGATATATTAACAGTTACTGAAGAGTTAAGAAAAAAAGGAGAGCTGGAAGAGGTTGGCGGACCTGTGTACATCACGCAGCTAACCAGCAAGGTAGCTACTGCTGCCCATATTGAATACCACTCACGGATCATAGCACAAAAATACATTCAGCGCGAGCTGATACGTGTGGCAAGTGAGATTCAGTCAAAAGCTTATGACGATTCCGTAGATGTGAACGATTTGATTGATTTCTCGGAATCTCAGCTTTTTCAGGTTACTGAATCGAACATCAAAAAAGAGACCTCCAAGCTTAATGTATTGATTCAGCAAGCCATAGATCAGATAGAGGAGGCTTCGAAAAAAGAAGACGGATTGAGCGGGGTGCCCTCTGGTTTTACCAAGCTGGACCGTGTCACTTCAGGCTGGCAAAATTCGGATCTGGTTATTGTTGCAGCCAGGCCTTCCATGGGAAAAACAGCCTTTACCCTGACCATGGCCAGGAATATGGCTGTTGAACACAACCGGTCAGTAGGAATATTTTCACTGGAAATGAGTTCTCTACAGCTTGTGAATCGTTTGATCATCAGTGAAACCGAATTGTCTTCCGAAAAGATCCGCAACGGAAACCTTACCCACAAGGAATGGGATCAGTTGGAGAATAAGATTAAAAACCTGGTGAATGCACCTATATATATTGACGATACCCCAGCCATCTCTATCTTTGAGCTTCGTTCAAAATGCCGCAGGCTGAAAGATCAATACAATGTAGAGGCAATTTTTGTCGACTACCTGCAATTGATGAGCGGTCCATCAGATCAGAGAGGCAACAGGGAGCAGGAAGTAAGTGTTATATCACGATCCTTGAAAGGAATCTCCAAAGAGTTGAATATTCCTATTATAGCTTTATCTCAGCTGAACCGGTCGGTTGAGTTACGTTCTGGTGAGAAACGGCCCCAGCTTTCCGATTTGCGTGAGTCCGGTGCCATTGAGCAGGATGCAGACATGGTATTGTTCATTCACCGGCCTGAAAGGTATGGAATAACAGAAGACGCCTACGGAAATTCATTGATCGGGATTGCTGAGATTATTCTCGCCAAGCACCGGAATGGAGCGCTGGCTGATATTCATCTTAAGTTCAGAGAAGAACTGGCCAAGTTTGAAGAGCTTAGCGAGGGCTCCCTCGGTAATATTGAAGAAGACGATAATTCAGGCTCCATGATCATCGGATCCAGAATGAATGAAGAGGACAGCAATAAGGGAAACAACGAAGGTTCCTCTGATATGGGCAGCAATACCGGATTTGATGAAGAAGCACCTTTTTAGAAAATTTTTTTCAGTTCCTCCAGGGATTGGATCTCAAAAGTAGGTTCTGCATGATGCGTTATGCCGTGGGGATTGAAAAAGACCTGATCCAGCCCCATAGCTTTGGCTCCTTTAATATCCCCTTCTATATCATCTCCCACCATTATGGCTTCTTCCTTTACGGCATTGGCTTCATTTAAAGCATAGCGGAAAATGTCTTCATGGGGTTTTTGTACACCTGCTATTTCAGAAGTGATTATCTTCCGGAAATATTTCTTCAGGTTGCTGTTTTCAATCTTTCTTAACTGAACTTCGTGAAATCCGTTGGTAATGATATATAAGTGGTATTTATCCTTTAAGTAAGATAAAACCTCATGAGAATTGGGAAAAAGATGGGTTTTTTGTGCGCTGAAATTCATATAGTCTTCTCCCAGCTGTTTGGCCAGGTTCAGGTCGTCTTCTCCAAATTCCTTAAGGGTCAAATGGAATCTAATGTATTTCAGATCCTCTTTTTTGATTTCTCCGTTTCGGAATTTTTCCCAAAGCTTTGCATTATGTTTTCTGTAAGTTGAATGAAATGTTTCAAAATCGGTGAAAATGCGGGATAATTGATGTTTGGCAAAAATTTCCTCAAAAGCTTCCAGTGCATTGGCTTCAAAATCCCAGATGGTACGGTCAAGATCAAAAAATATATGTTTGTATTGTCGCATTTTTTTATTTGAATGATTAAATGACGGATAAATTTATAATTTATTTCATAAAGAATTCATCTTTGGATCTGAATTATCTTATTAACGAGATTGGCTGTTATTCAGGGGGTAGTATTTAATTGAATGCAGAAACACGAGATGGGTAATTTATTTCAGTAATGTTGGCCGGTTCAGAGATAATCAAGGACCTTTTCGAGCTCCATACCTCTCGAGCCTTTGATCAAAATGGTGTAATGCTTCAGTGGATTTTTCATGAGCCAGGCGATAAAGTCCTCTGCCGCCTGAAACTCGTGTTCCTTTTCGGTAGCGTTTGCACTGAACCTGGGGCCGATATAAAATACGGATGAAAATTCATACTGGTTTACCAGTTCCATGATTTTTTCGTGTTCTTCATCGCTGAATTTACCCAATTCAAACATGTCGCCGAGAATTAAGGCTTTTTTATTTCTTTGGAGTTTGGAAAAATTGTCAATGGCCGCTTTCATGCTGGTGGGATTGGCGTTATAAGCATCCAGGATGATTTCGTTAGTGGCACTTTGAACCACCTGTGAGCGATTGTTATCAGGTGTGTATGAGGCAATGGCTTCAGCCGTATGGTGTGCAGGAACTCCGAAATATTTACCTATACATGCCCCGGCCAGGATATTTTCAAAATTATAATTGCCGACCAGATTCGATCTGACAGGTGGAAATCCTTTGATATGAAGGGTAAGGCAGGGGTTGGAGCTTACAATTTCACCGGAGCAATAAGCGCTTTCACTGGTTCCATAGTCGATTTTTTTGCATGTTTTGTCTTTCAGAAGATCTTTCAGCAGCTCATTGTCTGAATTATAAAACAGGGTGCCATTCCGTGATTCTATATATTCATACATTTCATTTTTTGTTTTGATTACCCCTTCAAAGGATCCGAAACCTTCGAGGTGTGCTTTTCCTATGTTGGTTATCAGCCCGAAATCCGGCCTGGCCAGCTCACAGAGGAAGCGGATTTCCCCCGGATGATTGGCTCCCATCTCAATCACGGCTGTTTGATGGTTTGTGTTCATTTTAAGCAGAGTAAACGGCAGGCCAATGTGGTTGTTATAGTTTTTTTCCGTGGAGATCGTGTGGTATTTTTTTGCCAAGATCTGACTGATGAGTTCTTTGGTGGTTGTTTTTCCGTTGGTTCCTGTGATACCGATTACCTGAACATTCAGACAGTTCCGGTGGTGGGTTGCAAGCCGCTGCATGGTTGAGAGCACATCGTTTACAAGGATATACCGGTTGTCCCTGGCATATTGTTCTTCATCCACAAGTGCATATTTTGCTCCTTTATTTATGGCCTCTTCAGCAAAGCGATTACCGTTGAAGTTTTCTCCTTTCAGTGCGAAAAAAAGAGACTGGTCCGGTACTTCCCGGCTATCCATAGTTATGGCCGAACAGAAAAGGTAGCGTTTATATATTTCTTCCAGATCCATGGGATTTAAAATAAATAAAAAACCCCATTTTACCATGGGGTTTTAGGTGCTATTTGTATAGGAACTCTTGAATTATTCGTTAACTCCTCCCGGGCTTCCCATATGGGTCATTGCACAGCGGAAACCGAGGTCGTTGGCCGCGCGGTTTTGATCAAGGTAGCGGCGTGTGGCCGGATTCAGCCAGTAGGCACGATCCTTCCAAGAACCTCCTTTGTAAACTCTTGACTGATCAGTTATCAGCGAAGCCTCTTCTCTGTACATCTGCTGGGTACTGTTTTCTTCGCGGCCTTCTTCACTGTTATAATCTATTCTGGAACGAAGATCGCCTTCCTTATAATTCCTGTAATCTCCTTTGGAGTAGTTTCTTCTTCCTGCTGCATCTTCTTCTGAGATGGTATCTTTCGGCAGTCTGCCGAGTTCATTCCTTGCAGCAATGCTGCCATCTTCATTTCTGACATATTTCTGGAAAACATTTCCCCTGAATGGGCGGAAATCGTTTGTAATCTTGTGAGTAGACGGACGATAAACATCCTTAACCCATTCATTCACATTACCTGCCATGCAATAAAGGCCATAGTCATTGGGCCAGAAAGAGTTAACAGGAGCAGTAATGCTGGCGTTATCGTTGAGGTCTCCAGCTACACCCATCATATCACCTTTATCACGCTTAAAGTTTGCCATCATCTGGCCCCTGTTCTTCTTGTTGGAGTTTCTTACATTATGACCGTCCCAGGGATACATCCGTCTCTGATACACGTTTTCTTCGTAAGTATTGCCGATATAACCCAGTGCTGCATATTCCCATTCAGCTTCTGTCGGGAGTCTGTACTGGGGGAGAAGTATCCCATCAGACATTCTTACCCTTCTGGTATCTTTGTTCGGATCCAGAGCGGGGAGGTTCTGATTGACCACTCCTTCGTATTTGCCTGCCAGATAAGCTTCTGTGTTGAAGTTTTCTCTGCCTATTTGGTCTGTGCTCAATTCAAGAATGCCTTCTTCCACTAGTCTCCTCTCATTCACCCGGTCGGTTCTCCATACACAGTAATCGGTAGCCTGAACCCAGCTTACACCCACTACCGGATAGTTATTGTATGCCGGATGTCGGAAATAATATTCTACATAAGGCTCATTGTACGCCATTTCATCTCTCCATACCAGTGTATCGGGAAGGGCGTTCTCATAAACTTCCGGCTGGTCTACAAAAACCCTTTCCAACCAGTTGAGATATTCCCTGTAATCCACGTTTCTGATTTCAGTCTGATCCATGTAAAAAGAGGAAACAGTGACCCTTCTGGGGTCTTTGTCCCACTTGAACATTAAATCTTCCTGGGTCCTGCCCATAGTGAAGGTACCTCCTTTAATGTAAACAAGTCCCGGACCGGTCTCCTGTTCGTATTCTGTAACCACTTCAAAACCACCATTTTCCGGGTCATTGTAATTCCAGCCTGTGGTAGGTGATACACTACCAAGACCATCGCTTTGCGAACCGCAACCAGCAAATAAGAACAATCCTGCAATACCTGAAAGAAGAAGAGACGGGATCTTGAGCGTTAATTTCATAATTCAAGCTATTTTTATTTAGAACTTCTAATTTGTTAATTTTCAATTGTAAGGCTAAAGCCGTATCCTTTAAATTATTTGAAATGAAATGCAATAATTAAAACACCTTTCTATAAAAATTATTGCTCACTTATCCCCTTTATACTAAAATTTAGCGATAAGGTTACTTCATGCGCCCCAGAAATTACAGAAACTTTTTTATAATTAAGGAAACCAGCATCATAGGAATAGCTTACGTTGAAATCTTCGTATGCTAACCCAACCTGAAAACTGGGAGTGAGGAAGCGGAAACTTGAGTTGTGCCTGACAAATCCGCCAAGCATAAAATTTTTATATTTCAAATAGGTACCGTATTGGAAAAGATTGGTGTTCCATTGCTGGTAGAAAAAAAATGAGGGGATCAGTAAAGTGGAAGATTGATAAGTATCCAGGCGATTTAGAAAGATTTCTATATCGAAATAGGCCGAAAATTTTCTCCTGATCCTGCTTTTATTATTTAGTAACGATGTAGGTTTGTTCAGATGGTGAACCGCCAGCCCAATCGTGAAGTCTCTGTAGGTGCGCAGGTATTCGTTTATATACCGTAATACCGCACCGGTATTGAATTCAAGATAATTTGATGACCTAACGAGAGATTCGACTGGTGATGCTCCTGTGATGCTCCATTGAGCTTTGTTAAACATTTCCGGGAAAACCAGATCTTTTGTCTCCAGCGAATACATTCCATATTTCATCTCCAGGGCCGGTCTAAGAATCAGGTTTTTCTGCAATCTGATCCGGTATGAATAGATACCGCTCATATAGGTCCGGTTTATGGCGCCGCTTCCCTGGTTGTCCCTGATAAATTGAAGCCCGAGACCCCCGTTTATAAAATCAAAAAATTGATTGTAAGAAACCTTGTAAGTCATGTAATTTCCAAAGTTGGTCGGGCTTAGATTCCTGTGGCTTACTGAAAGGTTAGATATCTTCTCGCTTCCGGCAAATCCGGGGTTGATAAACAGCCGGGAATGATTCAAATGGGAAAAATTAATATCCTGTGAAAAGGAACTGGAATAAATACCGATGAGGATAATGACTGGAATAATTTTCTTCATGAAGGATGATCAGTTGAAATCCCAAAAATACATGGGAAATTCAAAATATAAATACGAATGTTCCGTTTAATTAATTTTAATTTTAACGCGATCGAATCCATCATTATTTTTTGAAATCTCTTTTTCATGAGAAGCATCTGCCCGGTTGTAGTTTTTTGTATTGTTTTGCTACCCCTTACCGCTCAACCTCAAAGCGAAATTTTGGAAAGGAATCTCGAGTGGAGCCATTTCAGGCAGTACCATCAGTATCTTGACAAAGACAACGTCATTTCCGGGGATTATTTGCATTTTGAAGATGCCAGATATTTTAACAGCCAGACCCTGCTTCCCTATTATTACGAGCTCTTGCCCCTGAATAAAGCAGCGAATTATTCTGTGAAACTGGTTAATAAACAATTTGCAGAGGTGTCCGAAAAATCGGTTTTGAATCAGGAAGCTGAAAATTCCCTGGAAGAAAAAGTTTACGTGCAGGCCGATTTGCAGTTCGACCGTAATAAACCCTTTTTACAGGTAAGTTTTGTTCCTTTACGTAAAAATCCTGTGACCGGGGCTATTGAAAAACTGGTTGATTTTGACCTTTCACTGGAACGGCGGCAAGCTCCGTTGAAATCCCGGAAGAATTCCCGTGAAGAAGAAAGTATACACCCTTCTGTTCTGGCAAGTGGCCGGTGGGTGAAGATGCGCCTGGATAAAAACGGAATTTACAGGTTATCCCATTCTAAACTTAAAGATCTTGGATTTGATCAGCCCGAAAATATCGGGATTTATGGAAATACTACCGGGGTTTTGAGTGTATCTAATGACACCACCCAGCCATACAGGTTGGAACAGATCCCCGTGCGTTTTATGAAAGGTTCTGACGGGGTTTTCAATAAAGGTGATTATATATTGTTTTACGGGAGAGATCCCCATATTTGGGGGTACGACAGAGATAAAGGGATGTTTCTCAGAAAAAGCCATCCCTATACCGAATATGGATATTATTTTATTACGGATACTCCGCCGGAAAATACCCAACTTACAGGGCTTGAACCTCCTGCAGGTGAACCGGCAGAAGAAGTGACAGCATTCACAGATTTTGTACATCATGAAAAAAGAAAAAGAAATCTGATCAAATCCGGGCAGGAATGGGTTGGGGAATATTTTAACGTACAGCTCAGACATGAACTGAACTTTGAATTTCCCAACATTGTTGAAGATAGCCCTGTCAGGATCAGAGGTAATTTTGTATCCCGTTCATCTTATGCCAGCCGGTTTGTTGTTAATTCAGAAGGGTCGGGGGTTATCTCACTGGAAATTCCTTCCGTTGATTACAACTATACCGGGTATTTTGCCAGATCGAAGTCGGGTTATGGCGAATTTCAGCCGAAATCGGATCAACTCACCCTGGAGGTTGTTTATGAAAAGGGCACGGCTTCTGCGCAGGGGTGGCTGAACCATTTCACAGTGAATGCCGTTAGACAGCTGGAAATGACCGGCAGTCAGATGCATTTCAGATATAAAAGTTCAGAGGGGCCGAAAATGGTGCGCTTCACTATTGGAAATGCACCCGAAAATTTGGAGGTTTGGGAGGTTACAAAAGACAGAAAAAACCGAAGGATTGAAGAATTACAGAAAACTGGCGGCAACGCTGTTTTTAAAATTCAGGCGGATACCGTTTATAGGGAATTTATTGCCTTTGATCATTCGGAATATTATGAACCGGAAATACTGGGAGCAATCGATAACCAGAACTTACACAATACTGAGCCCCAGGATATGTTGATCGTAACCAAAGACCAATATTACGGTGAAGCAAGGGACCTGGCTGATTTACACAGAAAGGCCGATGATTTCAAGGTATCTGTTGTTACGGATGAGGAGATCTACAATGAGTTTTCTGCCGGTAAGCCCGACCCCTCTGCCATAAGGAACTTCGTAAGAATGATTTACAGCCAGTCGGTTACCGGGGATTCTTTGAAGTACTTGTTGCTGTTTGGTGACGGCACCTATGACAACAGGAATGCACTCGAAAGTCCTTATCTGATGACCTATCAGTCGAAGCAGTCGTTTAACTATTCCCGAAGCTTTGTTTCGGATGACTTCTTTGGTCTTCTGGATAAGGCCGATAATATCGAGGGCAGACCTTCCGGGCTGATCGATGTCGGAATTGGTAGGTTTCCCGTCAAAAACAATGCAGAGGCCCGCAATGCGGTAAATAAGGTAAAAAGGTATCTTGAAGCAGACAAATGGGGATCATGGCTGAATAAAGTATGTTTTGTGGCGGATGATCAGGACAACAATTTGCATATGCGGGATGCCGATAAACTGGCCCGATATGTAACCGGAAATTACCCCATGTTCAATGTGCAAAAGGTATATTTCGATTCCTACGAACAGGAGAATACAGCCACAGGATCGGTTTATCCTGGTGTATCCAAAGAGATTAACGAGAGCATCAACAATGGTATACTTTTGTTTAATTACACCGGCCATGGCGGGGAGCATCATCTTGCCCATGAGCGCGTAGTGACAAAGGATGACATCAAGGGATGGAACAATCCGGATAAGATGCCCTTGTTTATGACAGCGACCTGTGAGTTCACACGGTTTGATGATCCCGCTTTTGTTTCCGCAGGGGAAGAAGTATTCTTAAAGCCTGATGGCGGGAGTATAGCCCTCTTTTCAACCACCCGCCTGGTTTATGCGAGCCTGAATTATGATTTAAACCGGACCTTCTATGAATACGTATTCGAGGAAGACCGACAGGGAAAGCCATTGAGGTTTGGCGATATAGTGCGCTTAACAAAGAATTATACAGGAACCAGCAACAACAAAAGAAATTTTTCTTTATTCGGGGATCCCGCTTTACAGATGCCCATAGGCAGATATCGTGTACGAACCGATTCCGTTGTAGCTAATAATTCCCGTATTGCAGACACCATCCATGCCCTGGACAAAATTACGGTGCACGGAAAGGTGGTGAATGAACAAGGCGCGCAACTGGAGGATTTTAGCGGGACAGTCAATATTAAATTATTAGACAAAGCGGAATCAAAAACCACCTTAAGCAACGACGGAGGAGATGCCTTTACCTACAGTTCGAGAAGTAACCTGTTGTTTAGCGGTGACAGCAGGGTTAGCGGGGGTACATTCAGCAGCGAATTTATAGTGACCAAAGATGTGCTTCCCAATGTGGACAGAGGAAAGCTTCTTTATTTTGGGAAAGATGGAAAGACACTTGCACAGGATTCTTACCGGGATTTTTATATAGGCGGTTTTGCCGAAAGAAAGCTAAATGACAGCCAGGGGCCAGATATAGAGATTTATATGAACGATCAGGATTTTGTTCCCGGGGGAATCACCAATGAAGATCCGGTGCTTTATGCCAGGTTGGAAGACAGCAGCGGGGTGAATGTTTCCGGAGCCGGCATCGGACACAACCTGGTTATGATGCTCGACAATGATCCCCATCAAAAACGTGTGCTCAATAAATATTATAATGCCGAAAAGAACAGCTACCGCAGGGGAGAGGTGAGGTATCAGATGAGCGGCCTTGAAAAAGGAAAGCATGAACTGATGCTAAAAGCATGGGACATCAATGAGAACGCTTCAACTTCCACCATAGAATTCACTGTAGCGGAAAGCAAACAATTACAGATCAGAAAGGTTTTAAATTATCCCAATCCTTTTACCAAACGAACAGCTTTTTACTTTGAGCACAATCATCCGGGCACAACGTTGAATATGTTGATACAGATCTTTACCGTTTCAGGGAAACTGGTCAAGACCATTCGCAGACAAATCCAAACCGACGGTTTCCGCGCAGGACCAATCCATTGGAACGGCAGGGACGATTTTGGGGATAATATTGGAAAGGGCGTATACCTTTATAAAATTAAAATTCGTTCTGATGACGGAAATTCTGCTGAAAAAATACAAAAATTGGTTATACTGAAATAGAAAATTACCGTATGGAGTTTATATAGGAAACATTAAATTTGTCGATTTTTAACACGAACATTATGAGGAAAAGATTTGGATTAGTTTTATCTTTATTTATTGCGGGGCTTTCCACGGCATTCGCCCAATTCGGTAACGAAGCCATCAACATAGATGAATTGGCCGGGGCAGAGAACACGATCAAGTATTCAGTGCCTTTTCTTACCATCGCTCCCGATTCCAGAGCAGGGGCAATGGGTGATGCCGGCGTGGCAACATCTCCTGATGTCAATTCCTTGCATTGGAATCCCTCCAAATATGCCTTCATCGAAAAGGATATGGGCCTTTCTGTGTCCTACACTCCCTGGCTGAAGAACCTTGTGGATGATATCCATCTTGCCTATCTTACGGGCTATCAGAGATTGGACAGAGAACAGGTGATAAGCGGCTCGCTGCTTTATTTTTCCCTTGGGAATATCATATTCAGAAACGAATTTGGCGATTATGAAGGCCAGCATACACCCAATGAATTTGCCATCGATGCTGCCTATTCAAGGAGATTCGGTGAAAGATTTTCAGGTGGTATTGCTTTCCGGTACATCAGGAGTGATATTACAGGCGGGGCTTATATAGGAGGAACCGAGTCCAAGGCCGGAAATTCGGTGGCAGCAGATGTATCCATGTATTATCGTAATCCCGGCATACAATTTCAGGATAAAACCATGGATCTTTCATTCGGGGTGAACATAAGAAACATCGGATCAAAGATCTCTTATACTACAGTGAAAAAGAATTTTATCCCTACTACTTTAAAGCTGGGAACGGCTTTCAATTTTCATCTCGATGAATATAACTCACTAATGTTTACTACGGATTTAAACAAACTGCTGGTGCCGACGCCGCCGGCTTATAGGGTAGATAGTCTTGGAAACCCTGTTACGGATGAAAATGGCGACCGCATCATTTTAAGCGGCATGGATCCACAGGTTTCGGTTCCCCAGGGAATGCTGCAGTCATTTTATGATGCCCCCGCCGGACTTAAAGAAGAGCTCCATGAGATCAAGTATTCCTTCGGACTGGAATACTGGTATCAAAATGTTTTTGCTGTGAGGACAGGGTACTTTCATGAACATCAGACCAAAGGCAACCGGAAGTATTTCACTGTTGGTATGGGTGTCAAGCTTAATGTATTTCAGGCCGATTTTGCCTA
>CAYNPZ010000110.1:3462-12580 GCA_964399175.1 uncultured Bacteroidales bacterium | reverse complement strand
ATAATATACAGCCCGGGAATCTCAAACCTTTGCACGCCATTACCGGATTCCCCAAAATCGATATACAGGGAAATGTTTCCGGTAGACTTGAAGGAACCAGGGATTCCCTAAATCTGACTGCCGGATATGATTTCTTCAATGTACATTACGATACTTTGCAGGTGGCACGACTGCACGGAAATGCTTCAGTGCTTTCAGAAGATTCACTGATAAGCGGAGAAATTGACGTTACGGCAGACTCGGCTTATCTGAACAACCGAACTATAAAACAGATCTCTTTAAATTCTTCCTATAACAACAATGTAATGAAAAACAGGATCCGGCTGACTGTAAACGACACGCTCAGCCTGTTCACCCAAACCGATGTAAGAACAACAGAGGATCCGGTATTCACCATCCATGAACTGCAATTGAAAATGAACGATGCTACCTGGTCTGGCAGCACGGATTCCAGCATCATCACCATGGGTAAAGACTCCATCCTGATTGAGGATTTCCGGCTTCGTTCCGGCGAGCAGCGGATTGGCCTGAACGGAGTTCTTGCTCTCAGGGGACAGGAAGATCTGGATTTACGGGTTGAAAACCTGGTTATTTCAGAACTGCCTAAAATAAAGGATTTCAGCCCCAAACTACACGGAATTGCAAATACGGAGATCCATCTTGGCGGAAGCGCCAAATCCCCTGAATTAAAGGGTTTAGTTAACATTAATGATCTCCGCCTGGATACAATTCATGTTGAACGGTTTACAAGCAATTTCCGATATGATTCCGATACACTGAATTTCGCGGGAAATATGGATCTAAAGTTTGGCCGTCCCCTACAGGCCAATTTAACCATGCCCCTCTCCTTCTCCCTCACCGATAGCTTCTCTATGCCCGATCAAAACACACCCGTGCGGGCATCGCTTACAATGGACAGCCTGGATCTCAACTTCATCAATACCTTTTTGGCTAAAGACAAAATGGAAGTTTCCGGTGTGGCAAATGCAGGCGTGGATATTTCCAATACCCTGGGAGAACCCCGTATCGACGGTAAAATGCAACTAAGACAGGGTGCTTTCCTTTATCCCGCAGAAGGCATAGCCTACAGGAACATTGAAATCAACAGCCGCTTCGACAATCAGCGTTTTCTACTGGATCATGCCAATATAAGCTCGGGAGGCGGAAACCTTAAGATAGACGGTTATGCCGGGCTTGATTTCTCCCCGGAGAAAAGCGAACAGACCATCCGTTTTCGGGTTGCAGGGAAAAAATTCAGAGCGGTAAAATCCAATAAGCTGGAAGTCTATATTAATCCCTCCTTAGACATAAAAGGATCTCTAACAAATCCGGATGTAAGCGGAAATGTAAACGTACTCCATTCCAGGATCAATGCCGATGCTTTCCGCAGACAATTAAGCGTTCGGTCGGATAATCCCAATCCGCCCCTGCTGGTAAAAGCCATGCGGGATACAACAGTAAAAAAAGAAAATCTGCAACCCAACAGCCCACAAAACAAGCCTTCACCGGACAACATCCTCAGTAATCTGAACCTGAATCTCGGTTTAACCATACCCGGGAACACATGGGTCCGGGGAAACGACATGAATTTTGAGCTGAGTGGCAAATTAAGGGCCATCAGGCAGGGAGAAGAAACAGATTTGTTCGGTACATTGAATATAGAACGGGGGTTCTTTGAATTCTACGGCAAGAAATTCGATTTTGTAAAAGGTAGTCTCACATTTACCGGGGGAAGAGACATCAATCCCCGGCTGGATATGATACTGGGGTATGACTTCCGGGATCCGGACAGGGAATTGCATACCCTAACCCTCCGCATTGAAGGCAGAAGCAGGGAGCCGAAACTAAGTTTTTCCATGGACGGTAAAAGCATCCGGGAAAAGGAGGCTTTTTCCTATCTTTTATTCGGTAAGGCGCCCGGTCGTCTTACTGCAGGAGAACAAACGTCGCTGGAGGAAAGTGCTGCCGATATTGGCCGTTCACTGGCCATTGGCAAAGTAACCGGTATTGTGACAGGCTCAATTAAAAGTTCCCTGGGTTTGGATGTTGTCGAGATTGGGGGAGGTAAAACCTGGAAATCCGGCAATGTCAAAATAGGAAAATACATCACCGAAGATCTGTATTTAAGCTACAAGCAGACCTTTGCATTCGACAAACGCGAAAAGGTGATTGAACCCGAACGCATCACCCTCGATTACCAACTGACGCGGTCCCTCTTTTTACAGGCCACCAATCAAATGCCCAATTCAGGGTTTGATTTGATATTTAGGAAGAACTGGAAGTAAAAGAAAAATATTCATAACCCGGCGAAATAAATGGGGATGGAATTTCGTATAATGGTATAAATAAAATATAATTATGCATTCTGTTAAACTTATTATTAGCGATAAAGTATATGATAGGATCATGAGCTTGCTGAAAAAATTCAGTACGAATGAAGTACAAATTATAACTGAAAACGAAGACTTTCAAAATACCAAAAAATATCTTGAAAATGAACTGAAGGAAATGGATGCCGGTAATGCATCATTTTATTCATTGGAAGAATTTGAAAAAAAATTGGAAGATAATATCCGCAAACATGAGGATAACCTTTAAAGATACGTTCCTTCAGAGACTCTCTAAACAAATAGATTATATTGCCTTAGATTCACCTCACCGAGCAAGAAGCTTTAAAAATGATTTATTGGCAGAAATCAGGAAGATTCCCCGGATGCCTTATGCAAACCGAAAATCTATCTACTTTGATGATGCTGAAATAAGGGATTTAATATTCAAAGGCTATATCATAGTATATCGAATAAATAAGTCTGATAAAATCATAGAAGTATTTGGATTCACGAAATATCAAAACCGACCCACGGATGAATAGAGATTTCTTTTCAACTAAATTCTAATGTTCAATTCATGTGTTCCGGCTCTTATGTAACATCTTTTTTATGTTATTCATTTTGAGATCGTATTGTATTATACTTGAGGACTAAAATAAAAGAGTACATTCCCTGTTAGGAAAAATCCCCGTTTAACAATAACCTATTGAGTGTTCCATCGTATAAGTCTCAATAGCCATGTTTCATAAACAACAAAGAATAGAAAAGCCAGATCATTCATCACCAAAAAAACATAAGTAAAACAGCATTTGCTCAAGGAATTATGGGAGGCTATCAGGATGATGAGCCCGATAACAGGAAGACAATGAAAAAAATCAACGAACTACAGAAAGAACTGGAACGGGAAAAACAGAAAAACACTGAGCTAAGAAAGAAGCTGTCTGAGAAAGAAGCATTATTAAAAGAACGGATTAAAGAGCTGGGGAGCATATATCAGATCACTCAACTGATCAATGACCCGGAAAACACTGTAGATTATGTACTGGAGAAATCAGCCAAAATTCTTTCAGAATCCCATTTTGATCCTGAAAACACCTGTGCACGAATCATTCATAACGATACATCCTACAAAACAGATCATTTTTCTCAAAGCCAATGGCAGCAAAGCATCTCAAAACCATTGGATAATGGTACACTTCATCTGGAAGTTTATTATCTCGGAGAACTTTCAACTTCAGATACAAACCCGTTTCTCAGTGAAGAACATGAGTTATTAAAAGCCATCTCGGAAAAACTTGTGGTTTACCTCGACAGAAAAACTGCGAAGGAAAAGACGATTCAAAATTTTCAGAAATTCCGGACGGTTTTTCATTCCGTACAGGATGCCATCTTCATCCATGATTTGGAAGGAAATTTCCTGGAAGTAAATGATGAGGCGTGCAGAAGGTTAAACTATAGCCGGAATGAAATACTGAAACTGACCCCTATGGACATTGATGAAAAGTCCTATGCAGAGCAATCTCCAAGAATTTTTAAAAAACTGGATAAAGAGGGGCGCTATAAAGGAGAAACCATACACGTTTCAAAAGAAGGGGACAAAATACCTACCGAGCTCAATTCGGTCAAAATAACCTATGATGGCAGACCGGCAATCCTCACTGTAGCCCGTGAAATAACCAGAAGAAAGCAGTATGAAAAAGAGCTGATGGATGCCAAGAATCAAGCAGAGGAAAGCGTCAAACTAAAATCGGCTTTCCTAACCAACCTTTCCCACGAGGTCCGGACTCCCCTTAATGCCATTCTGGGTTTTACGGATCTGTTGGAGTCTGAAAACCTGAACAAGGAAAAGAAAAAGGAATTCATCGATACAATAAAAGCAAGCGGGAATAATCTTCTGTTCATCATCAACGACATCCTGGATGTATCGTTCATCGAATCCAACCAGGTGCAGATCGATCAACAGGAATTTTCCATGAATGTTTTAATGGAAACCCTGAAGGCAGAGACCGAAAATAAAATAGCTATGAGTAGGAAGCCGGTCGGATTAACAATCCATAAAGATTTTGCAGACGGGAAGGATTATCTGGTTGGGGATTCCGGAAAGATTCAGCAGATATTCGCGAAATTATTGGATAATGCGGTTAAATTTACGAACCAAGGCACCATAGAATTTGGATACCGTCACAACAATGGCATGTACCTTGAATTTTATGTAAAGGATAGCGGTATTGGCGTTCCTGAAGAGTCAAAATCCCTGGTCTTTGAAAGATTCAGGCAACTGGATATCGGTATTGACCGGCAGTTTGAAGGTCTGGGCCTGGGGCTTCCGATTGCCAAAGGGCTGGTCACGCAGATCGGAGGCACCATAGAATTCAATTCCCGGTCGAATGAAGGCACAACCGTAATCTTTAAGATCCCCTATCAGACCAATGAAGATTTTTCATCAAAAAAAGATACAACCCTGCTCCCCGTGGATATGTCAGGTAAAACCATTCTTGTTGCAGAGGATGATCTGTCGAACTATCTTCTGGTTAAGGAATCACTCCTCAACGCTGAAATCATGCATGCCGGAGACGGAAGCCATGCCATGGAGATCTGCAAAAATTCAGATCATATCGACCTGGTCCTGATGGATATCAAGATGCCTGTTATGGATGGACTTGAGGCGATGAAGGAAATAAAAAAGGTTAAACCTGAGATTCCGATTATTGCCCTCACCGCCTATGCATATGAAGATGATAAGAGCCGGTTGCTGGAAGCAGGATTTGATGAATATCTTTCAAAGCCTGTTAGCCAGGAGGAGCTGATTGAGGGGGTAGAAAAATTTATATAGCCTTTATTCTGATCACAAAACGAAGCCACGAATCCCGTCTGAAAGCGGGATTCGTGACCATTAATACCTTTAAAAATGGCACCCAATTCCTGTACTTACATTAAAAACAAAGCCGGTGGTAGCTTCCGGTAGCAGTTGGCCATCCTGCCGGACGGCATCCATGTTGTCTTTGAAAAAATAATATCCACCGCTTACAGAAGTATTGAGATAAATGTTTTTGACCAAATCAATTTCCAGTCCCACCCCCAGATAATGTTCAATGGTATTGATGGTATGAAGCGAGTGTTTGGAGAGCTCAAAACTTTCCTTTCCCGGATGTATGGGGTGCCTTAGATAATTCTCCGGCATCTGGCTGTTATAGACAAACCTGTAGAATACATGCGGACGAAATATATAGGATTCAGGATTATATACCTCCCCTTCTTCGGTTTTATTCAGGAAATAACGGTGCTTAAAAACAAAACCGGAGGCATCCCTGAATTCATTCATCAACAAGCCCAGTTCAAATGTTCTTTTGTCCAACTGATACTGCCCGCTGAGGACGGTCCGGTTAAGCACCAGTCCGTTCATATTCTGATTGATGTTCGTGCCGTATAAACCTCCGGGATTTGATTCTTGTCTCCCAAATTGTCCGTATGCTGAAACGTAAAATATACTCAGCAAAAAAACCAAAGCATACTTTACACATTGATAATTTGATCTTACCATAACTGACACCTCCGAAATTATGTGTTTATTGATTTAGTAGGCTGCTGTAGCCTTTTGAATGCTTTCTATCAGTTTTTCCGACTGAATGGGTTTTGTATGATAGGCCGTGATCCCCATGCTTTCAACTTTTTTGCGAATTTCTTTGGATTCCATCGCTGTGATGACCACAACAGGAATGTTAACGTTCTTCGCCTTGAGGTCCTTCAAAATCTCCAATCCACTCTTATCCGGGATCATTAAGTCGAGTATGATGACATCGGGCTGAAATTCCTCAATATGTTCATCCACATTTTTACCCTCTATCACCGACAGGGTCTCATACCCTTGTTTGGCCAGTAAATTCTCAATCAACATGTTGTTGATCGTTGAATCGTCTATATTCAAAATTTTCATGACCTTATTATTCCTTATTTACACATTTACAATTGCTGTTCCAAACTCTATACAATACTATAAGGCAACCATCTATGTAAAACCATAGATGGAATAAGGTGTAGAATGTGTAAGAAAGCTTACATTTTCGGACATCCATAACAAGCATTTTTGTAAGTTATCCCACAGATTGGAAAAACAAACCTTCGGAGGTGTCAGTTTATGCATATCAATCGGTTTTATATCGGTTGTATAGTTGTTCTCGTTTTAATCCCAGAAATTGTGCCGTTTTGCTTTTATTGCCGTTGAATTTTTTCAGGGCGGCCTGCACAACGTCCATTGTAAATTGTTCCAGATCGAAGGGTTCTTTTAATAATTCAGCGATCATTTCTTCTCTGGAAGTTTTCCCGGAACCAAGAGTACTCTGGTAATATTGTGTCTGCATCCGGTCCAGTTCATCTTTTGCTTGCAGGTGTTCAAAAGTTATGGTATCTCCTTCAATAAAAACCATAATCTGGGTGATGAAATTTTTCAATTCACGGAGATTACCCGGCCAGTTATAGAGATAGATAAATTTCAGCACTTTTCCCTGGATGTAGCGCACCTCTTTCTGAAACTCGTGATTCAATTGTTTGACAAAAAAAGCCAGCATGGGGATAATCTCATCCTTCCTTTCTTCCAGGGGAGGTATGTGTATTTTTACCACATTGAGCCTGTAAAACAGATCTTTTCTCAGCTTCCCGTTTTTCACCATTTTCTCAAGATTCCTGTTGGTGGCGAAAATCATCCGGCAGTTGGCCTGCTGTTTCCGGCTCCCCCCGACCGGATAATACTCTTTCTCTTCCAGCAACCTCAACAATTTGGCCTGGAGGTCAATATCAACCTCACTGATTTCGTCCAAAAAAAGTGTACCGTGATCGGCCTGTTTGATGTATCCCTGATGGCCTTCCCTGCTGGCTCCGGTAAAAGCTCCCCCTTTGTATCCAAACAGTTCTGCTTCGAACATTTCCCTGTTCATGTTGGTACAATTGATGGCGATATACGCTCCGGCGTTTTGATCCACTTCATAATGCATGAACATTGCAGCCAGCTCCTTTCCTGAGCCGGTGGAGCCGGTAATTAGCAGCGGTACGCCAGAGGTGGAGCCCAGCTTCTTTAGATCTTCCAGGATGGTCTTCATCCCGTCGGAAAAAACATAAAAATCCTTTAGATGGCTACTTTGAAAGGCATATGCCCTGGGAGGAATGAGCTCGTCGAGCTCCAAACAGGCTTCATCAGAAATGTTCAGAGGATCTTGCATAGGGTTTATAACCTTTTAATCCAAGAAAAAGGATCAATGTACTCAAAATTTTAATATCCTGCAAATTTAAGAAGGCTTTAAAAATATAAGGTATTTCTTTTTATCAGAGAATAGACCTAAAGGTGCACATAAAACCCCTATAAACACTGGTTTAAGCGCTAAAAAGCCGGGTCATCAGGTGATGACCCGGCTTTTTCAATCGAGGATACGGGTCTATTGCGTGGAAAGATCTGAAATATCTATTGACGTAGTTTTTATTTCCTTTTTACTAAGACGTGGAACGAAACAAAAGGGTGGGAACAGAAATAAAAATTTTAAAAAAAATTTAACCAGTCAGGATAAATAAAAGAAAGAGAGAAATCTGCAGATTAAATAAATCTGTTGATCTTCTCCTGTAATTTGGTGGCATCAATGGGCTTGCTAATGTAATCGACACAACCAGCATCCAGGCTTTTACGGGAATCCCCGCTCATTGCATAGGCAGTTTGTGCGATTATCGGGACCTTGGCGTTATAACCCGAGGAACGTATTTTCCGTGTAATTTCAAGCCCATCAATATCGGGAAGTTTGATGTCAACGAGTATCAGATCAATTTCCAGATGGTTCATGAATTCCCTGTATCCTTCATTTCCGTTCGTACAGGTGATCAGATTAAAACCCGCGGGTTTAAGCAATGCCTTCATATATTCAAGGCTGGTGGGATCATCCTCTATAATAAGCAAGGTCTTACCTTCTCCCTTCAATTTTCCCTTCATGTGGAATGCTGGTGTCAGATGCAAAACCGTTTATTTACACTGATGTTGTGCAATGCAGCTACAAAACTTGCTTCCTTCATCCAGCGCCTCGTCAGAGCGCGCGATAGAACCAGCCTCTAAAAAGCATTCCCAAAACAAAACTACAGCAAAATATTTAGTACCTTACCGGTCAAATTCTTGCTTTTTTTGGCAAAACTTTTCCGGTGAGGTACTATCAGGAAAGTAAAAAATGAGGGGGGAGAAATATACCCACCCTCATTTTCTCTTGAAGCACCCGTCGAATATCTCACATGCCGGGGCTCTTTCTATAATTCCATGTTAAACATGATTATTCCTGAAATCCGAAATCCAGTGTTATAACCACAAAGTTATTATAGTTTAATTAAGTCCTATGATGTAGAGCCTTCTTATTAGCTCTAATTTTACTAAACGAAATTCACTGTCACTACACTAGAAGGATAGGACTATTATCCGCATGGCTATAGGCATCAGATGGGCAGGTATATAATCTCACTGATCTTAGATGATCCCGGATGAAATAGAGGGTTTCACCGGTCTTAGACCATTTACCCCGGTCAACATGAAAACCGGGGTAAATGGTAAAATTTATTTATTGTTCAATAGAGAGAGTATAATCTCCATGTTGATCTCCCCAGCGTCCTTCTATTTTCACATAATATATACCGCCGGTTTCAGCTGAAATATTCATATCTTCACTACTTACATGTAGATCTGCACCTGAAGTGCCATTGTAAGTAGAATAATCATTTCCTGATTCATCTATAATTTTCAAATCTAAAGTAAGGTCTTCATCTAATTC
>CAYNPZ010000110.1:0-3452 GCA_964399175.1 uncultured Bacteroidales bacterium | reverse complement strand
ACTTACTGTAAATGGTTCATCACTTGTAGATTCAAACTTATACCAATCTACATCTTCTCCATTTGAATTACCAGTATTTATTATTGATCCTTGAATGTCTGAGATTGAAGTAGTACCCAAATCGTATGCCTCATCTTGTGTGTCATTAAATTCATACTGATCATTCGCATCAAGATTTGCTATATCCAGAGTATATTCTCCAGATCCTGTATCCTCTTCCCATTTACTGTTAATTTTTACATAATGGGTTCCACCAGGAGTAGCTAGTTTATAGCTAAAGTTAGCTCCAGGTGTATCTGCATCACCACTGAAAATTTCTTCACCATCTGCATTATAGATAGTCAACCTAATTGCCACCTCATCAGCAACATCTGTTATGTCAAACTGGACATAGTCCCATATACCATCATTCTCTGTAGTAAATTTAAACCAGTCTTCTTCATCACCGGAAACAAGTATTCCCTGAACTTCCTCTGCAGGCAATGTACCGAAATCGTGAGCATCATCCCGGGAATCATTAGGAGCATATTCATCATTATAATCCAGATTCTTTACATGTAAGGTGTAGGCTCCTGTCTTCCCCCAGCGGTCTTTAACTTCAACATAATAAGTTCCGCCTTTGGTTTCAAATGTGGAAGTTAAACTGGCTCCAGATGTACCTGTATGTTCTTCAAAAATTTCTTCACCGTCTTCGTCATATACAGTGATTTGGATCTGAAGGTCTTCTGAAACATTACTAACATCAAATTCTACTTTGTCCCATTCATCAGTGTTCTCAGTCTGAAATTCATAAAAATCAACATCATCTTCCGGAAATATTGTAGCTTCAATATCCGTAGAAAGATCGATTGTAGCACTTTCATCACGTGTATCATTTGATTCATAGTCATCTGCCTGAAAAGGCTTAACTTCGTCCTCTGCTTCATCTATTAAATCACATGAATGGAGTGAAAAAATGATAAACAAAACAGGCAGACCATAAATAATAACTAATTTTTGAATGAATTCTAGTTGTTTCATAAAATATTATTTTAAGAGTTTAAAATTGCAAAATTAAAGATTCATGCTAATGGAATAACTCATTAGTAAGCTTACAAGAGGGATCTTTTTGCCAGGATACATTCCTGCATACGTAATGTTTGGTCATTTTGTTACAACGAAAATTCTGTATGTTTCTGTTTCCTACCTCCTTTCTTTTTGATTGATATACTTTTTAAAATGGGACGTAAAGAAGTTTGTATAATCGGCTCATGATTAGGCTCTTTTATTTATATATTATAAGGAATTTTAATATTTCTGATTGAGATCGTGAATAAATATTTTGCATAACAATATTAATCAATAGGTTAAGAAGAATCTTCTTCTTCGCACGAAGAAATCACTATTGTAATAGTTAACAATAGTAAAGGTAAATACAATAAAGATTTGAAATTCATAAGCATAAATTTAATTGCTATTTATTTGAACGTTTTAAATTTATACAAAATTGAAACCATCACCTTACGAGTGAGATTAAAAATTTTGATTGCCACAACTAAATTGATGAAACGAGGTACTAACCTGATGAAAAGAGCGGCTAAATTGATAGAAAATCTTACACAGGGCTACTCCCGCTCTATTAAAAGCGCGAGCTACCCTGTGATTTTACCTTTCGGGCTTCACCCCTGAGGAATCTTGCCCCGGCCAGGGTGTAAACAGCAGTAGCACCTTCCGCTCACATAAAATTATTTACAGCTATATATCCATTTCTACAAAATTAACGTTAATTTTGTAGATTAAACTTTATAATTCACGTTAAATTGAAGGAAAAAATTATGGAAATTCAAAGATATTTGAAAGAACCAATCAAATCACTATTAAATGGGAATAAAAACAAAATTGTGATCCTTTATGGAGCCCGTCAAACCGGGAAAACTACCCTGGCAACACATATCCTTGATACGTCAGGAAAAAAAGTTATTGCTGTAAATGCCGATCAGCAAAAATATATCGATGTTTTATCAAGTAAAGATGCCCGAAAACTGAAGGGACTGATTGGTAAGAACGAAATTTTATTTATTGATGAAGCACAGCGTATTCCTGACATCGGGATCAATTTAAAAATAATCCATGAAGAGTTGCCGGAATTAAGAGTGTTTATTACCGGTTCCTCCTCGATACATATTGCTTCTCAGGTGACAGAAGCATTAACCGGCAGAAAATTCGTATTTTCTTTATATTCGCTTTCGTTAAAAGAGCTGAATTATCATTACAGTTCATTTGAAATCGATGATATGCTGGAGGAATTACTAATTTATGGAAGCTATCCCGAGGTGTTTACTGAGCAAGGGTATCATGAAAAAAAACTGATCCTGGAAGAATTAGGCAGCTCTTACCTGTACAAAGATATTTTTGAACTCACAGGGATCCGCAATAAAAGAAAATTGTCTGATTTATTACGATTATTGGCTTTTCAAATCGGAAGCGAAGTATCCATCCATGAACTGAGCCAACAATTAAACCTCAGTCGTGATGCCGTTAACCATTATTTGTATTTGCTGGAACAATCCTTTATTATTTTTAGATTATCCGGTTTCAGCAGAAATCTTAGAAAAGAAATTTCCAAGATGGATAAATTTTATTTTTACGACAATGGAATTAGGAATATGATTATAAACAATTACAACCCGAAGCCTTACCGGAATGATCTTGGAGCGCTTTGGGAAAATTTTGTTCTGGCAGAACGTCAAAAATATTTAAGTTATCTCCAAATACCTGTGAATAATTACTTTTGGCGGGTCTACACCGGCGGAGAGATTGATTATATTGAGGAACATAGTGGAAATTTATGGGGTTATGAGATAAAACTTAATAAATCATCAAAAACAAAACCACCAAAGACATGGACTAAATCTTATCCTGAAAGTTCGTTTGAGGTAATAAGCAGGGAAAATTATCAGCAGTTTTTGATTTAAAGCGATAGCAACAGGTTATCCCCGTCCATTCACCGCGCCTCGTCAGAGTGCGCGATAGAATCAGCCTCTAAAAAGCATCCCCGGAACAAATCCACAGTAAAATATTTAGAAGACAGACTGGTACAGGGGGCATTTCCGATTTTTTCCAGGCACCCTCTTTTATGTCATTCCTACGGAATTCCGGTTTTATGTGAATTTAGGTACCCGGATTCACATCCGGGCCTACAAAGATGCCAGGCCTCTGGCCTTTCATTAGGAGCAGCCAGGTAGATCAGTTTCGATTTAATACTTTTACAATTTGTGAACCGAAATCCCGCTTGCGGGATGACATATTTGTAGGCCCGGGTGTAAACCCGGGTAATAAGTGATGTTCTGGTTTACGAAATTCCGTAGGAATGGAATATATTTTCTCTTTTGGAAAAAATTGGGAATGCCCCCGGCCAGGGGGCAAATAGCGATAGCAACAGGTTATCCCCTCCATTCCCGGCGCCTCGTCAG
>CAYNPZ010000109.1:0-12586 GCA_964399175.1 uncultured Bacteroidales bacterium | reverse complement strand
GTTGTCCCCCATAAGAATTGGAGTATTGTCCTGTGATCAAAGCGCTTCTTGCCGGTGCACAAATGGGATTATTGGCATAAGTATTCTGGTAAACAATACCGTCTTCAGCGAGTTCGTCAATGTTGGGCGTTACAGCATAATCATCGCCATAGCATCCAAACGTCTGGCTTACATCTTCCCAGCTTATCCACAGTATATTGGGTGGGTGAAGTTCATCTTCATTGGATTGACTGTAGCTTTTTGAGCAAATGAATGAGATGGCGATCAGTAGGCTTAATCGTTTAAAATTTTTAATCATTATGTTGGATTTTATATGAAACAAGAATATAGATTTTTGTGGTTCCTCCTTAAATAATCAAAATCATATCAAATTAACAACCGAATATCAATGTTTGTTGTTATTACTTACGTTCTTCGTGTGCACGACCGAACAAGTGCTTTAATTTTTTTACAACTTCAGGATGTTTATCGGCTAGGTTGTTTTTTTCGTACGGGTCCGTCCCAATATTATATAATTCAAAAACCGCAGGTTTGTTATCCCTGGCATGAAGTTTCACTGCCTTCCAGTTATCTTTAATCATGGCTCTCTTACCACCCTGTGGCGGAAACTCCCAGTATAAATACTCGTGTTGTTTCTGCCGGGCCGGATTGCCTTTCAGTGTTGGCAGGAACGATATACCATCGGTTTCTTCGGGTATTTCAGCGTTCACCAGGTCGGCAAGTGTAGGCAATACATCCCAGAAAGCCCCTAAATGATCTGATTGCTGACCGGGTTCAATAACATCTGGCCAGCGCACAATGAAGGGTGTGCGTATCCCTCCGTTATATAGATCTCTTTTCATACCCCGCAGCTCACCATTACTGTTAAAATATTCCATTTTATGTCCGCCCTCGGCATGGGGTCCGTTATCACTGCAAAAGATAACTATGGTGTTGTTATTAATTTCCAGTTCTTTTAGTTTTTTCAGGATTTTTTCCATGGAGCGGTCCAGATTAACGATCATTTTGGCAAAACCTTTTTCCGGATCGGGCCAGTTTTTGTCAGCAAAACTGCCATAAGAGGGTACCTCCATACCGTTGGGCTTCTTCTCGTTGTTGGCATGTGGGGTATTGTAAGACATGAACAGGAAAAATGGCTCGTTTTGGTGTTTTTCAATAAAATTCAAACCCTTCTGATCAAATAGAAAAGGAGCATACTCTTTTTTCACTTCAGCTACTCCGGTACCTTCGGGCATGTTTTCCCAGGGATTTTCTCCGTTTTTGAGCTTTAATTTGTTGTCCAATTTTACTTTTTCACCATTGTGGTAAAGGAATTCAGGGTAAAAGTTATGGGCATGATACATGTTGATATATCCGTAGAAATAATCGAAACCTTTCCTTTCAGGATCGTCGACAGGAGGTGGGTTACCGATGCCCCATTTACCAATTTTACCGGTAGTATAGCCGGCTTTTTTCATCACCTTGGCAAGAGTCATTTCATTGTCACCGACAAGCTGGCCCCGGGCATTGCCCCGTACGGAGGTATGACCGGTATGTTTGCCGGTAAGCAGACTGGCTCTTGAAGGGGCAGATACTGTGGATCCCGTATAAAAGTTAGTAAATGTGATACCTTCCCTCGCCATTTGGTCGATGGTGGGAGTAGAAAAATCATCCTGCCCATTCATACTTAAATCACCCCATCCCAGATCATCGGCCAAAACAAAGATTAAATTGGGCTTGTCCTGCTCACTGTTTTTTTCCTGTTTATCTTTGAAACAGGAGTTTGTCACTAATAACAGTGTTGAAGCAGAAAGAAAAATTTGTACAGTGGAAATTTTGATTAAAGCAGTCATGTCTGATGTTTTTCATTATTTAGTAATGTCCCTGAATAAGGGGTTCCACTTTATTCTTGTACAAGTTGTATAGATTTTCGTGCACTTCTTTCCCCAAAGGTTGCAGATCAGATGCGGAAGCATTCAGTTTTACATGCTCTGGTCTGGATGCTCCGGGTATCACCACGGATACTGCATCATGGTCGAGAATCCAGCGTAAGGCCATTTGGCTCATTGTAAATCCCTCAGGGACATAATTTTTTATCTTTTCTGCCAGTGCAACGCCTTTATCAAAAGGAAGCCCGGCAAAGGTCTCTCCGATGTTAAAGTATTTCCCTGTTTTGTTGAAATTCCTGTGATCGTTAAGGGGGAAAGTGCTGTCTTTGTTGAATTTGCCCGAAAGCAGTCCACTGGCAAGCGGTACCCGGGCAATGATACCCATCTGTTTTTCTTTGGCCTTATCCAACACTTCTTCGGTGGGGTTTTGCCTGAAAATATTAAAGATAATCTGTAAAGAATAGAGCTCCGGATGCCGCATACAGATTTTCGCTTCTTCCATAGTTTCCACGCTGGCCCCGAAATTTCTGATAAGCCCTTCCTTTTTAAAGTCACTGAGCCATTCATAGATTTCTCCGTCCTCCATCATCTTTTTGGGAATACAGTGTGTTTGTATCAAATCAAGTGGCTCTGTCTGTAATCTTTGAAGAGACTTTTGAATGCGGTATTTGACCTTTTCTTTGGTATAACCATCCGGATAGAGATCAGGCGTTCTTCCGACTTTGGAAGCAATGAATACATTATCTCTCTGATTTTTAAAGAATTCACCGACCAGCTTTTCGCTTCTTCCATCTCCGTATACATCAGCGGTGTCATAGAAGGTAATGCCTTGATCTATAGCTGTCTGAAGAATATCCCTCGCGGTATCATCTTTGACCGTTCCCCATCCGGCCCCGATCTGCCAGCAACCCATTCCTACTTCGGATACTTCAATTTGCTCTTGTCCAAACTTTCGATGTTTCATAATGCAGTTGAATTAGGGGTTTTTATATTGTTAATAAAGGCTGCCTCAAATTCCAGGGCAGCCTTTATCAGACTTCTTATATTTTTGCCGTTCTAGTTGAATTCAACCATTACCACTGATTTGGCGGGAAGGTTGATTTTAATTTTGTCTTCCTGTACATTAACATTGTTGAATTTCTGTATGGTTACATTATCAGGATTTTCGAATGTATTATGGGCATTCATTTCTGAATGGGTCAGAATCTGCCCCCGATTGAAATTAAGTTCTTTTTCCCCGTCGAGTAAGCATTCCACTGAAACAGCCTTGTTGGGATCCGCATTGGTCAAGGTAATATGCACCCTGCCATTATTATCCATAGATGCCGAACCGGTAACTGCCGGTATTTCTTCACCATCGTAGGTATATTCATGACTGTTTATTTTTAACGGGAGATAGGTAGCATCGTGATGTACCTGATACATGTCAAATACATGATAGGTAGGTGTCAGGATCATTTCCTCTTCTTCCGTAAGGATCATTGCCTGCAGTACATTGACTGTCTGAGCAATATTGGCCATTTTCACCCTGTCGCTGTGATTGTTGAATATATTCAGCGAAAGGCCGGCCACGATGGCATCACGCATGGTATTCTGCTGGTAGAGGAAGCCGGGACGGGTGCCTGGTTCTACGTTATGCCAGCATCCCCATTCATCCACAATCAGGTCGATATCGTTGTTGGGTAAATATTTGTCAATAATTCTTGCATTTTCCTCAATGAGGTCTTCTAAACGCAAGGATTTTTTTATGGTAGTGAACCATTCGGATTCCCCGAAATCTGTTGCTGAGCCTTTATCACCCCAATTGCCAGGTACTGTATAATAGTGGAGAGAATATCCGCTAAACAGATTTCTCCCGCCATTTTCGGCTACGTTTTTCATAAATTCTTCTGTCCATTCGGGATTAAAGCCACTGGGGCCCACGGCCACCTTGTACAAAGGTTTGTCGGGATAGCTTCTCATATAGGTGGAATACCGGCACATCTTTTCATAATACTGGGTTGGGTTCATGTTGCCGCCACAACCCCAGCTTTCATTTCCTATTCCCCAGTATTTTACATACCACGATTCGGCTCTGCCGTTTTCTTCCCGAAGTTGTGTCATCTTACTTTCGATGTCTGAATTCACATATTCAATCCACTGAGATAGCTCTTTAACGGTTCCGCTGCCTACATTGCCTGCTATTATCGGCTCAGCGTCAAGTAAATTGCATAATCTGAGGAATTCGTGGGTGCCAAAGCTATTGTCTTCGGACACCATTCCCCAGTGGGTGTTAATCATTGGGGGACGCTCATCCTTAGGTCCGATTCCGTCTTTCCAGTGGTAATCGTCGGCAAAACATCCGCCAGGCCAACGGAGATTGGGGATGCCAATATTTCTAAGGGCTTCAATAACTCCCTTACGTATTCCCTGATTATTTGGGATGGAAGAATTTTCTCCGACCCAAATTCCGTCATAGATACAGCGTCCCAGATGTTCTGAAAAGTGTCCGTATATATGCCGGCTGATCTTATGATCACCTTTTTCCAGATCCAGAATGGCTGTGGACTTCTGTCCGAAAGTATTTATACTGATTGAAATACAGCCGATAATGAATAATGTCAGCAATTTTTTCATAATGTTTGTTTTTGATGTTATTATAAAGATTTCATTTTTATTGAGTTATGATTTTTTGGTGTATAATTCGGAAAAGTCCTTTTATATTAAGTGTAAATTTAACAGGTAAAATTTATAAATAAAAATCTTTCCGGCATTTTTTATTAGGTAAATAGATGGATATTGAGTTGGAGAGCCACAGGATAAATAGAATGATTGTATTTAAAGCAAAAAAGTATTGCTTTACTGAAATTAGTTTCTATTTTTGCATTTCATCGCAATTGGTTTAAAACCCCAACTAATAAATTGCACGGAATCTTCCAAAGAGAAATATGGAGTAATAGTTAATGATCAAAACAATGATGAAATACCGTCTGAGTTTTGCAGTTTTTCTTTTTTCAGGATTTCTTCTAAGCATGGTCCAGATCCATGTGGATAACAAAATTCTTATATTGGAACGATTTATTAAAGGTGGCGGATGGATCGAGATCATGCTGATAGCCATCTACGGAGCGATATTGGTATCTAAGATGCAGAATCCTTCTAAAACTGCCAGATGGAGAACCATTAGCTGGTCGGTGTTTACCTTTGTGTTTTTTGGACAGTTTTTGCTGGGAATTTCAGGTTTTGAGAAGTTTTTGATGACCGGAGAGCTCCATCTGCCGGTTCCGGCACTGATTCTTTCCGGTCCCATATACCGGGGAGAAGTTTCAGTTATGACCTTTCTTTTCATTAGTACTGTTTTGCTTACCGGTCCTGCCTGGTGCAGCCATTTGTGTTACTTCGGAGCCCTGGATAATTTTGCCACTAAGGGAAAGTCGCAATATCAGGGGTTTAAACGTAAAAGTACAATGAAACACATCATTCTGTTGGTGATCGTTTTGGGTACTATTTTATTCAGGGTTTTCGGTATCGGTCGTTTTTATGCCCTGATGGGCGGTATAGTGATCGGGGTGGCCGGTCTCATCATTATGTTCATTTATTCACGAAGGATCAACCACATGGCCCATTGTACCCTCTTTTGTCCGGTTGGTACGCTTGTAATGTATCTCAAAAACATCAATCCTTTTAGGATGGTTATTGATTCATCCTGCACAAAATGTGGGCTTTGTACGAGCAGTTGTAAATACGATGCACTTCAAATGGGACATATTGCTAAAGGCAAACCTGGACCAACATGTACCTATTGTGGAGATTGCATTAATTCCTGTAATCACTATGCGATTCGTTATAAATTGTTTGGGCTTTCATCCAATAAAGCCCGAAACCTCTATTTGTTTCTTACCGTCTCTATTCACGTAGTCTTTTTGGCCCTGGCCAAAATATAACTCGCAACAGTCAAACCTGTTATTCCTTCCGGTAGGCACTTTCCCAGAACATATTCTCAATCCTGGAGGAATATAGAAACGCATCTTTCATCCTTTCCCTTTCCTGTTCTCTCGCTTCTTTCGCTATCTGATCGGTAATGGCAATGGCCTGGTGGGTAACATCAGCAAACTCTTCGCTGGCATAAGTGTCAATCCATTTAAATAATTTACTATTCATCATTTTTTTGCTTTTAATTTTTCTTAAATTTACGCACCAAAATCAAATGATCATACCATAAATCAAAAATCAGAAGCATTATGGCAATAAGCAGAGTTTGGATTGAGGAAGGCTGTACAGCTTGCGGATTATGCGAAGAAATCTGCCCGGAAGTATTCGAATTGGGTGATCGTGAAGAAGCGATCGTTAAACCCGATGCAGATTTAAACGCCTATGAGGAAGAAATTAAAGAAGCAGCAGAAAGTTGCCCGGTAGAAGTTATTCAGATAGAAGAGTCCTAAAATTTACATTTTATATTCTTAAATAATAATCAAATAAAAAGGAGGTAGTTATGGCTATAAAAAAAGTATGGATCGAAGAAGGATGTATTGCAGACGGGATTTGTGAAGATATTTGCCCGGATGTATTTGGTACGGATGATGAAGGTGAAGCTTATGTAAAGGACGATGCTGACTTCAATGCCAATGAGGATTGTATCAAGGAATCAGCTGAGGAATGTCCTGCTGAAGTGATCAAGTACGAAGAAGAATAAATCATATTCAGCTACAGTCTGTTTTTACATTTTAGAGCACTTTATATAGTAAGGGCATGTTTCTTAAAATTATAAGGCACATGCCCTCATTTTATTTATATTCATTTTAAATTATCTTTTTATTGAAGGATATTTTATTCGGTAGTTAAGTTTATTTACTTCACATCTCCTGAGGTTTACGAGTGGTAATTTTTTCCAATATTCTTCATCCGTTGTAATCTTTTAATGGTACTAAAATTAAGCTATCTGTCTGATCAGTTAACGTCTTCCTGCCCGTTCAGTTTAAAAAGGTTCTGATATGGATTTTTTGTTTGCATCCTAACGGAATAATTCCTACCTTGGTCTCTGATAACAGATAAAAAAATCAACAATGGATAAAAAAATACTTTTATTCCTAATCCTTCCTGTCGTAATCCTGACGATCTTTGGGTTCGTCCTACCTGTAGGAGAAGGTGGGGAGGAAGGTGATTTTGAATATAAAGATTTCAGTAAACCCAACTATTGTGGTTCTTGTCACAATGATTTTTACCAGCAATGGACACAGGCCATGATGTCGAAGGCTTATACGCATCATTGGGATGAGATTGAATATTTCGAACTGGCTGTGCCTCACTCGGAAAAAGATCCGGAAATGAAGGGTGTACATGAAGGATGCAACGGCTGCCATACCCCCATGGCCTATATGGCCGATGATATGCCACCACCGCGTCCTGAAGAAGGAAGCAGAGCCAATGAAGCGGTTTCCTGTGAGGTATGCCACCTGATTAAAGGCATTAAGGGTGATACCGCTTATAATCATAATTACATCGTAGAACCAGGATTTACCAAATACAGTTCCCGTAAAGGTGAAACTTCTTCACCGGAGCATGAGATCCAGACCACTGAATTACATAGCAAAGCCAAATTTTGCGGCATATGTCACAATGAGAAGAGCCCATACGGCGCTTGGGTTAAGTCCACTCAACTGGAATGGGAAAATGGTCCTTACTCGGATGAAGGCGTTCAGTGCCAGGATTGTCATATGACAGAGGCAAATACAAAAACTGCCAAGATGGGTGCCACCTATGAAGATGCCAAGCTTCATCTTTTCCATGGGGCCCATGATCCGGGTAAGCTGAATGGTGTAATAGAACTGCGCGTGCAACCGAATACCCGCGAAGCCATCATGGGAGAACCGGTTAAGTTTACGGTTGCCCTTTTTAACCAGAAAACGGGACACAAGTTTCCAACCGGCTCCGTTGAGGACCGGGTTGTATGGCTCCATGTTGAGGCAAAAGATTCAGAGGGCAATGTTTATCATCTGCCGGTTGATAAAAAAGGTTTTGAAGGGGAGCAATATACCATTGCCAGTGATGCAAAATCCTATCAGGATATGGGACTTCCCCTGGATATAGAAAACTTTGATGGCGTGCAGCGGGAAGCCGTTCCCAATGGCGACCGCATTTTCCGAATGCCCTATTTTGATCCCCAGGGCAGAATGACCATCATGCAATGGAACACAGATTCGCTGGGTGTTGATTACCGGATTGGACCCAGGGAAACCAAACTGGAGACCTATACATTCAATATTCCTTATGAAGCGGCACCGGGCAAAATGAAGGTAACTGCAGTAATGAATTATCGTCTGCTGGTAAAACCCGTAGGAGAATTCCTTGAAGTTCCCAAAGAGGAGTATGCCATACATGAGATCAATCGCCATTCTACTGAAATTACTGTTATACCTTAAAAATAGAGACTTATGAAGAAATTAATCGGAATTGTTTTATTTACTTTGTTGGGTTCCCTTGTATTGACTAAAACCTCTCAGGCCATTCCAGCCTTTGCCAGGAAGTATCGAATCAGCTGTAAAGTGTGCCATGCTCCGGCAGCTCCTAAACTAAAGGCTTATGGAGACGATTTTGCAGGCGACGGTTTCAGACTTGAGAAATACGATTCTCCGGGTTATTATGTAGATGCCGGTGATGAAAGGCTTTCGCTCCTGCGGGAATTTCCCCTCGCGGTGAGATTGGATGGGTTTGTTACCTACAACATGACCGGTAGCAATAAGAGCGATTTTGGCACGCCTTACCTGATGAAATTGCTCTCAGGTGGTGCCATATCGGACCATGTTTCTTATTATTTCTACTTTTACATGAGTGAGGCCGGAGAAATTGCGGGAGTTGAGGATGCCTACCTCATGTACAACAATTTGTTTGATACTCCTCTGGATATCATGGTGGGACAATTTCAGGTGTCTGATCCTCTATTTAAGCGTGAATTGCGTTTGTCTCTTGAAGATTATGAGCTGTATACTTCCCGGATCGGGATTTCCAGGATGACACTAAAATATGATAAGGGAGTGATGCTAACTTATGGATTTGAGACAGGTACCGATGTAGTTTTCGAGGTTGTTAACGGAAACGGAATCAGAGAAGCGGAGTTCAATATATTTGATGAGGACAAGTATAAAAGCTATATGGGAAGGATTTCCCAGAATATAGGCGATTTTCTGAGAGTAGGTGGTTTCGCTTACCTGGGTAAGGAGCATCTGGAAAATAATGATGGTAATGGAATTACCAATGAAGTTAGCGTTATCGGTCCCGATTTCACATTGACACCTACCGATAAGCTGGAAGTTAATTTTCAGTATACCGTACGAAATGATTCCAGGGTTTTCGCTACACCTTCCTCTCCAACTGCCAGAGAGGATCTGACTACCGAAGGTATCTTGGGTGAGGCGATTTTTATGCCCCGGGGAGACCAAAGCAACTGGTATCTTTTGGGTATGTACAACAAAGTGGAATCCGATTTTAATCCTGCCGATTACGAGTCATTTACCTTTCACGGCGGATATCTGCTCCGGCGTAACGTAAGGCTTGCCGGTGAATATACCTATGTTACCCAAGGCATGACCGATGAGGGAATGAAGGAAGATTTCGGTCGGTTTAGCGTAGGCTTTGTATCGGCGTTCTAGAAACTGTTTCTTTTATACATCAGACATAATGCCCGGCTTTTTGATATAAGACTTATAACCAGCGAAGCCGGGCTTTTTTTATTCCTTCCATCGAAATGAATAATAAGATAGAATTTTAGAATCTACAGATGGATTTCTCCGCGGGTGGGCCTCTTTAAATGTATTTGTGTTTGAAATGCACAGATCATTTCTTAATTTTGATTTATTTTCAATCAGAAAAAATCATTTATGGATACAACGGAATTAACCAATGAACAATTGGAGGATGTAAAGCAATTTCAGAAAAATGAAATCTCAGAATATCACATTTATAAAAAACTTACCCGGAGAGTAAAAGGTAAAAATGCACAGATCCTTAGTGATATTGCTGATGATGAGCTCAGGCATTATCATTTCTGGAAGGATTACTCGGGAGAGGAGATTAAACCCAATAAATGGAAGGTATTCAAATTTTATTGGATTACCCGTTTATTTGGCCTTACTTTTGGGATTAAACTGATGGAGAACGGAGAAGCGGGAGCACAGGAGAAGTATAATGAAGCTTTGAATTACATTCCTGAAGCAAAAAGCATTGTCGAGGATGAAGACGCCCATGAAGATGAGCTGATTAATATGATTCGCGAAAAGCAGTTGGATTATGTCGGCTCAATTGTTCTTGGACTCAATGATGCCCTGGTTGAACTAACCGGTGCACTCGCTGGTTTGACACTGGCCTTTCAAAACACGCAGTTGATTGCCATTGCAGGGTTGATAACCGGAATAGCAGCCTCTTTTTCCATGGGCGCCTCGGAATACCTTTCGAACAAATCCGAAGGGAATGATGAAAGGGCTTTACCCTCGTCTCTTTATACCGGTATTGCCTATATCATTACGGTTTTTCTGCTTATTCTTCCCTATCTGTTGCTGGATAACTATTTTGTTTGCCTAGCGCTCACCCTGGTGATAGCTATACTGATTATCCTGTTCTTTAACTATTACATATCGGTTGCCAAGGACATGAACTTTAAGAAACGTTTTCTGGAGATGGCCATTCTTAGCCTTGGCGTGGCAGCCCTTACTTTCGGGATCAGCTATTTCATCAGGATGTTCTTTGGAGTGGAAGTCTGAGCAGATAAAAATTCCATAGATGTTGGTTTGTTATTAATGGTTTACGGGGAGGTTAAATTTAGATTACATTTAAATAACGTGAATTTCGGTATTTAAATTCTTAAATTTTTTAATTATCCTTAATTTTCAAAACAGAATTTAAAATCTATTTCTATGAAGATATTCCAAAAGCTAATCCCTCCCGATCAATGGAAGGTCCCCGTAATATTTGCACTGGGAATCTTTATCGGCTTGGGATTTTATGCTTTGTATATCTCTAAAGCGCATTCCTACCTTTCTGATAAACCATCTGCCTGTGTCAATTGCCATATCATGGCCCCACAATATGCCACATGGTTTCACAGTGCCCATCGCGAAGTAACCGACTGCAATGAGTGCCACGTTCCACATAATAATGTTTTCAGCCATTACTACTTTAAAGCCAAAGACGGATTAAGGCACGCCACCATTTTTACTCTGCGCAACGAACCGCAAGTGATAGAAATAAAAAAGGCCGGCCAGGAGGTGGTTCAGCAAAACTGCATCAGGTGTCATGAACAGCTAATAAAAAATCCGGAGATGCTGACTCAACGTACATATCACAGCATCCAATCACGTACCGAAAGAAAATGCTGGGAATGCCACCGCGAAGTTCCACATGGACGGGAAAACAGTCTCTCTTTAACACCTTATGCAAGGGTTCCTGTGCCTGAAAGCCCGGTCCCGGAATGGTTAAAAGAAGCGGTGGAGGAATGAGAGTAAGAGAAGGGGAGCACTGAGAAGACGAGGGAATGAGAATACGGGAATACGGGATGAGAGGTAAAAAAGTAGTGAGTAGTGAGGATCATGTAGAGAGGAACCTGAAGTTTAAAGCAGTAGAGACGCAATGCTTGCGTCTCGGGGATTAGGGAAGGACAACACGACGTCACGATAGCACAACTGCACGTGAGAATGACAGAGCGAAGGAACAAGAAGACGGGGTATTGGTTGTTAGTTTTGTGAGTGTTTAAATTTGAAAATCAGAAATATTATAACATATGGCAACGATACGTGAGCAAATCAGAAAGAAACCCTGGCTGGGGTGGTTGTTGTTTCTGGCAACAATAATCATTGTATTTTTTCTTGGCCTTTTGGCTTCTTCCATTATGGAGCGAAGGACTGAGGCGACTTTTGCCTATCAGCCCGAAGTGGATCATTCCAAATGGGAGCCGCGCAGTGAAGTATGGGGGAAAAACTTTCCCCGGCAATACAACCGGTGGAAGGCTACGAAAGATACTTCCTTTCGCACCAAGTATAATGGAAATGCTCCCATCGATATGCTTGAGCGGAATCCGAGGTTGGTGATCCTTTGGGCTGATTATGGTTTTTCCAGGGAATATAATCAATCCAAAGGCCACATGTGGAGCATTCATGATATCCGGGATATTCTCCGTACCGGAGCCCCTGTGGACGGCCGAAGCAGCCCTATGCCAAACACCTGCTGGACATGCAAAAGTCCTGATGTACCCAGGGTGATGAGTGAGATAGGTGCCGAAGCATTTTATAAAGGTTCATGGGAAGAACGGGGCCACCAGATTGTTAATCCTATAGGTTGCGCCGACTGCCATGAAGCAGAGAACATGAACCTGCACGTGCCCCGGCCTGCTCTTGTAGAAGCCTTCAATCGTAAAGGAAAGGACATTGAAGAAGCTTCGCACCAGGAAATGCGCCGATACGTCTGTGCCCAGTGCCATTCAGAATATTATTTCAAAGGGTCCGGGAATTATCTGGTTTTTCCTTGGAATAACGGGCTTCAGGTAGAGGAGGTAGAAGCCTATTATGGTAAACGTGATTTTTCCGACTGGACCCACGGGATCTCCAAAGCACCCATGATAAAAGCGCAGCACCCGGATTATGAGTTGTTTATGACTGGTATACATGCCAAGCGAGGTCTGGCGTGTGCAGATTGCCATATGCCCTATACCAGCGAGGGCGGACAGAAATTTACCGACCACAAAATTGTGTCTC
>CAYNPZ010000108.1:0-12722 GCA_964399175.1 uncultured Bacteroidales bacterium | reverse complement strand
CTGTCGTCTCCTGATCCCGTTGCCAATCCCAATTCATCGCTCATGTTAAAAGGAGGCTGGGTTCCGGATGATACCCATGCCATTGATTTTGAAAGTTTGCCACGCATTCCAGCCAATCATAGGGTCATAAATGATGTGAGGGAAGAAGATGGGGTTAATCAGCATAATTATATGATCCGTTATAATGGCAAATTCTGGATCATGTGGAGCGATGGCCCTGGCGTTGAGGACCGGGTTGGTCAGGTAGTGAAGTATGCCACTAGTAAGGATGGTTTGAACTGGAGCGACCCCAAAATGTTAACTCCATATCCCCCGAATTCCGGTCCGGATTCACCTCATTATAATACTCGCTTGGATCAAGGTTTTCGTTGGATTTCCCGCGGATTCTGGAAAAGAAAAGGTGAGCTCCTGGCGCTTGCATCCCTTGATGAAGCAGCGGGTTTCTTTGGTCCCAGTCTTGAGCTAAGGGCTTTTCGGTGGAACGATCAGTCGAAAACCTGGGAAGATGCAGGTTTGGTTTGTGACGATGCCATCAACAATTTTCCACCCAAAAAATTACCCACCGGCGAATGGTTGATGTCGCGACGAACCCATGATTACGCCCAAAAAGGCATCAGGTTTCTGGTTGGCGGAACTAAAGGGATTAGTCAGTGGGAATCCTTCGAAGTACCGGGATCCTCAGAAGTATTGGATTCAGAAGAGCCCTACTGGTGGATTTTGCCGGACGGAAAAAATATAATGTCGCTTTACAGGGATAATCGGAGAAGTGGTTATCTCTTCAGATCGTTTTCCACCGACTATGGTCGAACCTGGCACCGCCCCGCACAGACCAATTTCCCTGATGCCCGGTCGAAATTTCATGGCATCAGGCTGACCGACGGCCGTTACGTGCTGGTGTCCAATCCCAACCCGGAGCGCCGTGACCCGCTTGCCCTCTCGATCAGCAAGGATGGAATGGTTTTTACGGAGATGATCTATCTCATAGGTGGACGCCATGTAGACTATCCCCATGTGCTCGAATATGATGGATATCTCTATGTGGCTTTTTCCGGAGGCAAACAATCCATTGAATTGCTTAGGATAAAAATCTCCGATCTGGATAATATTGGAATGCCAGATTCGAGGGAGATTAGAAAGGAGTAATTCTTAAAGAGTCTGTTGAACGGATGAAGCCAAAAAAAACAAAAAGTGACCCTAAATAGTTTAAAAGTATAATGGAATATGGCTAAAATTTATTATATAGGAGACTGGGCTGTTGAGCTGAGCCCGATTTATGCTGAATCTCCATTTAATTATGACGTTAAAGATGTGGAGGTTTTAATTATGGTAAATGGTTGACTGAGGCATTGCATTCCTCAGGAAAACATCAGGAAAACATCAGTGTTTAATTGGGGTTGTAATTTTGTATATTGGGATCATTACCATGATTTCTGGTTAAAATGCCTCGAATTGGTGCTTTAAGGTTAATCAAATATTTCATTATGAAATCAATGAAGGCAGTCATTTTTGACATGGACGGTGTATTGGTGGACAGCGAACCTTTTCATGTAGAAGTTGAAAAAAGGCTTTTTAAGCGTTTCCACCTGAATGTTTCAGATGAAGAACACAGGAATTATATGGGCAAAGCTTCTGATGTCATGTGGGGGGAGATCATAAAAAAGAAGAATCTGCTCTGGGATCCGGCAGAAATGGTCAGGCTTAATCATGAAGAGTCCAGAAATTATTTTGCAGGCTTGTCCAGGATTGATCCAATGCCCGGTGTAGTGGATTTACTGGATGAACTAAAAAACAATGAGGTTTCGATGGCCGTAGCTTCTTCTTCTGATTCCGAGACCATCGAAATGATTATGGAAAAATCAGGCTTAAAAAAATATTTTTGGTATATTGTAAGCAGCAGTTTGGTTGGGAAGAGTAAACCTGAACCGGATATTTTTCTTTATACCGCCCAATTGATGGGTGTTGGTCCGGAATATTGCCTGGTTATAGAGGATTCAACCAACGGCATTAAAGCAGCAAAAGCTGCCAATATGTATTGTGTAGCATTCAGCGGAGCATCTTCTGATAATCAGTATCAGAGCATGGCCGATATAAGAATAGAGACTTTTTCTGAATTGAAAAAGATATTGAAAAAATATATGGGGTTATGATATTTATATATTAAAAATGAGATATTTATGAGAACAAAAACCAATAAAATTAAAGGATTACTTAAATGGCTGTTATTTCTCGTTCCGTTATTCACAGTTATTTGTTACAATGGCTATACGCAAACGGCATCTTTCGATGCTGAAATCATTATTCCTTACCAAAATGAGCATGTTCATGGTTCAACCATAGAAGAGCTGCCCAACGGCGATCTTTTGGCCGCATGGTTTCAGGGTAGTGGAGAGCGATGGGCTGATGATGTCAAAATATTAGGAGCAAGGAAGAAATATGGAGGTAATGAGTGGAGTGAACCGTTTGTTTTAGCTGATGTGGAAGGCTTTCCCGATATCAATCCGGTTCTTTTTGTGGATGGTAAAAGCCGCCTCTGGCTTATGTGGTATACGGTAATTGCCAATCAGTGGGAGACTTCATTATGTAAATACAGAATCAGTGAGGATTATATGAATATGTTGGGAGCCCCCAATTGGAACTGGCAGGAAAACCTGCATGTTAAACCAGGCGATAAAGCTGAACGTGGTATTCAACCAGACGATTCATTTGTTCAATCAGTAAATAGGCAATTGGACAATTATATTGAAACCGCTAATGTGGAAGCTGACAATGAAAGAATCCAACAATGGAAAGAGAGGATTATGGCCAAAGCCAAAGGTAAGGATATGGTGAAAAACGGACGATTATATAAGGAAGACGGGACTTATGAGCATACTGAGCTGGGCTATCCTTATTTTAGAAGGATGGGATGGCAAACCAGAAACAAACCGTTCATAACCACTGAGGGCCGAGTGATTGTTCCTCTCTACTCCGATGGATTTAGCTTTTCTTTAATGGCTTTTACTGACAATTGGGGTGAAACCTGGGAGTTTAGTACACCGCTTGTTGGGGCAGGCAATATACAACCAGCAATTGCAGAAACCGAATCGGGTGACTTGGTAGCTTATATGCGGGACAATGGTCCTCCGCCCAAGCGTCTTCATGTCAGTCGTTCAACCGATGATGGAGAGACCTGGAGCCAGGTAAAGGATTCGGAGATACCCAATCCAGGGTCTGCAGCAGATATAGTGACATTAAAAAACGGCCATTGGGTATTAATTTATAACGATACAACCGAAGGACGTCATAGCCTTGCCGTATCTGTTTCTGAGGATGAGGGAAAAACCTGGCCATGGACCAGGAAAATCGAATTTGATGATGGCAATGATCCGGTAACCGCAGGATATCCCGCTATAATTCAAGGAAAGAATGGCAACCTTCATGTAAGTTACAGTTATCGCCAACCTTCAAAAAATGGCAGTGAAAGAAAGACAATAAAATACGCTACATTTAATGAGGAATGGATTAAGGGGGAATAGTTCGATAATGAATTTCTTCCGGATTAAACTGAAAAGCATTAAATTTGAAAAATTCCGCAATGATGATTTTATATAGACCAACAAGGATATCCCTACCTACACTTTTTCTTTTTTTTCTTATTTACTTATTGTCATTTTCAAATTGCAAATCTCCGAAGAAAGAAAAAACTGGTGAGGAAGCTATCTCTGAAACACCCCTGGATATTTACGTGGATACTACCGGTTCCGATTTTAATTATCGGGTTATGCATCATGCTAAAAGGGAGGATTATACATTGTATATTCTGAGAATGACTTCCCAGAAATGGCTGAATGAGCAATTGGTGGAGGATCCTACGTGGTGGCATTGGGTAAGTATTGTGGTACCGGATTCTGTTGAGTATGAAACGGCATTTATATGGATTGGAGGAGGAGACAGAGATGATGAATTACCTGTTAAGGCGGACTCTATGCTGGTTCAGTCCGCTGTTTTGACCAATACAATTGCTGTTGGGATACACAATATTCCAAATCAACCGCTGACCTTTTCCGGAGATACCATGGGTGAAAGGAAAGAGGACGAATTGATTGCCTACGGTTGGCGAAAATTTCTTGAAGGGGGTGCGGATGATGAAGATGCGGTTTGGTTGGCCCGGTTGCCTATGACCAATGCAGTGCATTGTGCCATGGATGCAGTATCAGAATTTGTTTTAAAAGAAGAAAATTTAGAAGTAAACAATTATGCTGTAGCCGGAGGCTCCAAGCGGGGATGGACTACATGGACCACAGCAGCCACAGATGACCGGGTCGTAGCCATGATTCCCATTGTCATCGATCTGCTGAATATGGAACCTTCCTTTAAACATCATTGGCGAAACTATGGATTTTGGGCCCCGGCCGTACATGATTATGTTGATGAAGGGATTATGGAGTGGATAGGTTCTGTGGAATTCGATCGTTTAATGGAGATTACGGAGCCTTATTCCTATATAGAACGCTATGATATGCCGAAACTGCTGGTTAATGCTACCGGTGACCAGTTTTTTCAGCCGGATAGCTGGCAGTTTTATTGGAATGACCTGAAAGAGGAAAAGTATCTCCGGTATGTTCCAAATACCGGGCATTCATTGGATGACACAGATGCCATGCAAACGATCATGGCCTTTTATGATGCTGTGGTAAATCATAAGGCCCTTCCGGATTATCATTGGAAAATAGAGGATTCTAATATTGCTGTAAGGACAGATCCTGAAGATCCCATTGAGGAAGTAAAGCTCTGGTATGCTGTTAACGATGAAGAACGGGATTTCAGAGTGGATAAAATCGGAAAAGTTTGGCAAGACAGTATCATCCGGATCAATAAGGACGGCCATTATAACATCAGGCTTTCCGGGCCGAAAAAGGGATGGAAGGCATATTTTATTGAACTAACCTATAATTATGGTCTTCCTCTCAAATTAACAACAGGGGTAAAGGTGCTTCCCGATGAGTACCCTTATCCTCCTTATGAAAGTTCTGATCCAAAGGGAACGCGATGACATGAAGATTTTAAAATTTGGTTGAGTTATATCAAGTATTGGGCTGCAAAAACGTAAAGAGAAAGAATGATTTGCGCATATTTCCCGGATGGTTTAAAAATATTGGAATTGAATTTTAAGTATAGAGTAGTGTTTGTCCATAAAGTCAAGGAGATTTGAAAGAGTCTCGTCTAGAATGTTCGCTGGCAAGGCTTGCGAGTTTTGAATGCCAGGAGTTTACTTGATGTAATTGACTGGCATGAAAAACGAGCGTAACGCAGCCAGCGGATATTATAGACAGACTCTAAATAGTTAAATGAAGACTCCCGCTTGAAAAGGGTAATTCAAATCTTCTTAGAATGGATGTTACAGGGATAAATTATCCATGCTGATGCCTCCTTCCCCTGTAAATACAGTCCGTATGTCCGCAATGGCTGCAATAATCTTCCCGGTTGCGCCGGACATCTTTTCCAATACCCATGATACCGCTGATCGATTTGATGGGATCCATCAGATAGGTTTCGGTCAGGTGGATGCCACAACTCCCTTCAGGGAAGAAAGAAAAGAGGGCATGCTGATCCGAAACCGGCCAGCCGCAATAGCCGGGGCTAAACATATCGGATATTTTTAACCCGGAACGCTTCATTTGCTGCTCCAGTTTATTTTGTAACTGAAGCGCCGCCAGATCAACTATCTCTGATCCTGTCACATCAATCACGTAGGAGGAAAAAGTATCTCCCCGGACTGTGCACTCCTGCATCCACTGTTCAATGCCTTTACCGGCAGTAACAATGAAGATCGCCAGTGATTCGGATTCTTCCAGAAGAGAGGTAATTCTTTGTCCTGTCTGAAATTCCGTATGATCCAATTTTATTTTATTGTCTTGGGGGTCTAAAGATATATTGTCAATAATCTGAACAGCACCCCGGATATCACAGTGCTCCCTGGCATTCTGCAATACCTCATCGATGATCTCGTCAAAGGGCTCCGGTGATTCCCCAGGAGCAAACCCCATGACATATTCAATACAGCTTTTTGAAACTTGCAGTTCTTCGAAGGATAATTGATATTCTGTTGGCTTTGTCATAATATATTATAATTTATTCATTATTATACTTGCCGATAGGAACTAATTCTTAGAATTATCTGATTGCCCTGGAGTAGAGACGCCATGCATGGCGTCTCTACAACCCCGTATGATAGTATCCTCAAATTGATTAAATGGATTCATGCCAATTTTGATTATTCCATGCATGTGGTTTTGCATGATAACATATTTTGTATTTGTCTCTGACTTTATTCTCATATGTACATATAATTAGATGCAGATAACCACTGAAAGACTAAATGACTCATTTTTTCAAACTATCAAACTCTGTCAAACTTTCAAACTTATCAAAACAACCGAATGACAATCGAATGACCACCGAATGACTATAATAATGACAACATGACTCACATTCTTCAAACCATCAAACTTTCAAACTCTTCGTCAAACTCCTTTCAAACTTCCAAACTTATCAAAATAACTGAATAACAACCGAATGACCAAATGACAATAAATGACCATAAATGACAACATAATGACAATTAACCAACAACTCCATCACTGAATTTATTGTACTGCATTTAGCTAAGGTGTTTTCGGCTCCACATCATCTCAATCTCCTCCAGCGTCTTCCCTTTCGTTTCCGGCAGGTACCTGACGGAAAAAACAAGCCCAATGGAACTTCAACCCCCACAAACCCTGACAACCGAGACTGGTGGACCTTCCGAAAGCACATTAAGGAGGACTGGTTTTGCCTCGACCGTATTCCCTATCACGGTGGCGAGCTGACTGTTCTCTGGGATAAAACGGGTGAAAGATATAATAGAGGCAAAGGTTTTCGGGTTTTTTACAACAACAAAATGATGCATTCATCAAAGAAAATTGAGAAATTTGTAGCCAAATTATAAGATCAAACGTTAAAACGGGGGATATAACATGAAACGCAACATCTTAATTTCTGTTCTTTTTATAGCTGCAATCATGCTTTCCTGTAATAAAAGCGATGAGGTTACGGTGGTTCAGCAAACCGAGACCGACTCCACCAACGATTTTTATGTAGGCAACCGGCCACCGTTGAAACCCAGTCCGCTGATCAAACTCCCCATTGGGAATATTAAGCCCCAGGGTTGGCTGAAGAAGAAACTGCAGCTTCAGGCCGAAGGTTTCCACGGCCATCTGCAGGAGCTCAGCAGCTTCCTGGAAAAAGAAAACAATGCCTGGCTTGACCCTCAAGGAAAGGGAGAGAATGGTTGGGAAGAAGTTCCCTACTGGCTGAAGGGCTACAGCAACTGCGCCTGGGTGCTGGGTGATGAAGAAATGATCGAAGTGGCCGAAACATGGCTGAATGCAACGATCAACAGCCAACGGGAAGATGGCTGGTTCGGACCGGGCGGAGATCGCGGAGGAGCCGCAACCCGCCTTAAGGGCCGGGCCGATCTGTGGCCCAACATGATCATGCTGTTCAACCTTCAGAATTATTATGAATATTCGGGCGATGAGCGTGTGATCAGCCTGATGAAAGATTATTTTAAGTATTTGCAAACTTACCCGGATGATAAGTTCCTGGTGGGATTCTGGCCCAGGATGCGTGCCGGTGACATGCTGTACACTGTATACTGGCTCTATAACCGTACCGGTGAAAAATGGCTGCTCGATTTTGCCAAAAAGGTACATAGAAATACCGCTGACTGGGATCAGAAAGTAGCCAGCTGGCACAATGTGAATATTGCGCAGGCTTTTGGCCAGCCCGCCACCTATTGGATGCAGTCTAAGGAAGAATGGCACCTCCAGGCAGCTGAGCGCAACTGGCAAAAGGTTAGAAACCTGTTTGGTCAGGTTCCCGGGGGTATGTTCGGAGCCGACGAAAATGCCCGTCTGGGATACGACGGACCCCGCCAGGCCATCGAGACCTGCGGCATGGTCGAGGAGATGCTCTCGGATGAGATCCTCACCCGTATCACCGGTGACCTGAAATGGGCCGACCGCTGTGAGAATGTGGCATTCAACTCCCTTCCTGCAGCATTTACAGCCGATATGAAGGCCCTGCGCTATCTAACCGCACCCAACCTGCCACAGGCTGACAAAGAACCTAAATCGCCGGGAATACAAAATGGGGGAAACATGTTCCATATGAATCCCCACGATCACCGTTGCTGCCAGCACAACTCCGGCCACGGCTGGCCCTATTACGCTGAAAATCTTTGGTATGCTACACCCGACAACGGGCTGGCTGCCGTCCTCTATTCTGCCAGTAAAACCACAGCTAAAGTTGGAGATGGCACAGAGGTGACAATCAACGAAGATACTCATTATCCATTCAGGGAGAAAGTGGAATTTACAGTCAATACACCGGAGCAGGTAAAGTTCCCGCTCTATCTGCGTGTACCCGAATGGTGTGAGGATCCAACAGTTGCCATCAACGGGAACCCGATTAGCGTGAATGCATCTCCTCGTTCCTACATCAAAATAAACAGGGCTTTTTCCGACGGAGACAAGATCACACTGACCATGCCCATGGAACTTTCAGTGACCAAATGGGAGCAGAACAAGAACAGCGTTTCTGTCAACTACGGACCGCTGACCTTCTCTCTGAAGATCGATGAGCGGAAAGTACGCGAAGGCGGAACCGATAAGTGGCCTGCCTGGGAAATCTATCCCGATTCACCATGGAACTATGGCCTTGTGATCAACGAGGAAAATCCCACTCAGAATCTTGAGGTAGTCAAAAAAGATTGGCCCGACTCCAACATGCCTTTTACCCCTGAGAATGCTCCCATTGAAATCAAGGCGAAAACCAGGAAGATTCCCGAATGGGAACTGAACGATAAAGGGCTGGTGGAAGAGATCCAGCAAAGCCCCACTTATACTGAAAAGCCTGTAGAAACTGTCACACTTTTGCCCATGGGAGCTCAGCGGATCAGGATATCGGCTTTTCCAACTGTATCTACCAGTGAGGAGGCAATTCGGTGGGAAGCCAATTGATAAGAAGACTGAATGAGTTTTGAGTTTTGAAAGTTTGAATGTTTGACAGGAGTTTGAGGAGAGTTCGACTAAGAGTTTGAGGAATAAGTTGGTCCCGCAGGATGCGGGAGCAAAATCACAGTTGGCAAAGGATCCGGGCTAAAGTCGGTAGTAGAGATAAGGCTTGTGTACTAGAATACACAGGAAATAAATTATAACCCTGGCAGTAAAATAAACCCTGAAAGGGTAATATAGTAATAGCCCAGTCTGGCAGTTATCGGACTGGGTTAAAAGTATCAAACCATATAGCGTTCCAGCTATTCACCCTCAGTAGGTTACGTAATAATATTGGAGCCTAATGAAGCAAACCTGACTAAATCCAAAAAATAAATCTGCATTTTAACGGAACAATTGTTCAAGTTTGTTATCTTTGAAAGGAATCATATTCTAAAGATGTTATAGCATGCCCTTTTTATGGAAAAATAAACTCCCGCTTTTCTTGCCTCAAAGGCATTTTGTTATTTTCAGTAGCCGGAGGTCTGTAAATTTAGCTCACGACGGCATGAATGCGATTCCTGTTGAAATTAATTTTCCTAAAATATCTGTAATATGGAACAATCAAACAAGCAAACACGAAGAGAATTTTTAACGAAAAGCGCTCTTGGAATTGCTGGTATGGCAGTTACTGCCAACTGGCTGTCTTCATGCTCCAGGGGTAGCAAAGCAGAGCTTGATTTACCCCCTCTGTTAAGCGAAGCTCCCGACGGAGAACCCTTGAAGGCAGGCCTCGTTGGCTGTGGTGGCCGGGGTACCGGGGCTGCCATTAATTTTCTAAATGCAGGCCCCAACCTGCGGCTGACGGCTATGGCCGATGTTTTTGAAGACAGGATGGCCTCGAGTCGCGCCAAGATCAAGAAACAAACAGGTGAAGAGGTGCCCGATGACCAGTGTTTTATTGGTCTGGAAGCCTACAAGAAGTTGATCGACTCCGATGTCGATATAGTCCTGCTGGCAACTCCGCCCTATTTCAGACCATTGCATTTCTCTGCCGCTGTAGATGCCCATAAACACGTATTCATGGAAAAGCCCGTTGCCGTTGACCCTGTTGGTGTCCGTTCGATCATTAGTACAGCAAAAAGAGCCGATGATCTTGGATTGAGTGTCATGACGGGTACTCAGAGGCATCACCGGGATAGTTATATTCAGGCTTATAAACAGATCATGAACGGTAAAATTGGTGATATTGTATCAGCCAATTCATATTACAACATTGGGCAGCTTTGGTACAAGGAAAGGCAACCCGGATGGAGTGATATGGAGTTTATGATCCGCGACTGGGTGAACTGGTGCTGGTTATCGGGCGATCACATCGTGGAGCAGTTCATTCATAACCTCGACGGGATCAACTGGTTCCTTGGTGGCAAGTTCCCACAGCGTGCCGTGGCATTCGGATCGAGACACCGCAGGGTAACCGGGGATCAGTATGATAACTTCAGCGTGGATTATACCTACGAGGGCAACGTCCACGTGAACAGCATGTGCAGGCAGATCAACGGATGTACCAATGAAGTTTCGGATTTGATCAGAGGCACCAAAGGGTATTCCGATTGCAAGACTTACATGGCCAATCCTCAGGGGGAGAAAATCTGGACATATAAGGAACCCGAAGATGTGAACAGCCCTTATGTCCAGGAACACATTCATCTGGTCACCTCAATAAGAAGAAATGAACCTGTCAATCCCGCTGAGTTTACAGCCAAATCGACCATGACTGCCATCATGGGTAGAATTTCTGCCTATACAGGAAAAGCAGTGACCTGGGAGGAGATGATGAAGTCAAACCTGCAACTGGGTCCGGAAGGAGGACCTGAATCAGTCACATCATTGGGATCGAGTGATCTGGTTAATAACAAGGTGCCGGTTCCCGGCTCTGCGGAATAAGATAATACAGGAAAATCCGGCAAGCCTCGCCGGATTTTCCCTAAACCTGATCCCATCCTTGTTTTCCGTGAGGTTACCCAGTCGTTCAATGAGGTGTGGATTGATGCCATCGTGTAAATCCATATAAAAAGTTTAAAGCCATGTCAAAGAAGAAGTACTCCCGGCGAACTTTCTTAAAAAGCAGTGCACTCGCCGGTTTGGGTTTAAGTCTGACGGCCGGTGCAAAGCCTAATCTCATTACGGGCCGTGTAAAAGATGTTACTACTCCTGCCATCCTTGGCGGAGACCCTGTCAGAAGCAATGGCTGGCCGGAGTGGCCGGTATGGAATCCGGGAACAGATGAGCAACGTGTTCTGGAGGTGCTGCGAAGCGGTGTGTGGACCCGTGGAAATGTGGTAAAGGAATTCGAAGACAAGTGGGCCAAAACCATCGGAACAAAGCGCTGCCTGGCCACCACAAATGGCACCCATGCCCTGATCACCGCCATCAACCAGCTGGATATCGGAGCCGGTGACGAGGTCATTGTCCCCCCGTATACTTTCATTGCCACCATCGATGCAGTGCTTATGAATGGAGCTATGCCCGTATTTGTGGATACCGACCGAGCCACCTTTCAGATCGATGCAGATAAGATTGAAGAGAAGATCACCTCACGCACCTGCGCCATATTACCGGTGCATATTCTTGGCCTTCCCGCCAACATGGAGAAGATCATGGATATTGCCCGGCGCCACAACCTGTTGGTGATAGAAGACGCCTGCCAGGCCTGGCTCGCTGAGATCAATAACCGGAAGGTGGGTGCTTTCGGGAATGCAGGGTGCTTCAGCTTTCAGAATTCGAAACATCTGCCCATCGGCGAGGGTGGGGCAGTGGTTAGCGACGACGAGGAGCTGATGGACCGGTGTGTCTCGTTCCACAATTTCGGCCGTCCGCATGGCCACGTTGGAGCAGATGCCTCGGGATATGTCATTCTGGGAAGCAAATGCCGGATGACAGAATACCAGGGGGCGATCGGCCTGGCCCAACTGAAGCGATTGGAAGAACAGACCAAAACCCGTGAAAAGAATGCCGGGTATTTGCGTTCACGAATAAGGAAGATCCCGGGGATCAATCCTTATGAGCTGTATGACAACGTTACCCGGGCTGTATACCACCTCTTCCCCTTCCGATACGACAAGAGGGAATTCAAAGGATTGCCGCGTGACAGATTCCTGGAAGCTTTGCGGGCTGAAGGTATTCCTTGTTCTCCAGGCTATTCGCCGATTAACAAGATGCCCTATCTGAAGGATGCTTTCCAGTCGAAAAACTTTAAGAAGGTCTATCCACCTGAAATGCTCGATTATGAAAAATATGTGGAGCGCAATCAATGTCCTGAGAATGATCTTTTGTGCAATGAAGAGGCAGTATGGCTCTATCAGAATATGCTGTTGGGGAGCAGGAAGGATATGGATGACATTTACCGGGCCATTGAAAAGACTTATGAGAACTCAGAAAAGATCCGTTCATAATGCAAATGCGCACGAGAACATTTTTCGCATCGTTTCTTGTCTTCCTGTTGGCTGTTTCTTTTCTTGATGCGAGGGCTTCCGGCAACAAAGAAGAAACCAAACATTGGAAAGCCGGTGTAGCCCGGATAAACATAACCCCGAAACAATCCATGTGGATGGCCGGATATGCAGCAAGGGAGCACCCTTCCGAGGGTAAAATGCATGATTTATGGGCAAAAGCATTGGTTCTGCAGGATGCAGAGGGAAATACAGG
>CAYNPZ010000107.1:9247-12799 GCA_964399175.1 uncultured Bacteroidales bacterium | reverse complement strand
TTTTTTCAGTTCTTCTATCTGGACCCGCGACCGTTCATCCTTCACCTCTTTCTCCTGATCGCTCGTGGGCACATTGTGATCAGCGGTGGCAAGAACCTGACGGGGCCGGAAGACCGAAGCCTTCTTTTCCTTAAGCCCGGAAAAAGCCTGCGGGCTTGTTACCTCGTGTACCAGGTGCTTGTCTATATACAGCACATCCGGTCCGTTCTCAATGTGTTTAACCACATGCGCATCCCATATTTTATCGAATAATGTTTTGGCTGTATATTGTGTCGTCATAGGCGCTAAATGAATTTTGAGATTGCATCCAGGTATGATTCGACAGATGCTGTTATGATATCGGTATGGGAACCGAAGCCATAGTAAAATTTATTTTTGTATTTAAGTTGTATGTGTACTTTTCCGAGATCATCCGTTCCACCTGTAAGGGCTTGTACAAGAAACTCATCCAGATGTATTTTCCGGTTAACGATCTTTTTAACCGCCTTAAACGAAGCATCTATCGGGCCGTTGCCATTTTCTGAAGCGGTAACCGTTTCACCGTTTACTTTCAACCGTACAGTAGCCGTGGGAATGGACGATTGGCCACAAACTACATCTAGGTTCAACAGCTTGAGATTTTTCTCCCTGGTATGGGAAACCTGTCCCACAAGAGCAAGCAGATCGTCGTCATTGACTTCTTTCTTCTTATCGGCTACGTCCAGGAATTTATTGTACAAGCTGTCAAGATCCTCTTCCTTCACCTGATAGCCAAGCCTGGAAATTCTATGCTTAAATGCCGCTCTTCCGCTTCTTGCAGTCAGCCGCATGTTGGATTCCGGAATGCCAATGGTTTTGGGATCAATGATTTCATAATTCTCCCGGTGTTTCAATACGCCATCCTGATGAATGCCCGAGGAGTGGGCGAAGGCATTCTTTCCGACGATCGCTTTGTTTGGCTGCACAGGCATTTTCATTAACCTGGAAACGAGCCGGCTGGTGTTGAAGATTTTTTTGGAATCGATGCCCGTATTCAGATTCACTTCCTTATGGCTTTGAAGAATCATGGCCACTTCTTCCAGAGAGGTGTTACCGGCTCTTTCTCCAATACCGTTCATGGTTACCTCTGCCTGGCGGGCACCGTTAAGGATACCATGGATGGTGTTTGCTGTTCCCATTCCCAGGTCGTTGTGACAATGCACGGATAGCGTGGCTTTATCCACATTTTTAACATTCTCCTTGATGTATTTGATCTTTGCCCCGTAATTCTCCGGCAGGCAATATCCGGTGGTGTCGGGCAGGTTGACAACCGTAGCTCCGGCATCAATCACCGCTTCAACCACCCGGGCCAGGTATTCGTTTTCGGTTCTGCCGGCATCCTCGGCGTAGAACTGCACATCCTCAACAAATTTTTTGGCGTATTTTACCGCATGAACGGCTCTTTCAATGATCTCTTCCTGATTGGAGTTGAGCTTATAATTGATGTGATAGAAGGAAGTACCAATGCCGGTCTGAATTCTCGGCTTCTCAGCATATTTAAGGGCATCTGCCGCTATCTCGATGTCTTTGTCAATGGCCCTAGTTAAACCACAGATGGTCGCATTCTTTATATTTTTGCATACTTCCGACACCGATTTGAAATCGCCGGGACTGGAAATCGGGAAACCGGCTTCAATAATATCCACACCCATGGCTTCCAGCTCCTGAGCAATTTCTATTTTTTCCACAGTATTAAGCTGGCATCCAGGAACCTGTTCGCCGTCCCTTAACGTCGTATCAAAAATCTGTACATAGTCGTTTGCCATCACTAAAAAAGATTATAATTTTGAAAGCTAAAGAATTTTCTATTTCCGAGTAGCAAAGGTAAAGGCGTAACCAAGATTGATAAAATCAAAATTCTTTTTTATTACGATATTTAAAGAAGAATACGCTATTGCTTTTTGGGTGATATGCAATTATTTAGTGTGTTATTAGTCAATTTCTATTTACAATGCCAAAACAACAAACAGACCATTTATTTCAGCTGATAAAGTCCCTCTCTAAATCTGAAAAGAGAAATTTCAGACTATATGTAAACCGGCTGAAGAGCGGTGAAGGGACCAAATTTTCCCAGCTTTTCGACATCCTTGACAAGCAGGATGAATACAACGAACAGGAGATATTGAACAAGGCAAAGGCCATTAAGCCCCAGCAATTATCCAACCTCAAGGCCCATCTTTACAAACAGCTTCTGAAAAGTCTGCGGCTGAAAAACCTGAATTCGGATACAGAAATCAGCATAAGGGAATGGATTGATTATGCCCGCGTGTTGTATAACAAAGGATTGTACCAGCAATCGCTCCGGGTACTGGAGAAGGCCAAAAGCATGGCGGAGACCAACAGAAAAAATATTCTTCACATGGAGATTGTGGAGTATGAAAAGTTGATTGAGCTTCAGTATATCACGCGAAGTATTGGCAACAGGACGGATGAGCTGACCGATGAAGCCCGGGGCGTTACACGGAAGATCACCTCAGCCCAAACCTATTCGAACCTTGCTTTGAAGCTTTACAGCCTCTACCTTAAAGTGGGATCTGCCAGAAACAAGAAAGACATGCTGATGGTTAGCAGCTTTTTCAATACAAATTTTACCCCCCCTGAAGATCTCAACCGTTGCGATTTCTATGAGAAGCTCTATATCTTCCAGTCATACCTCTGGTATAATTACATCAGGCAGGATTTTCTGATGTGTTACAAATATGCCCAGAAATGGGTGGATCTCTACCGGGATAACAACGAAATGATCTATAACCAGACGGATATGTACCTGAGGGGTATGAACAGCCTGCTGAATGCCCTCCATATGTTGAGATACCATTCCAAGTTTGAGGAAGAGCTTGGTAAACTGCAGGAACTTCGAAACAACAGGAAGATCCACTGGAATGACAACAATTTGAGGGTGTACTATTTGTTTTACTATAAACACAGGATCAACTACCATTTCCTGGAAGGTACATTCAGTGAAGGCCTCGATCTGATCCCTGAAATCAACGAGTATATACAAAATTATTCCCGCCACCTGGACAACCACCGGATTCTGGTGTTTTACTACAAAATGGCCAGCCTGTATTTCGGCAGCGGGGATTACCGTTCCACCATACGCTATCTGAACTATATCCTCAATTATAAGGACACTTCCATCAGGCAGGATTTTCATTGCTTTTCCAGGATATTGAATCTTGTGGCACATTATGAGCTGGGAAACGAAGATCTCCTCGAGTACCAGGTGAAATCCGTTTACCGGTTTCTATACAAGATGGACAGCCTGCAGCAGGTACAACGTTATGTACTGGACTTTCTGAGAAGGTTGACCCATATTAATCCCGATGATCTGCATAACGAATTTAAAAAGCTGCGCGATAAGCTGGTCAGCTTGAAAGACGACCCCTTCGAGCAAAGGGCCTTCCTGTATCTTGATATCATCTCGTGGCTGGAGAGCAAGATTGAAAACCGGCCGGTTCAGGATATCATTCATGGGAAGGCGCTCAAGGAAAGGACAGAGAGCGAAGAGCACAGAGCCAGGAGCGGATAGCA
>CAYNPZ010000107.1:5190-9147 GCA_964399175.1 uncultured Bacteroidales bacterium | reverse complement strand
AGAGCAAAGAGCTAGGAGCGCAAGGCAGGGAGCATAGGGCGAAGCGTCCCGGGTCTCGGGTCCCGGATTGAACCAGCTAAGGGTGTGAGCAAAGAGCTTAGAGCTAAGGGCAAGAAGTTTAATGTTTCAAGTTTGAGGTTTAAGGTTAAGTGGATTTGCAATAGGGGAATGTGAGAATATTGAACCATATAAGGCATAGGAGGGCATTTAAGATTTTCTTTATATTTTCTTAAATGTCTTATAGGGTTTAAAAAAATTGGAAAATTTTGCTATTTTTGATGCACGAACCTACATATCCGTGTTTCTATGGCAAAATGGACCCTTTTCTCCGCATTTCTTTCAGCTTTCCTTTTCTCCATTACTTTCTCCCATGCCCAGATCGACACCTTTGACCTGAGCCTTTACAAGCTTCCCGAGCTGGAACGGCATCAGCTTGATTTCAGTTTGGATGCCAGTGGAGACGGAAACGACCATTACCGGGAAAACTCTGAATGGGCTGAGATCACCGAATTTCAGAAAAAATCTTTTTATTTCAGAAGCTCCGCCGGAGGTACTTATAAAAGTTACTTTAACAATAGGGATTATCAGGGTAACCATAGGCTCAGTCTGAGTTTTTACACTTATTTAATCCATCAGGATTCAGAAAAGCCGGAAATGTACCAGAAACTTCAGGAGGATTTTAGTATATTCCTCTCCGGAAAATCCAATAACCGGTTTTATTCCGACAATCTGTATTATTTAGCAACCAATTTGAGTTTTGCCGCTTCTAGCGGATTCAAAAATACGGAACGCAGATGGGATACTTTAGACAATTCAAGAAATTTTGTTGGCGAATCAAGAAGTTTGAACATTTCTTTGCCGGTTTCTGCAGGCAAGGGCCGGATTGAACCCCTTCGGGATGCAAGGATGGCGGTTTATATCATGGATCAGCTTTCTAAAAAAGGGAAATTGACCCGTAAACCCAAAGAGGAGGAGATTCTGGCATTCTCCAGGTTGATTGCAGAGATCAAGAACGAACGCTTTTTTGATGCACGACTGCGGAGGGTATATGAAATGACACGCCTGGATTCTTTCCTCAGAGAAAATGATCTTGCCGGCAAGCAGGACATCGGGTATTTTACTACCATGAATGATTACTGGCGCTATGCCAACAATCCATACCGCGGATCGGGATCCAGGTTTTCCATAGGAATTGATCCTTATTATGGATCGAATTATTCATTTGCTGAAAGACAGGAACCTGGAGATAACAATAAAAATATTTCCACCTGGAGGCGCATTGAAATAAAAGTCCGTCTCAGGTATGCTTATGAAAAACCCCACAATTTATACTGGCAGAGCTCTTTTCGGGGGAATGCAGCGTTCGGCAGGGAATGGAGAAGAAGGGAATCCGTAATATCGGAAAATATACGTCACAGAGGCAACCAGTTGTTTACTTCAAATGTCAACTATGCTTTAAAATGGTACCCGGATTCCCGCACCTGGTTTAAATTTAATATAGGAGGTTCCTACAAGCAGGAATTTCACCCGGATAAACAGTATGAAGATTTTGATGAATTTTTGTACTGGGGGGATAATACAAACTTTAATGTTCATTCGGGAGTTTCCGGGTATTTTTATCTTTCTCCCCGAGTCAGGCTTAAGGTTAATTATGGTCTGGGTTATTGGGATGACAGTATGCCAATACAGGATTTCCCGGATCGTGGATACAAAATCACCCATAAGCAATGGGAATATCATTTCTCATTCGATTTAAATTACAGCCTGTTTTAACCCACCTAATTCTTACCGCAGGAATTATTCCTATCTCCGATAGCTACTAAGATTCACTAAAATTTTTTTCAAAAATTTAACTTCATCTAAGTCGGGGTTAAACTCCGGCGCATGATTTTGTTCTATATGTATATAGATGATTGGTATATCATGTAAAAAAATTAATTTGGTGCCTGTTTCGTATTGGATATTAAGGATTTTTATATATGCGTATTGAAGTAAGCACATGATTTGATTTTTTTTTAACAGATTTGCAGATCATGAGTCAGGAGTATTATTTGGTAGAGCCCTCACTGGATTATAAGGAATCGTATCTTAATCTGGTCATGGATTATCTTCGTCAGAAAGAGGATGTCTATACCGACCTGTACAAACCTGCTATGGCCAATTTCAACAAGTATGTCAAAAAGCTCCTGGACCATGCCCGGGGAAGAAACCTTCCCGGCGGGGAAGTGCCCTATTCTACCTTCTGGTTGACGGATTGCTACGGAAAGATATACGGCAATGTCCGGATCAGGCATCATGCGCTGCACGTTTACGGCAACATCGGCTACGATATCCGGCCCTCTGCACGCGGGCAGGGCTATGGCACCATCATGCTGCGCCTGGCTCTGGAAAAAGCCCGCGAGCTCAGCCTGAAGCGTATCAAAATAGCCTGCGATCAGCGGAACAAGGCTTCTATCCGGGTAATAGAAAAGAACGGGGGCGTTTTCATAGAACAGGTTTACGACCGCACTACCCGTTTGTTTGTAAACAGATATTATATTGATATAACAAAAAATAAAGAATGATGAAAAACAGCAATAAGTTTTTACAAGACCACAGGATGCGCGCTGCCGATGTTGATATTCAAGAGGTAGTTGATGCATTTATGTCAGAAATGTTCAAAGGCCTGGAAGGGAAAGAAAGTTCCCTGCAGATGATTCCAACATACATCGAGGCTGATAATACATTTCTTACCGAGATGCCGGTAGTGGCTATCGACGCGGGAGGTACCAATTTCAGGGCCGCAAAGGTACGGTTTGACAAAGACGGCAATCTTGAAATAAGCAACATGGTCAATGCCAGAATGCCCGGTATTGACCGTGAGGTTTCGAAGAATGAGTTTTTCCGGACTATGGCAGGTTATGTAAAAGAACTTGCTGACCAGTGTGACAGGATTGGTTTTTGCTTTTCCTATGCCACAGAGATTTTACCCAACAAAGACGGAAGGCTCATACAGTTTAGCAAAGAAATTCAGGCGCCGGAAGTAGTAGGAGAATTGATTGGCAAGAACCTGCTTGAAGCCCTTGGCACCCCCAATAAACAAATTGTACTGTTAAACGATACGGTTGCTACGTTGCTTGCCGGTAAATCCTCCTCTCATGTTAAAAACTATGATTCGTACATTGGTTATATCCTCGGTACCGGGACAAATACCTGTTATATAGAAAGCAACAAAAACATTTTGAAAAAACCCGATCTTGATCCCGACAGGAATCAGATCATCAATATGGAAACGGGTAATTTCGGAAAAGGGCCGCGTGCCGGTCTTGATATTGCTTTTGATAATACCACCAGCAATCCCGGGACCTATACCTTTGAAAAGATGTTTTCCGGCGGATATTTCGGTGGCTTGTGTCTTTCGGTTCTGAAAACCGCTGCACAAGAAAATTTATTTACCAAAGAAACGGCTGCTAAGATATTGTCATTAGATGAGCTGACCGTTGAAGCGTTGAATCATTTCGTTAGCAGATCCCCGGACAACCGCGAACCGTTGTATTCATGCATGGCTAACACGACAGATGAAGAGACCTGTATTGGGATCATTGAAGGATTGATTGAACGGAGTGCCAAGCTGGTTGCTGCCAATCTGGCTGCCGCAGTGCTTAAAACGGGTAAGGGAAAATCGGCAGACCGCCCCATATTGATTACCATTGAAGGGACCACTTTTTACAAGTTACATAAGCTGAAACCTTTATTTGAAGAGTTCATGGAAGAATACTTAAGTGGCGAAAGGCAGCGGTATTTTGAATTCAACCAGGTAGAAAATTCCAGCCTGGTCGGTGCAGCGCTGGCAGCGTTGGTTGATTGAATGCCTGTCCGACTGGGACAGGCGGGCCTGCCCGCCGGAACAGAGTGGAGGTGGGATTGGTTGATTGTCATCCGTCAAAGAGCCGGACAAGTTTTATTGTCATTAAGTTT
>CAYNPZ010000107.1:0-5180 GCA_964399175.1 uncultured Bacteroidales bacterium | reverse complement strand
GGCAACGACCCGCTCTACCCGGACGATTGTCATTCAGTTGTTATAAGATAAGCTCAGGTTCTAATTAGCTGAATCGTTTCGTCTGGTATCTCTGTCGCCTGATTTCTCCATCGCCCCTCTTGCCGTCGTATGAGGGTTGTTGAATCACTTAGGACCCCAATCATCCTTGCCGAACCCTCATCCATCACTGCCGGCTATCTAATTATCTTTGCCGAATTACTATCAATGTCTGCCGACTATCCTTTCATCCTTGCCGAACCATTTTCAATCATAGTCGGTTAACTTTCAATCTTTGCCGAATGACTTTTCATCATTACCAGATGACTTTCAATTATTAACGGGTTTTCATTTTTTCCGGCCTGGCTCCAGTAATCCAGCGTATAATGAAGACAAAACACCTACAGTCAAAATCGCTATAGCAATGACATTATAAATAAAACCAAATATATCTGCATCGTCATATAAATTTATCTACTTTTCCGGCTTTTCCAGGCATGAAACGTTTAGCTATATGAACCGTTGGGGACGCCAGGGAAGCGGCCTTGTCCCTCGTTACCAACCATTGTGAAAATTTATTTTTTGGCTTATCTGTCTTAACCCCAATGGTTTATATAGCCTGTTGCCGCCAGTATTTTATTGTCCAGATTTACCTTGTTTAATAAAATCCCGATATAATTCCTCGGTCGTTATCAACCGTTTATATCCTTTTTTTATTAATCCATTTTGTAAGGTAAGATCACCGGTCCATAATTTTCCTTTTGTGAATTCCGTTACGGCAACAAAAATAGTATCATCAATGTCAATGGATTGACACAATCCTTTTGCTTTATAGTAGATTTCATCAGGTATAACAGAATGATCAAGGATAGTAATATTATGAAGGATTAATTCATAAAGTTCTATAAAAACATCTTCGGAGAGTTGGGCAATCCCCTTTATCTTTTCTTTATGCTCAATAATTTCCAATCTTATATACGTTGGAGCATAGAAGTCATAAAATCTTTTTCCGCTTATAAGGATTTGTCCAATGCGACTATCAATATTCAATAAAGCACTAAATGCAATGTTGGTATCAATAACGATTTTAGTCATCCAGTCCCAGTTCCTTTTTGGTTTTTTCCCACCGTCCCTTTTTTGCTTCTTTTGTTAGTTCATCAACATCCTTTTCTGTTGCTTTGGATTGGGAAGTCAGCTCTTCATATCTGAGATAATCAAGGATAGATTGAATCTTAGAAGTTTTCGTTCCGGGAGAAAACCTTACAACGATCTCTTTGTTTTTCCGTTCGACTTTCATTTTTTGCTTCAAATTTAAAAATTTTTAATCATCCAATCATTGAACTACGAATCAAATATTGGCGGCAACGTCAGGCTAAAGAGCATATGCCTTTTATTTCTCTATTATACGTTCACTTTATTTACTAATTCTGGAGGCATAAGGTGAATTTTTCAAACCCATCCTATAATCCTTTGAACGAAAGTAAGAAAATGATCAGAAAAATAAAATATGGTCTCCTACTAATTATTTACATATAATGTGGGGGAGCGGGAAGGCAACGACCCGTTCTACCCGGAAATTGTCATTAAACTGTTTGACAAGGTATTGGGGTTAGATGCTAATTTGGACAAGCCCAAAAGGAAACACATTAAATTCCTTGAAAGCATCCTGTTTGGTTTTGGCTTGTCCAAATTAGGATTTAGAATTTCATTTATAACAGTCCATTCAATCCCTTTCACCTTCTTCCCCGACTGATTGGATATCCTGTTGGTTATGAAACAGCACATCACCGGGAATGATGGTTTTGTTTTGTCCCTCCCACTTCCAGTATACCCGCAGATAAGCGCCTTCTCCCGATTGGGCGTGGGTAAGCGTTATGGGGTATTTTCTGCCTTTCTTCATGGATATTGTACCGGAGGATCTGCCGCGTCCGGATAGGACCAGCTTATCATCTATCTTCAGCCTGACTTTTCCGCTCGACTCAGCCTGAAATCGCACCCTTCCCGAGTAAGGAGCTTCGATGGCCCCTTTCCATGCAATGGCCCAGTCCTCATGGCCCTCGTGCTCAGATCCCCAGTCTTTATCCATGTCCTTTAGGATTACCTTGTCTTTGGTCTCATCGAAATCCGAGGTTCCAAACCATCGTCCAGCCAAACCCGGAGTTCTCCTGAGAAAATGGATCTTTTCCTCCACCTCGTCCATATCTTCTTCATCAATATAACCACGACATCCATATTCGGATGTATCGATCCGGTGATAGCGAAATTTCCCGAAGTATTTGGACCTGGGATCCTTGTTATAGAGGTTATTCAGGAAATACCCGGCGATGGGAAGCGCTGTAGCTGCTCCCTGTCCATACATGAGGTTGTTAAAGTGAACAGCGGGATATTCTGCTCCCACCCAACTGGCAAAAACAAGGTTGGGGGTGTAACCGACAAACCAGCCATCTGCCTGGTCCTGGGTGGTACCGGTTTTTCCTGCCACATCACCCGAAAAATTATAGTTCCGGGGAAGGGAACGGGCAGTACCCCTTTTGACAACATCCTGCAGCATCATGGTGATCTGTTCGGCAATCTTTTCATCCAGCGCCTGCCGGGGATTATTCTTTGAGTTAAAGGTTTCCAGAACTTTACCCTCCGAGTTCTCTATTCTCAACAGCACTTTACCTTTCAAAGGGTTTCCATCATTGGCAAAACCGGTGTAAGCCTCCGCCAGTTCCCTTACCGATGCATTCACGGTACCAAGGGCAAGTGAAGGCCCTTCAGGGAAAGCGGAGTTGATGCCCATATTTTTGGCAAGCCGGATGGTTGAATCTATGCCTGCTTTCATCAGTAGCTGTACCGAAATGGTATTGACAGAATTCACCAGTGCATCCCGGAGCGAATAGACTCCTCCATATTTCCGGTTTGCATTGTTGGGCGACCAGTTGTCATAATTTTCGTAAACAATGCTGTCATTGGGATAGTAATGGCAGGGTTCTGCTCCATTTTGAAGGGCATTGGCATACACAAAAGGTTTGAAGGTAGATCCGACCTGTCGCTTTGAAGTGACATGGTCGTATTTAAAAAAACGATGATCAATGCCTCCGAGCCAGGCCAATATATGGCCGTTATGGGGATCCATGGCCATAAAGCCTGCATTAAGCATGGAAAGATAATGCTTAACCGAATCAATGGGTGACATTTCAACCCTTTTCAGTCCGTCCCAGGTGAATATCTCCATTGATTTTTCCTCGTAAAGAGAAGATTCCCTGTTCCATACCGATTCATTCTTATAGGCAGGGATCCCGGCGAGGATCTCTCTGACCAGCGACTGATACCTTTGGTTATTGGCAATATTGAGCTGACGATCGAACATCTTCTGAAGCCCGGGCATGTGTTTGCTTACTGCTTTTTCTGCAGATTCCTGCAAGTTACCGTCTATGGTGGTATATACTTTAAGCCCGTCGGTATAGAGATTATAGGGTTCTCCGTTGGGTTTGGTATGAGACTTACACCACTCTTTGAGCCGGGGGCGCAGGTATTCCCGCAGGTAAGGCGCCAATCCGGCGTTATGGCCGACAGGAGTATAATTCACCCCAAGGGGTTTATCCATTAATTTTTGGGCTGTATCCTGGTTTAGATAATCGTATTTTGCCATCTGGGAAAGCACTACATTCCTTCGTTCCCTTGCCCTTTGGGGATTTTTACGGGGATTATAGTAGCTGGTGCCCTTGAGCATACCGATTAACATGCAGGCTTGCTCCAGGCTCAATTCTGAAGGAAGTTTACCGAAATAGAGCTGGGAGGCATTTTTTATCCCAAAAGTATATTCCCCGAAGGGCACGGTATTCAGGTACATCTGGAGAAGCCGTTCTTTGGAGTACAGGTTTTCCAGCCTCCAGGCAATGATCATTTCGCGTATCTTGCTTCCTATAAGAGCTATGTGGCTGCCACCCCTTCTGGGATACAGGTTTTTTGCCAGTTGCTGGGTAAGGGTGCTGCCTCCTCCCGAACTTTCATCACCCAATAAAATGGTGCGAAACATTACCCGGAAGATGCTTCTGGTATCGATTCCATGATGCTCAAAATAACGGGCGTCTTCGGTGGCAAGAAGGGCATGGATGATTTCGGCCGGGATGTGTTCGAAGTGAATGCTGTTCCTGTTTTCGAAATAGTATCGCCCCATCAACTGGCCATCATTGGTATATATTTCGGTGGCAAGCGCCTGCTTGATATTTTTCAGTGTTTGTGTATCGGGAATATCACCATATTTGCCGTGATAGGTATTGTACCCGGTAAAGGCAACCAATCCTGCAAAAAGCATAATGACAATGAGCCACACCCTGGCGGAGGAGAGGTAGGTTTTGAGTTGTTTCTTTAATTGATGGGATTTGGAAATAGCGGGGGTTTTGATTTTTTCTGCAGGTTGGACCTCATCCCTTATTCTGAGTTCCTTTTTATCTTCGAGGGGTTTTGCGGTTCTCTTTTTTTGTTGATCCCGGTCTTTCCGTTGTTCTACATCTGCTGTTTTCTTTTTATCTGTTTCCTGATGGGGAAAAGGAATTTTTTTGTCAGGATATAAATCACTATATGGGTAATTGCGCTTGATTTGTTTTAACTCGCTATACAGATCACGGACCCTTTTCTTCAGGTTTTCCATTTCCTCTTTTGAAATGGACCCGGTATTCCTGAAATCAAGGATATACTGCTCTATTTCCCGAATCTCATGTAATATTTTGTCTATTTTGTGGTTGAGATCCATGATTTAAGGCTTCGCAAGTGTTTTAATCAAATTCTAAATCAGTGAACTAAATGATTTTTTTTTATTTTCAGGGTAGTATTATTTAGCATGTAAGTCTCTGAACAAAAGTAAGGAATATTCTGGAAAAATGAAAAATTGTCTAACTGGCTAACCCACATAATCTTTTAATACCTCTTTTAATTCACCAAGCCTGTTTTGAATAATTTGCCAAACTTCCTCGGCATCAATGCCAAAATAATTATGAGCAATAATGTTTCTAAATCCTACTACCCTTTGCCAGTCAACTTTACCGCTAGTTTGAGCCTTTATTTCCCAGGATAACTTGTCAGCCATCTCTCCAATTACAACAAAATTCATCATGGTTGCATCAAACGATTTTGTATCCTCAAAGAATTCATCGGCATTTTTGAATCCGGCAGTGTAATCCAATATTTTTTCAATC
>CAYNPZ010000106.1:0-12941 GCA_964399175.1 uncultured Bacteroidales bacterium | reverse complement strand
TGAGCGTGTACCTGACAGCAAAGGCTTACGGAGCCGGTAACACCTATGTAACCGATAAACTGGATCCGCGCCTGGAGATCGCCAGACAGGCCGGTGCCTCACAAACCGGTAATCCGGATGAAGAGGATGTGGCTCAGAAGTTCAATGAGGCAGAACCCTCCCAGCTGGATGTGGTGTTCGAATGCTGTGGCGAGCAGGATGCCCTGGACAATGCCGTTGACCTGGTGAAGCCCGGCGGAAAGATCATGATCGTTGGCATACCGGCAACAGACAGATGGTCGTTTGACAACAGTAAGGGCAGGAGGAAGGAGATTACCTTCATCAACGTACGCAGGCAGAACGGCACCGTTCAGGAAACCCTCGACCTGATGGCAGCCGGAAAGATACAGGCCGGCTCCATGGTGACGCACCGTTACTCACTGGATCAGACCCCTGAGGCTTTCGACCTGGTTTCCAACTATAGGGATGGTGTGATGAAGGCGATGATTGATGTTGAATAGTTTGAATGCGTAACACTTAAAAAGTTTGAATGTTTGACAAAGAGTTTGACTGGAGTTTGATTGTTGCGAGGGCTGAAGGGGCAGTTCAGTTTAATAGTCATTAGTCCTTATGTTTGTAAAGCAAAAGTTCCTGCCCAATAATAGGAAAAATTTCCATAACTTACTGGGCAGAAACTAAAAATTAAAATCATGCAAACACAAGTTGTCATTATTTGTATTCGGAGAAAGGCTCCAGTCTTCGTTTAATTCCAGCCGAAACTGGTGAGTATTCTTTTAAGGCTTCACGCAAAGGAGGAAAACGAAGGCGCAAAGAAGGAGAAATACTATCCCATGAGTCCGGTCTATAAAGAATTTTTTTTGCCACCAACCAGCCTGCCGACTGCCTCCTGTAGGCAGGGCTGGCAGGGACACTAACCTGCCCGTAGCAGGAGGGGCGGCACATGAGAAAAAAACAGATTAACGGTCATAGCCGATTAACCAATCCATAAATTCTTCCTATCTTTAACTACTTTGTAACATCTGAAGCTTCAATGGCGCCTTCGTAGAGGGCCAATAGCCATAGCAACCATTCGCTAAACGGTGCCCGGCGCTTAGAGCGTTTTTTAATATATTTGATATAGATTCAGTATAAAAGGAAAATATATAACCCTTAGGATATTATAAGATCCATTTTTCTTACCATAAATAACTATGATTATGAAAAATCTAATCCTTTTATTACTTCCTTTCTTCCTTTTTGCTTGCAAGGGCGAAGATGCCCAGGAAGGAAAAGACCAGGCTATACACCTGGATGTATTCAGTAACTCGGCAGAGGAACTTGCATTTGAGTCTATAAGGGCGGTTCCGCTGGAGACGGGTGAAGATATACTGATTGGCGACAGGACAGCATTCGTCATCCACAACAACGAATTTTTCATCTATGAATATGAGAAACACAAATCCGTATTGCGGTTCGATTCAGCGGGAAATTTCCTGAACAAGGTTGGCAAACCCGGAAGAGGCCCCGAAGAGTACATTCCGCCGGCAGATTTTACGGTTCACGGGGATACTGTTGATTTTTTAGACGGAGGGCCTAAATCAAACATTCTCGGATATCATAAAAATGGCGAATTCCTGTATTCCAAAACATTTGACATATATTCCATGTCTTTTGAAAAAACGGAAACCGGGTATGCTTTTTATACGGGTTATGGTGTATCCTCACCCTCCAAATACCGGCTTCTGTTGACCGATGAAAATGGGAATATAACGGACCAATATCTGGAGGATAATAAGGAATGGGGAGTGCCTCTTGCAAATATCAACATGTACCGCTCCGGCTCATCAATCTGTATTCCGGAAATGTTCAACAATTCGGTTTACGAATTGAGAGGGGAAACATTGGAAAGTACATTCAACCTGGATTATGGTAAATATGCAATCCCTGACGCCTTTTATGAGGTAAAAAATCTACCCGAAGGCTTCAAGATGATTCGGAAAAATAATTTTGCCACCATCGTAAATTATTTTGAAAACGCTAACAGTGCATTTTTTAAGATCGTTGTTCAGCAAAAGAAGCAGGAAAAGAATATACATCATCTATTCTATGACCGCCAGCAAGGCCAATTGTACCGGAAAATCCTGCAATCCAAATACGATCCTACTTCTCCCTTCACACATCCTGTTTCGGTCACCGGAGAGGGCCAATTGGTTTATCTTTCCAGCGCCTATGGGATCATTAAAAACCGTGAGGAACTGAGAAAAAAGGTTGTGAATGATGAAGTACTGCAACAAATAGATAAAAACGATAACCCGGTGGTGCTTTTCTGTGAAATAAAAAAATCCCGCTCACGAGCAGGATTTTTTGAACTTCTATTTAAGCCTTTTTCCTGATAATTATTCCGCAGCTTCCTCAAGATCCTGGTCCAGTTCGTTTTCTTCATCCTGTTCCTCTCCACCTCTGCTTAACCTTCTTTCGATGCTGGTTTCATAACTATCGATCAGGGCATTGAACTCCTTCACCAGGGGCTTATATTTTTCGGTTCCATCGATGGTGATAAATGCATTGACACGGTTAAACAGATTTTTCAGAGCACTTTCAGCCTTTTCACGCAGTTCCGGCATGGTTTCATCAGGGGTCTGGGCATACTCTTTGTTTCTTTCCAGGTAGATCCTGTCAAATTCTCTGTTGGCTTTAACCAATAGTTTGTAATATGGATCCAGATGCAGCGAATCTATGTCACCTCTCATACCTTTTCTTTCTATATCCTCAAAAATATCCTCCAGATTGGCTGTTTGCTGGTGGTAACTTTGTCGGTTAAGGGCACTTCCATGTTTTTCAAATAGATTCAACAATATTTCTGCTTTCTTTCTTAGTCTCTCATCAGGATAATATTTTACCTGGACACGCAAAGTCAGGATAATAGCAGAAAACATATTATCACGCTTGCCATCTGCATGCACAATGGCCTTTGTAAGTCTGCTGCCCCGATCGGCTTTATAAACCCCTCTCAAATTTTCCCAGGCAGTTGTGACATCTTTTGCAATTTCGCTTACCTGAAGCGCATTCAAATCATAATTCTTTAAAACAGAAACGATCAGATCGTTAAACTTAACGAATTCTCCGTTTCTAAATCTTGATAAATCTGGAACTTTAATCATAATTCGAACTTTTTAATTAATAATGGATTGAAATATGGCGGTAAATTACAAAAAAATGTTATAAAATGCACGCTCCTAAATAAAAATTTTTCCGAAACCGTCATGCAAGCATGCGACATGGTTTCGGAACTTTCCGAGAGTATCATGCAAGCATGCGGGACTTTTTCGGAACCTTCCGAGACCATCATGCAAGCATGCGAGACGATTTCGGAACCTTCCGAGACAACCATGCATGTATGAATGACAATTCCGGAACATCCGGCAGTACCTTGCATGCATGTTTGAGGATTTCGGAATTATTTGTTACTGCTTTTGTTTATTTTTGCCTAAAAGGCCGGAATGTATGGATTGTCATCTATATTAAGAAAATTTCGAATCTTGTTAAGTCGTTATCAAAAAAATAAATTCTTAAACAAATAAAATTTTAAACAGATGAAAGACGTGGAAAAAATAAAATATAAAAAGGTATACGATGCTACCGTGGATAATATAGAGTATCGTAAAAACAATGATCCTGACTTTGATATTGAACAATTGGAACAGTTGCTTGAAAAAGAGTATATGCAGGAAGCCACGGGCAACAAAAGCGTGATGGATCAGCTTACATTGGATGCTACCATTGCTGCATTACAGGCATGCCTGGTTAACTGGAAAGAAGAAAAAGGATTGCATTAGGTCAATATTCAATAACCCCCCGATATCGCAACGCCGTTTTCCCTGGCCACCTGCCGAATATAATTGGCCGCCTTACTGTATTCCTCTGCGGTATCCAGGTGTTCCATCATGAGGGGCACATCTTTCAGCTTGCTCAGCTCCCGGAGGAAAACCTTGTAGTTCATTTGTCCTTTACCGGGCTGCACTTCGGTTAAATGCGGGGTATAAATGTCCTCTTCCAGGATGATATCCTTGGCATGGCAGCTTCTGATCCATCTGCCCAGCTTTTTGAACGACTCTTTGATGAGGGCCCCGTTGTTGAAGTAGATCTTCGGGCTGGTGATCATGTTCATGGGATCGAGGTGCACAGCAAATCTTTCCCGGTCCATGGCCTTCACCAGACGCATGTAGGAATCGGGTGAATAAGGGAATGCCCAGGGCATGGCTTCGAGCGCAAAGTAAGTTCGTGTAGGCTTAACCGCATCGATGATTTTGCGTGTAGTCTCTACCACCAGGTCGAATGTCTCCTCGGTCAGGTTGTCCTTGTGGGGTCCTGCCCACTGCTCCTTGTTTCTGGACCCGCTGATGTTCACGCAGCAGCGGGCGCCTATTTCATCGGCAAGCTGAAGGCTCCTGATGCATTTGTCAATGGCCTCCTTCCGCTCTTTTTCATTGGGGCTGATGGGATTGCTCCAGGCCCCCACTTCAGATATAATGATGCCCGCATCCTTGGCTGCCTTTGCATAGGCATTGATCTCTTCCTTCGGACTGTCTGCCTGAAGCGGACAATAGGCCGCTCCATAGCCTTCCTGCTGCAGATAAACGATCCAATCTTCCGGTGACTGGTAATCCTTAAATACGGGACCTCCCAGGGGAATCTTATGATCATTATCTGAAATCCGGCCCATTGTTTTTCCGGGAAGCACAAATGCTGCAGTGCTTCCTATGGCTGCTGTTTTGATAAAGCTTCTTCTTTTCATGGTTTAATAATAATATTTGAGTCAGGTTTAAACAGATTTTTTCTGCCACCAACCCCGCCTGCTTCGGGGCGGGAACACAAAATTTCACTAAAAATATAATACTGGATTTCTTTTTTATGGATTTTGGTGTTTTCGTGTTTTAGCGGCTAATTATTCTTTTTACCCTCAACTCCTATTTTAATCTACAATGGACTGATAGGTTAACACCTTGAACTTATCATGGATTTCTCCATGCCTTTCCGGGTACTTCTGTGTCATCAGCACGGCCACCAGGTCTTCCACCGGATCAATCCAGAAACTTGTGGAAAAATAACCGCCCCACCAGAAGTTCCCCGGCGAGCTGAGTCGTTTTTTGGAGCCTTCTTCGGTGGTTATACCGAAGCCCAGGCCAAAGCCACTTTCTTCCCTGAGGTCTCCCACCTGATCTTTGGTCATCAGCTCAACGGTTTTGCGGCTCAGCAGATGGTTCCCGTTATAGGTACCTCCATTCACCAGCATCTGCATGAACTTGCCGTAATCGTGTGCGGTGGAAAGCAGGCCGGCACCACCTGAATAGTAGCTTTGTCCGCCCTTTACGGGATAATCATAGGCCTCTTCTTCAGATCTGTGAAGGCCTTCTTCATCTTCGGCATATAAAGTTACCAGACGATCAGCCATCTTACCGTCAAGGTAAAAATAGGTGTCATTCATTTGCAAGGGTTCGAAGATGCGTTCCTGAAAAAAATCCTTCAGGGATTTGCCCGAGATCACCTCAACAAGATAACCCAGGACATCGGTGTTTAGCCCATAGGTAAAATTCTCACCCGGATCATGCAGCAGGGGCATGTTGGCAAGTTTTGGGATCTTATTTTCCAGGGTGGCATCAGTTACTACAAAGCCATCTGGTATTCCTGCTTTAGAGTAAAGAACATCGAGCCGGGGATGGGTGAATCCATAGCCAATACCGGAGGTATGGGTCAGTAAATCCCGTATGGTAATCGATCTTTCGGCAGGCCGGGAGGTATAGGTAGAATCCTCCTTATTTACTTCTACCAGGACTTCCGGATTTTTAAATCCCGGAATGAACTTATGCACCGGGTCATCCAACAGGAAGTGCCCTTCCTCATAAAGCATCATTACGGCTACCGAAGTAACGGCCTTGGTCATAGAAGCAATTCTGAAAATGTCGTCTTTCTCCATGGGATCGCCTTCCTCCGCATCACGCATGCCAAAGCTTTTGTGGTAAACGATCTCTCCTTTTCTGGCGATGAAAGCAACCGAGCCGGGGAGCCATTCTTTTTGCATATAGCGATTCATCAGTGAATCGATCCGGGAAAGCCTGCCGGCTGACATGCCTGCATTTTTCGGCTGGGCGGGTACCAAGGTACCTCTGGGATGATCTGTTTCTTGTGGTTCGTCTGTCTGCAGGGTGCAGGAGATGCACATCGACAGCAAAATAAGCGCAATGATGATTTTTCTGACTGGTTTCATGGCTGAAAGTGTTTATCCGGAATGTCGCTTATGAAGGTCCGGGTTTGTTTACAATTGGATTTTTGTTATCCTGATAAATGTAAACATTTATTTCTGGAAGATCATTATTAAATACAAAGAAAAAGGGGATGCTTCCTCAGAAACATCCCCTTTGAATGGCTTATGCACGGGTTTTTATTGCTGACCGTTCGAGATAGTTCATGATCTTTTCGGCAATCTTTTCGGGGATATACCCGAATTTTTCATCCAGCACCTTAGCTGGAGCTGAATAGCCAAAATGCTCCATACCGAATACTTCTCCGTTTTGTCCGACGAGACCCTGCAGGCTTGCCGACAGACCCGCTGTTACACCATATACAGGAATGCCATCGGGAAGAACCTCTTTCTGATAATCTTCGGATTGCTGCCGGAACAGTCCTTCCGAAATGGCGGAAACAATTCTGGCTTTGACATTTTTCTTCTGTTCCAGGATTTGAGCTGCATCATACATGGTTGAAACTTCGGAACCGTTACCCACCAATATGACATCCGGTTCACCCTGGGGCTCGTATACAACATAAGCGCCTTTTCTGGCCTGCTTTGCAAGTGTCAGCCTGGATTCCCCGTTGCCTGGCAGGTCTTTAATTTTTTGCCTTGAGAGTATCAGACCCGTTGGTGAATCGAGGTTTTCCAGTGCCATCTGCCATGCAGTAGCTGTTTCCGCGGAATCCGCGGGGCGTAAGGCTAGTAAGCTGTTCCTGCCGGAATGATTTTTCAATTGTTCCAATAAACGGATCTGTGCTTCCTGTTCCACCGGTTGATGGGTGGGGCCGTCTTCGCCTACTCTGAATGAGTCGTGCGACCAGATATAGATTATCGGAAGTTCCATTAATGCAGCAAGTCGCACAGCCGGCTTCATATAATCCGAAAAGACGAAAAAGGTTCCACAGGCTGGTATGACGCCTCCATGCAGTGCCATTCCGTTCATAACGGCAGCCATGGTTAGCTCGGATACACCTGCCTGGAGGAAGGCACCGGAGAAATCTCCTTTCTGAAATGCTTTGGTACCCTTAAGGTAACCATCTGTTTTATCGCTTCCGCTCAGGTCAGCCGAAGCAACAATGAGATTTTCCACATTATTGGCCAGCTCCGAGAGTACATAACCCGAGCTGCTGCGGGTAGCATCATTTTCCTTGGGCTGCAGAGAATCGAAGTCAAAATTGGAAACATCCAATTTCAGAAATCTTTCAAGCTTTTTAGCCAGTTCGGGATTGTCTTTCTCCCACTGCTTTTGGGTTTCTTTTTTCTTCCGGGCTTCTTCGCGTTTGGTTTCGGTGACTTTTTTATAATATTCAGCGACCTCGGGATATATTTCAAAAGGATTGTCCGGGTCTCCACCGAGCTTTTCCACGGTTTTTTCAAATGAAGCGCCTGCTTTGCTCAGAGGCTTGCCATGGGTAGAGACCTGATTTTCGAAGCTGTTGCCAGTTTCATCAACGGCTCCTTTGCCCATGACTGTTCTTCCTATGATCAACGTGGGCTTTTCAGTCTCTTCATGGGCTTCTTTAAGCGCATTTCTTATCTGGTTATGATCATGCCCGTCAATGGTGATCACGTGCCAATGCCATGACTCATATCTTTTGGCAGTATCTTCACAGGTTACCACACTGGTCTTGGTTGATAGCTGGATATCGTTGGAATCGTAGAACATCACCAGGTTGCTGAGCCCGAGATGGCCTGCTATCCGGGCTGTACTGTGTGAAATCTCTTCCTGTATGCCACCATCTGAAACGTAAGTGTAGATGGTATGACTCATCCATTCTCCGAAGCGTTGAGTCAGGAATTTTTCAGCTATCGCTGCTCCTGTGGCAAAAGCATGTCCCATACCCAGGGGTCCTGATGTGTTTTCAATCCCTCTGGAGGGATCAAGTTCCGGATGACCCGCTGTAGGGCTTCCCCACTGCCGGAAACTCATAAGCTCTTCTTTTGTGAAAGAACCGATGAGATGCAGAATGGAATACAGCCCTGCCGAAAGATGCCCGGGATCAAGGAAAAATCTGTCCCTGAAAGGCCATGCCAGATCATCGGGATCGTAATTTAAAAACTCGGAATAAAGAATGTGTAAGAAATCCGCTCCACCCATCGGACCACCCGGGTGTCCGGATTGCGCCCTTTCTGCCATGGCTGCAGATAATACCCTAAGATTGTCTGCAGCTTTTATTGAAATGTCTGAACTCATAAGAAATATGTTTTAGATTTTTGTGTTGATAATAACTTTTACTTGGCTTCCTCCTGCTATTGTAAGCCTTTGAATAAAAACCCTGAAAAGCTTATTTTATGTTGAACTGTTATTTTTTTAACAGGTGCAAGGATACAAAATATATCGCTGAAATAATAGTGTTTTTTAGGTTAATTCTTCTTCAATAAACTGCCCCAGCTTCAGGTATTTTGTATACAACTCACTGTAAAAGCCAGCTTTGCGGTCATTGGGTTCATATTCCTGATCGAAGCCTTTGCCCATTCTCTGCTGTGCTTCATCAAATGATTTGTATACATCGCCCACAACAGAGGCTGCCATTGCCGAGCCTAGGGCAGTGGTTTGTTCGGATCGGGCTACCTTAATGGGCATGTTCAGCACATCTGAAAGCACCTGCATCACAAAAGGAGATTTTTTGGCTACACCCCCCATGGCGATGATTCCGTCTATGCGGGCGCCTTCCTCCCTGAGGCGTTCCACGATGGCTTTGGATCCAAATGCTGTGGATTCGACCAGTGCCTTGAATATTCTCGGTGCGTCGGATCCCAGGGTTAATCCGGTAATGGCCCCTTTGAGCATTTGATTGGCATCCGGCGTTCGACGGCCGTTTAGCCAGTCTATGGCCAGGAGGGTAGATTCTTCGACGGGAATTTTTTCTGCCTCATGGGTTAATTCCGGGATGATGCGATCGGAAATTTCTTCTGCCAGTTTTTGCCTGGTAGTTTCATCTACCGATGGGCTATTTTTCAGGATATTTTTCACCGGCCACATCAATACATTTTTAAACCAGGCATACACATCGCCGAACGCCGATTGTCCGGCTTCAAGACCGATCATGTCGGGCATAATGGAGCCGTCCACCTGGCCTGCAATTCCTCTTAAACGCCTGTCCTGTACATCATCCTTTGGCGCGATCATCATATCGCAGGTAGAGGTCCCAACGATTTTGGTCAGGTAGTAGGGCTTGATCTCCCCTCCGATGGCGCCCAGGTGAGCATCGAAAGCGCCGACTCCTACAGCCACATCGGTGCCCAATCCGAGCTTTTGCGCCCATTCTTCCGACAGGTTACCGAATTTCACATCGCTGGTATAGGTGTCTTTGTATAGCTTTTCTCTTAAGCCTTTTAGCAATGGATCCAGCCTGGTAATGAATTCCTCAGGGGGGAGTCCACCCCAGCTTTCGTGCCACATGGCTTTGTGTCCCGCTGCACAGCGGCTTCTCTTGATCTGATGAGGGTCATTTACCCCGGTGAGGAGGGCGGGGATCCAGTCACAAAGTTCAACCCAGGAATAGGCCGCTTGTTTTACCTTTTCATCCTGGCGAAGCACGTGCAGGATCTTGGCCCAAAACCATTCGCTGGAATACACGCCGCCTTCATACTTGGTATAGTCTTCGCCGCCCCAGTTTTTGGCCAGGTGATTGACCTCCTCTGCTTCTTTAACAGACGTATGGTCTTTCCACAGGATGAACATGGCATTGGGATTGTCTTCAAATTCCTCTTTCAGTGCAAGCGGAGTGGATTGCCTGTCGACTGCCACGGGTGTTGATCCTGTTGTGTCGGCCGTGATGGCTACAACATTTTCGGCCACCCCTTCGGGCGCCTGTTTCAATGCATCTTTTACAGAGTTTACCAGGCCTTCCTGGTAATCGAGCGGATGGTGGCGGAACTGTGTTTTGGCTGCATCACAGTATTTACCCTCTTTCCAGCGGGGATACCCGAAAACCGCATTGGCTACTTCCTCCCCGTTGGAGGTATTGACAATGATGGTGCGCACCGAGTCGGTGCCATAATCTATTCCTATGGTATATTTATCTGTTTCCATAATGTTAAGTTTTTATTTTTGACCATAGTATGCATTTGTTCCATGTTTTCTTAAGTAGTGCTTATCCAGGAGAAATTGATCCATATGCCGTTTGTTGCCGAGCATTTCAGTTCGAAAAGCCATTTTGGCCACTTCTTCCAGCACCACTGCATTATGAACGGCATCTCCGGCATCCTTGCCCCAGGTAAAAGGGCCATGGCTGTTGACAAGTACTGCAGGTATTTCCATCTCACCGGAGTTCTGGAAATGTTCCGCAATAACCCGGCCGGTGTTGGCTTCGTAATCCTTATCTACTTCTTTCTCTGTTAACCTGCGTGTACAGGGAATGTCTCCGTAAAAATGGTCGGCATGGGTTGTGCCGTATGCCGGGATATCCTTGCCGGCTTGTGCCCAACTGGTGGCCCATTCGCTGTGGGTATGTACGATGCCCCCGATATTCTTAAACTGCTGGTATAATATTATGTGGGTCGGGGTATCGCTGGAGGGTTTCAGACGACCCTCCCTGACGTTTCCTTCCAGATCCACAACCACCATATCATCCGGTTTCATATCTTCATAGGACACCCCGCTGGGTTTAATTACCGAAAGTCCGGATTCCCGGTCGATGCCGCTTACGTTTCCCCAGCTCATGATGACCAGATTGTGTTTCACCAGATCCAGATTGGCCTGACAGACTTCTTCTTTCAATTTCTCAAGCATAATCCAATAAAGTTTTGATTAAATACCATTTGCCAGATGATAGTAGATTTCGTTCCATCTCAGCTCTTTTTTGAAGTCTGATATGGAAGTATTATCATCAATAAGCAGGAACTCGATACCGGCCATTTCCGCAAAATTTTCAAGGTATTCGTCATTGATGGCCATGCTGAAGGCGGTATGATGGGCTCCTCCGGCATGGATCCAGGCTTCTGCCGCCTTTTTGAGGTCGGGCTGAGGCTCCCAGGCTACACGTGCTACTGGTAAATTGGGCAAGGAGGGTATTTCCACCACATTGACCTTATTGGCCACCATGCGGAAACGGTTGCCCATGTCCATTACCGATACGTTGATCCCCGGTCCTGTTGGAACGTTGAATACCAGCCGGGCAGGATCATCTTTGCCTCCGATGGAAAGCGGATGGACTTCCAAAGAAGGTTTGTCATTGCTCAGTGTCGGACATACTTCCAGCATGTGTGCGCCCAGCACTTTCATGTTTCCGGGTTCCAGGTGATAGGTATAATCTTCCATAAAGGAGGAGCCGCCTTCCAGGCCCTCTCCCATCACTTTGACTGCTCTGAGCAGGGCTGCAGTTTTCCAGTCGCCTTCAGCACCGAAACCATAACCCTCGGCCATCAATCGTTGTACAGCTAGACCCGGCAACTGGGTCAGGCCATGGAGATCTTCGAAATTGGTGGTAAAGCCTTTGAAATCGCCGGCTTCAAGGAATGTCTTCATGCCAATCTCTATTCGGGCTGCTTCCCTTAAGGAATTGTACTTGTTCTTGTCTTCCTGAACGGAATTGTCCAGGCGATAGGAGTCTTTATATTCTTCCAGTAGCTTGTCAACATCTTTATCCTGCACCTGGTTGACATAATTGACAAGCTCTCCAATACCGTATCCGGCCACATCGTAGCCCATCTGCTGCTGAGCCGCTACCTTGTCGCCTTCAGTAACCGCGACGTTGCGCATGTTGTCGCCAAATCGTGCAATTCTGGCCCCCTGGCTGTCCTGCCAGGCAGATGCCGTGCGCATCCAAACAGAGAGCTTTTTAATGACTTCCTCATCCTTCCAGTGACCTACAATCACCTTTCTGTTCTGCCTGAGCCTGGAGGCCATGAAACCGAACTCTCTTCCTCCATGGGCAGACTGATTCAGGTTCATGAAGTCCATATTGATCTCCGACCAGGGAATGTCGCGGTTGTATTGGGTATGCAGGTGAACGTAGGGTTTTTTCAGTGTCTGCAGACCAGCCATCCAGATCCTGGCCGGTGAGAACGTATGCATCCACATGATCAGGCCTATGCAATTGTCCGACTCGTTGGCTGCCATACACAACCTTTTTATGGCTCCGGCATTTGTCATTACAGGTTTATAGACCACCTGAACAGGTATTTCAGAAGCTTCATTCAGCCCTTTGGTGATTGCCTGGGCATGGTCCGCAACCTGCTTCAGCGGACCTTCTCCGTATAAGTGCTGGCTTCCCGTTATGAACCAGACTTCGTAATTGTTCATATTGTTCATAGTTCCATTTGTTTTTAGTTTTTGAAAACCGATTATATTTCAAATCCGTAACCCTTTTGGACCAGTTCCCTGTATTTTTCTTCATTAAATTTATAGAAAAAGGCTCCTTTTTTGGAGTTACGCTTATCTTTTTCATCCAATCTCTCAAGAAAATTGTAAGAGAGGATTTTTTTCCTGAAATTTCTCTTGTCCATCTTTTTCTGATGAATGGCTTCATAAAGCGCCTGCAACTGCGGTATGGTAAATTTTTCAGGCAGCAGCTCAAAGCCAATCGGCTGTGTGCGGGTTTTTCTCTGCAGCCGTCTTAGCGCTTTATCCACCATTTTGTTGTGATCAAAGATCAGCCCGGGATGATTGTTGATATCCCACCATTGGGCATTATATTTCTGACTTATCTGTTCTTTATATTTTTCAATA
>CAYNPZ010000105.1:6722-12978 GCA_964399175.1 uncultured Bacteroidales bacterium | reverse complement strand
GACCAACTTCTGGATGAATGACCACCGAATGACTATTGAATATATCTGCCAACTGAGGCATTTGGTTTGCCAACTGCCTTTTGCCCATTGCCAACTTATTTCCCAACTTTCAAACTCCTCGGTTTAATATAATCAATGGCCATTTAATTCCCCTGCCACCCTCCCCCTTTCAAATCTTTCCAACAGCAGCTTTACCGAAAAAGCCAGCCTATCCTTGCATGTTTCCATTTCGAATTCGTAATTTTGTCACAATTAAATGCAGACATGATGTCAAAGGAATCCAGGTACAACAAAAGGGGCGTTTCCGCATCCAAGGAGGATGTGCACCAGTCTTTGCAATACATCGACAAGGGATTATACCCCAACGCGTTTTGCAAGATCATCCCGGATCTACTGGGAGGCGATGAAGCGTATTGCAACATCATGCACGCCGACGGCGCCGGTACCAAATCCTCACTGGCCTATCTGTACTGGAAGGAAACCGGGGACATGAGCGTATGGAAGGGCATCGCACAGGATGCGCTGGTCATGAACCTGGATGATCTGCTGTGCGTGGGGGCTTATGACAATATCCTGCTTTCCTCCACCATCGGAAGAAATAAGAATCTGATCCCCGGTGAGGTGATCTCGGCCATCATCAATGGTACGGAAGAAATTTTGCAGGACCTGAGGGACATGGGCATCCATATCTGGTCCACCGGTGGCGAAACCGCCGATGTAGGCGACCTGGTGAGGACCATCATACTGGATTCTACGGTTACCGCCCGGCTAAAAAGAGACCAGGTCATTGACAACAGCAACATTCAGGCGGGAGACGTGATCATCGGATTATCCTCATCGGGACAAACCACATACGAGAAAGAATACAACAGCGGCATTGGCAGTAACGGACTTACCTCAGCCCGGCATGACGTGTTTGCCCATTACCTGGCCCGGCAATACCCGGAAAGCTTCGATCCGGCGCTGCCAGAAAACCTGGTTTATTCAGGCAGCTACCATCTTACCGACAAAATTGAAAAGCTGGGGATGGATGCGGGAAAGCTGGTCCTCTCCCCTACCCGGACCTATGCTCCGGTCATAAAAGAGATTCTGAACAAGCACCATTCCGGCATTCACGGAATGATCCATTGCAGCGGAGGGGCACAGACCAAGATCCTTAACTTCGTGGATGATCTTCATGTGGTAAAGGACAATCTTTTTGACCCGCCTGAGTTATTCCGGATCATCCAACAGGAATCTGGAACTAGCTGGAAAGAAATGTACCAGGTATTTAATATGGGGCACCGTTTTGAGCTTTATGTCCCTGAGGAACTGGTGGGTGATATCGTTGAAACAGCCGGAGCCTTTAACCTGGAAGCCAAAGCTGTGGGCAGGTGTCATCAGTCCGAAGGGAAAAAATTGACAATAAAAAGCGCCCACGGAACATTTGAATATGCTTAATATCGTTATTCATAAATGACGATCAAAAGGAACAACTATGAGTGAAGATAAAAACATGATCCTTCAGAAGCTTGAAGGTGTGAAGATGCGGTTTGACGAGGTCAGCGAGCTGATTACCGACCCCGATGTCATGGCGGATATGGACCGGTATGTCAAGCTAAACAAGGAATACAAGGATCTTCAGCCCATTATAGACGCATATGAGGAATACAAACAGCTTCTGGAGAATATCAAAACAGACAAGGAAATACTGGAAAATGAGAAGGATGAAGAACTCCGGGAAATGGCCAAACAAGAGCTTGATGAGCTGAACAACAAAAAAGGTCCGTTGGAGGATAAAATTAAGATGCTGCTGATTCCGAAGGACCCCGAGGACGATAAGAATGCCTTCGTGGAGATCCGGGCAGGAACCGGAGGCGACGAGGCAAGCATATTTGCAGGTGACCTGTACAAGATGTACGTCAAATATTGTGAAAACAAGAAATGGAAGGTGGAAGTAACCCATGCATCCGAAGGTACTGTGGGAGGCTTTAAGGAAATAGTGATGAAAGTAAGCGGTGATAAGGTGTATGGAACACTTAAGTACGAATCGGGCGTGCACCGTGTTCAACGGGTGCCCCAGACAGAAACCCAGGGAAGGGTGCATACTTCGGCAGCAAGCGTGGCAGTATTGCCGGAAGCAGAAGATGTGGATGTTGAACTGAAAGAAGAAGAGATCAGGAAAGACGTATTCATGTCGTCCGGTCCGGGAGGTCAGTCGGTGAACACCACATATTCCGCAATTCGGCTTACACATATACCTACCGGCATTGTGGTTACCTGTCAGGATGAAAAATCTCAGCTTAAAAACCTCAACAAGGCCAAGGCCGAATTAAGATCCAGGCTCTACAACCTAGAACTGCAGAAACACAATGAGGATATCGCGTCCAAAAGGAAAACCATGGTCTCCACCGGCGACCGTTCTGCAAAAATCCGGACCTACAACTTTCCTCAGGGAAGGGTCACGGATCATCGCATAAACCTTACGCTATACAACCTTGAATCGGTTATGGACGGCGAGATCCAGGAGATCACAGACAAGCTGCAGATGGCAGAAAATGCGGAAAAACTGAAAGAAACCGGTATAGAAGAAGAGGAATAAAATGGATGCAGACGGCTTATATCGGAACATCCTGGCCAAAGCAAGCTATCTCTGTATCGGGCTGGATTCCGACATGGACAAAATCCCCGGACATTTAAAAAAAGAGCAGGATTCGGTATTTGAGTTCAACAGGGCCATCGTGGAAGCCACCCATAAATATTGCGTGGCTTATAAGATCAATACCGCCTTTTACGAAGCACTGGGCAGCAAAGGCTGGGAAACGCTGGAAAAAACCACCGCCCATATCAGGGAGCATCATCCCGATATCTTCCTGATTGCCGATGCCAAAAGAGGAGACATCGGCAATACAGCCAAAAAATATGCACAAACCTTCTTTTCAACACTCAATTTTGATGCGGTAACCATTGCCCCTTACATGGGAAGGGATTCCGTACAGCCCTTCCTGGAATTTTCCGGCAAATGGGTGATCATCCTCGGGCTTACCTCCAACAAGGGTGCAGCGGACTTTCAATATTTTCATTCCGGTCAGGACAACCTCTACCTTTATGAAAAAGTCATTACAGAAGCGGGTAAGTGGGGATCGGCAGACAATACCATGTTTGTGGTGGGTGCGACAAGGCCCGGAGAACTAAAACACATCAGAAACATCATTCCCAATCACTTTTTACTGGTACCCGGCGTGGGTGCTCAGGGAGGCAGCCTGGAAGAGGTATCCGAACAAGGGATGAACCACCAGTGCGGCTTGCTGATCAACGCTTCCCGTTCCATCATATTTGCCGATCCTTCCGAACAATTTGCAGCTACAGCCGCTGCCCAAGCCCGGGAAATGCAGCAGGAAATGAAGCAGTATCTTACCGGTCGGACAGTCTGAACCGGTCTGACCGGTTCAGACTCCGGTTCCCGTTCACTTTCTTCTTCCAGGAAAGCAAATGTAGGGAAAAGCACAACCTTTACTGAAAACAACCATGCCCTTAATCCACAGACTGCCATTTCACCGGCAACCCAACCCCGGTAGGGGTTAAATAGCGATAACCCCGGGTGAGAACCCGGGGGTGAAACCTGCCCTAACCAAAAGTGCTCCGACTGCTTCATAGGGATAAGGCACCCAACACGCCCGGAGCGCAACAGGGAAACCAATAAAATGGCATCTACAAAAAATTTATTCGTGCATTCGTGGCCATCTTCAAAAAAATATACCCAGAATAAGGAATATATACCGGAAATTCTTATATTTGACTACTGGTATACTCAATCCTGAAAAAAATGGAAAAAGTCCCTGAAAAATTCCTGCATTACCTGTGGAAGTACAGGCTTTTTGAAGAAAAAAAACTCCAAACCACCGAAGGAGAAAACATCGAGGTAATGGATGTGGGTTTGCCCAACATCGATTCCGGTCCGGATTTTCAGAATGCCAAAATAAAAATTGGAAAAACCCTGTGGGCAGGCAACGTCGAAATTCATATCAACTCGGCCGACTGGTACCATCACGGCCACGACAGCGATAAAGCTTACGACAATGTCATTCTCCAGGTGGTTTTAAATAACAACCAGCGAGTCAAACGAACCACCGGAGAAACCATCCCCACCACCGAGCTGAAGTTTCCCCAAAAATTGTTCAGAAACTACGAAAGCCTGCTAAAGAACGAGGCATGGGTTCCCTGTGAATGGACCATTCATACGGTCGACCCTTTTATTATCGATTTCTGGCTGAGCAAGCTGACCATCGAAAGGCTGGAAGATAAATCCGGAGACATTGAAAAGGAGTTGAAAGAAAACCATAACAACTGGGAAACTACTTTTTATCACAAACTGGCCAGAAATTTCGGCTTCAAGGTAAACAGCGAACCTTTCGAATTACTGGCCAAAAGCATCCCACTGAAAGTGGTAACCAAACATAAGGACAGCCTTTTTCAGCTTGAGGCACTCTTTTTCGGACAGGCCGGATTCCTGGATCAAATGCTCATTCATGACCAGTACCATCAGCAATTGTTTAAGGAATATCAATACCTGAAGAAGAAGTGGCGCTTAAAACCCATGGAAATGCATCTCTGGAAATTTGCCAGGCTCCGTCCGGGTAACTTCCCAACCGTGCGAATTGCTCAATTTTGCGCCCTGATCCACCAGTCCAGCAGGCTTTTTTCTCATATGCTTGAAAAGAAAGAATTAAGAGAGATGAAATCACTTTTTAAGGCAGAGACCTCAGCTTACTGGCAAACCCATTACAGGTTCAGCAAAGAAACTCATAAAAAACAAAAAAATTTAGGTGACAGTGCCTTTCATATTCTGGTGATCAATACGCTGGTACCCTTCCTTTTCTTATACGGGCAAAAACACAATAAACAAGCCTTTAAAGAGCGGGCCCTTGATTTTTTATTAAAACTGCCCCCTGAAAAAAATTCAATCATCAGCAAATGGCAGAAAATGGGGATAGATTCATTCAATGCTTATTATACCCAGGCATTGTTACAGTTAAAGAACAATTACTGCGATCACAAAAAATGTCTCGATTGCCAGATTGGAAACGCCCTTATCAAAAAAACAGAGCATGCAAAAAAGGACCAATGATCAGCTTTTTGTCCTGGTTAAAAGAGACCAGATTCAAAATTAAAGGATGTATTAACCGGAAAAATTACACTTCCAGATGAAGATTTTGATAACCGGAGCTAACGGACTGGTAGGCCAGAAACTAAAAAATGAAATCCTCGCCCGTAACAACATTCAGTTGATTGCCACATCCAAAAGCCCGGAGTCCAATATACATGAGCAAGATTACATTTTTGAGCCCCTTGATATTACAAACACGTCGGCAACAGAGTATATTCTGGAAAGATACAGGCCCGATATATTAATCAATACAGCCGCCCAGGCCAATGTGAATCAGTGTGAGAAGGACAGGAGCCATTGCTGGCAAGTGAATACGGAAGCCGTAAAACATCTGACCCAAATCTCCAACCAATTGGATATCCATTTTATTCACTTTTCAACGGATTTTGTCTTCAGCGGCACACAGCCCATATATAATGAGGAAGATAATCCAGAACCAGTCAATTTCTATGGGACAAGTAAAAAAGAGGCCGAAGACTTCATTATTTCCAATGCCAAAAAGTGGAGCATCATCAGGACCATATTGGTATATGGCTATGTCCCGAACATGAAAAGAAACAATATTGTCATGTGGATCTACCAGTCGCTCAGGGACAGAAAACCTCTGAAAATTGTCAATGACCAGTTCCGAACCCCGACATTCGGAGAAGATCTGGCATGGGCAACCACAGAAATTGGAGAAAAAGGAAAAACAGGTATCTACCATATCTCCGGAAAAGAAGTGATGAGTATTTATACCATGGCACTGAAGATAGCGGACCATTTCAGGCTGGATAAGAATTTGCTTACCCCGGTACCTTCCCCGGCATTAAATGAGCCGGCCCAAAGGCCTCCACATACCCGGTTTGATCTGTATAAAGCGGAGAAAGAGTTGAATATCTTTCCACACCCATTTGAAGATTCTTTAAACATCATTGAGAAACAAATACATAATAAACAAAAAGGAATTTGATTTTTTTTCTCTGATTATTGTTAAGAAAAAAAAAATCAATAATTTTGCACTTCTTATTTTAATGGGAAAAACTATTTCAAACAACGAAAATTATGAGTTTAACATCAGAGCAGAAAAAAGAAATTTTTAAAGAATACGGAAATAGTGAAAATGATACC
>CAYNPZ010000105.1:0-6712 GCA_964399175.1 uncultured Bacteroidales bacterium | reverse complement strand
CAGATTGCTTTATTTACCCAAAGAATTACTGATTTAACTGATCATCTGAAAAGCCATAAGAAAGATTTTGGCACACAGAGGGCTTTATTACAACTTGTGGGTAAAAGAAGAAGACTGCTAAATTATTTAAAAAGAAAAGATATCGAGCGATATCGAAGCATCGTTAAACAACTTAAGTTACGTAAGTAAGAAGGAGCTTATCTGTAAAGGAACGTTTGCCCATTGTTGAAAATCAAAATTTACCATTTCCAATGAAACGATTTTCAGCGCTCATCTCCTCAAAATGAAAACAGGCGTTAAATGCAAACGAATAACTTTACAGATATTTTGTTTTTTGTTCACGTTCTTCCAATACATTATCTTACCTGGAAAAAATTATTTTTATGAACAACACCGTTTTGAACAAAACCATTGACCTGGGAGAAGGAAGAAAAATAACCATTGAAACCGGTAAAGTAGCCAATCAGGCAGACGGTTCGGTGGTTATCACAATGGGAAAAACCATGCTTCTGGCTACAGTGGTATCAGCCAAAGAAGCTAAGGAAGATGTGGATTTCATGCCACTCACCGTGGAATACAAAGAAAAATTCGCCTCCTTCGGAAGGTTTCCCGGCGGATTTTTAAAACGTGAAGCCCGCCCTTCCAATTATGAAATCCTGATCGCCCGGCTTGTTGACAGGGCACTTCGGCCCTTATTCCCCGAAGATTATCATGCAGAAACTTTTGTCACAATCAACCTTATATCAGCCGACAAGGATATTATCCCCGATTCACTAGCAGGTCTGGCTGCTTCTGTAGCACTTTCCGTTTCCGACATTCCGTTTAACGGGCCCATCTCGGAAGCGAGGGTGGCAAGAATAGACGGGCATTTTAAGATCAATCCCACCTTTGATGAACTGGAACAGGCGGATATGGATATTATGGTGGGAGCAAACATGGAACATGTGATGATGGTTGAAGGAGAAATGTCGGAGGTTTCCGAGCAGGAAATGCTCGAAGCCATCAAATTCGGCCATGAAGCCATCAAAATGCACTGCATTGCCCAGAATGAGCTCGCTGAAGAAAAAAATGTCAAAAAGCGGGAATACGAACACGAAGAAAAGGATGAGGAGCTAAGAAGCAGAGTAAGGGAAGAATTGTACGACAAGATCTATGAAGCAGTCAAAACCCACAAAGGCAAACAGGAAAGGAATGACGCGCTGGATGAAATCAAAGAAGCCTTTACGGATAAAATGATCGAGGAAAAAGGCGAAGATGAGGTGAATACTGCTTTGATCGGGAATTATTTTCATGAAGTAGAAAAAGAAGCCGTCAGAAGCCTTATACTGAATGAAAGCATTCGGGTAGATGGCAGAAAATATGACGAGATCCGGCCCATCTGGTCGGAAGTGGATTATTTGCCGGCTGCACATGGCTCAGCATTATTCACAAGAGGTGAAACCCAGTCGCTCACTACGGTAACCCTGGGAACCAAGCTGGATGAACAGGTTATTGATGAAGTACTTTTACAGGGAACTGAAAAATTTGTGCTGCATTATAACTTTCCACCCTTTTCAACAGGTGATGCAAAGCCGGTAAGAGGGGTAAGCAGAAGGGAAGTCGGACACGGAAATCTTGCTCACCGGGCTCTGAAACGAATGGTCCCGCTGGAGGAAGATAATCCTTATGCCATCCGTGTGGTTTCAGATATACTGGAATCCAACGGATCATCATCCATGGCAACAGTTTGCGCAGGGACCCTGGCATTAATGGACTCCGGTATTCAACTGAAAAAACCGGTTTCCGGGATTGCTATGGGGCTCATCAGCGATGAATCTACCGGTAAATACGCCATATTATCCGATATCCTCGGCGATGAAGACCACCTAGGTGACATGGATTTCAAAGTAACCGGAACTGAGGATGGTATCACTGCCTGTCAGATGGATATAAAGATATCCGGGCTTTCCTATGAAATTATGAATGAGGCTTTACAGCAATCCAAAGAAGGCAGGCTTCATATTCTTAATAAGATGAAGGAAACCCTGGCTGAACCCAGACCCGATTATAAGCCTCACACACCAAGATTTGAACAGCTCAAAATACCTAAAGACATGATTGGTGCACTGATCGGACCGGGCGGTAAAATTGTTCAGCAGATCCAGGAGCAGACAGAGTCAACCATCACCATTGAATCTCAGGGAGATTATGGTATAGTAGACGTATTCGCGGAAAATAAGGAACAGGTAGATGCTGCAGTACTCCAGATCAACAAGATTGTAGAAGTACCGGAAGTAGGTAAGGTCTATACCGGTACCGTTAAATCCATTGTTTCTTTTGGGGCATTCGTGGAAATATTGCCCGGGAAGGAAGGACTGCTGCACATCTCTGAAATAGACTGGAAACGCATTGAAAGTGTTGAAAGCGTTCTGAAGGAAGGCCAGGAAATTCAGGTAAAACTCATCGATATTGATAAACAAACGGGTAACCTACGGCTTTCAAGGAAAGCATTGATCCCCAAACCCAATAAAAGTAATCAGAAAAGATAAAGCAAAATGATCTTTTCTCCGAAAAAGGGATGCTCATTCAAGCATCCCTTTTTTTTGTTAGCAACACAAAAAATTATTTATGAAAATTCGTTTTAAACTTAAAAAAGTAAGGAAGAAAGCCTACAACCAGTACGTTTTACTCTAAACTGAATATTAATTCTTTACAGCTATATTTTTTAAAAATCTAACCAATGGGAATTTTATAATTACAATTTTTTAATCCCCATTTAGCATAATTTTACCCAAATTATTTTTATTTTAATCAAAACATTATTAAGTTTGTACTTACACTAATCACAATTTAGGGTAAACTTTATTCATAAACAAATAATTAGAGGCAACTATGAAAAAACTAAATTATCTCGCGTCATTTTTAATAGCAGCAATTCTGTTAAGCAGCTGCGGAGGTCTTGATCAAATGAGAGAAGATTACAGTACACTCACGTTTTCAACCACCCCACAGGTATTGGAAACACATGGAGGTGAAGTAGAATATTCAATTGAGGGAGAAATTCCTCCTGATTGGTTCAGAGAAGATGCCATTGTAGAATTCACACCGGTATTGACTCATGAAGGAGGAGAAACAGAACTTGAATCCAAAACGTTCCAGGGTTCAGAGGTAGAAGCCAACAACAAGGTAATCTCACTAGAATCCGGGGGAACCATTGAATTCAACGGCTCCTTTGCTTATGATGAAGCCATGCGGCAATCTACACTGGTTATGAGAGGTACTGCCAGAGTTGCCGATGATGATGAATCAGTTACTTTACCCGACAGACAAATAGCAAAGGGTGTCATTGCAACCTCTAACCTGGTAATGGTGAATCCCAAACCAACAGCAGGAGCCGACAATTTCCAGCGGGTGACTACCCATGAACAAATGGCTGACATCCATTATGTAATTGAACGTACCAATGTAAGGGATTCTGAATTGGAAAAAGATGACATCCAACAACTGGAAAAATTCATTAAAGAAGTAGAAACAGCTACCAACAAAAATTACAGTCAGATCGCTTTACACGGTTATGCTTCCCCGGATGGACCGATGGATTTGAATGAAAGACTGTCAAAAGGCAGAAGAAAAACTGCCAATGAGTATCTGAGTACTGTTGCTGATGAAGAAATACTTAGCGAAGATGCAGCTCAGAGGATCTACGAAGGAAAAGCCACAACAGAAGACTGGGAAGGCTTTAAAAAGCTGGTTCAGGAATCCAATATTCAGGACAAAGACCTTATCCTTCGCGTACTGAATATGTATTCCGATCCTGATGTTAGGGAGAAAGAGCTCAAGAACATGTCAGAAACTTTTGAAGTGCTGGCTGAAGATATTCTTCCCAAACTGAGAAGAACAGATATAAATGTTCAGATTGAGAAAGAGCATCTTTCTGATGCAGAAATCAAGAATTTCCTCTATTCCCAGCCTGATACCATTGATCTGGAAACAGCACTTTATGCCGGCAATCAGCTTTTCACAGAGCCGAACCAGAAGATGGAGGCCTATGAACTTGCCGCAGAAATAGAACCCAATTGCGCAAGGGCTCATAACAACATCGCATACGTACACCTGATGCAGGGAAATCTGAATGAAGCTGAAGATGCGCTTGAGAGGGCCAATGAAATTAAAGAAGGGCTTCCGTTTGTACTGAACAACATGGGTGTTATTGCACTGCACGAAGGTAATGTAGAGGGAGCAAAAGATTACTTCCAGGATGCCACCGACGCAGGACAACCCGTTGAATACAACCTTGGCATAGTTAACATCATCCAGGGTGACTACGAAGCTGCATTGAACTACCTGCAAAACCAGGAATCATTCAACACTGCACTGGCCATGCTGCTCAGTGGTGACCAGCAAGATGCTTCAACCATGCTGAATCAGCTGGAAGATACCGGAATGACCAATTACCTGCAGGCTGTTATTGCAGCAAGAAATAACGATCAGGATGGCGTATTCAGCAACCTGAGAACTGCCATCCAGATGGATGATTCAATGGCAGAAATGGCAGCAACAGACATGGAATTTGTCGAATATATGGAAAACGAAACTTTCAACTCCATTGTTGAATAAATAAAACGAATTCCACAAAAAAATCCGGCCGTTTTAAATTCGGCCGGATTTTTTTATACATATAAACCAATCACCACTCAGCATTCAATCTCCCCTTTATACTTTCTCAAATTGTATGCAGATGATAGTAAAAGTGGTACAATACAATACCAATACTTATTGAAATGTTAAAAGAATGTTTGGTTCCGTACTGGGGGATTTCAATACAGTAATCGCTTATGTCTACCACACTCTGCTGAACACCTTTCACTTCATGCCCAAAAACCAATGCATATTTTGTATCTTTCCCTGGTTTGAATTCAGGTAAAGCGATGCTTCCATCAGCCTGCTCGACGGACATCACCATATATCCCGCTTTCTTCAGAACTTCAACTGCATCTTCAGTATTTTCATAGTACTCCCAATGGATGGAATCGGTGGCACCCAGCGCGGTTTTATGAATTTCCCGATGGGGTGGCCGGGCTGTGATGCCACATAAATAGATTCCCTCAATCAGAAAGGCGTCGGAAGTCCGAAATGCAGCTCCCACATTGTTCAGGCTTCTTACATTATCAAGAACCAGAACAATAGGATATTTTTGGATTTCTTTAAACTCCCTGATGGTTTTTCTGCTTAACTCGCTGTTTTTTAACTTCCTCATACCTTCTTTTAACCTGTCAAAGAGAAAACGCCCCAGGTAAACAACAAGTATGCTGTGAACTCAATAAATTGAATGACACATTAACATTATCAATCATCCGGCCTGTAGTGAATCTTCTCCATCTGGGCAAAATATTTTTTGGTTTCTTTCCATACCACAGGTGCAAGCAATAACAATGCAATCAGGTTGGGAATGGTCATGAAGGTAATCACCATATCTACAAAGTGCCATACCAGGTCGATGCCCCATATGGAACCCAGGAAGACAAAAAGACCGAACACATAGCTGTAAGGCTTAATGGCTTTTTCACCCATCAGGTAATTGGCTGCCCGGGATCCGTAATAGGACCAGCTGATCATCGTGGAAAAGGCAAACAAAAGCAGACCTACACCCACAATGTGCCGCCCGGTATGTTCTATTCCCAGCCTGGTCAATCCTTTTGAGAGTCCAAGAATGGTCATGCCCACACCTTTTTCACCCGAATCCCAAGTTCCGGTCACAATGATCAACAAAGCTGTTAAAGTACAGATAATCAAAGTATCGATAAGCGGGCCAACGGAAGAAACCAACCCCTCTCTTGCTGGATGTCTTGACCTAGCTGCAGCAAAAGCTATAGCGGCGGATCCTTGACCGGCTTCATTGGAAAACAAGCCTCTTCTTACCCCCCAAAGCAGGGTCATCATAAAGGTAGATCCAACAAATCCACCCGTAGCAGCAGTACCGGTAAAGGCATCATGAAAAATAAGCTGAAATGCCTGGGGGACGTCATCATAATTGGCGATAAGCACGACAAGGGCACTAAGAAAATATAAAACAGCCATAAAAGGCACCAATCGAGTGGTTACCTCAGCAATCCGTTTAATGCCTCCGACAATAACCAACAACACCAAAGTAGTCAGAATAAGACCAGTAAACCAATGTGGAACAGCGTAATTGGTCATTAACGCATCGGATATCGAATTGGACTGCGCCATATTGCCTGTACCCAACGAACAGATCATAGTAGCCACTGCAAAAATCAGAGCCAAGATTCTGGCAAATTTCCCCAGCTTATCTTTGAGCCCATATTCCATATAATACATGGGACCACCTGAAACGGTTCCATCACTGTTGAACTTTCTGTATTTATTAGATAGTGTGCATTCTACATACTTTAATATCATTCCTAAAAATCCGGTGATCCACATCCAGAAAACTGCACCAGGACCCCCAAAATAAATGGCCAGAGCAACACCAACAATATTCCCAGTACCCACGGTAGCAGAAAGGGCTGTGGAAAGTGCACTGAAATGATTGATATCTCCCTTTTCTTCAGGATCATCATATTTACCACTCATTACCCTTATAGAATGCCCCAGCTTGGTTATATTTAAAAACCGCAGTTTGAATATGAAATACAACCCAGTGGGAATTAAAAGCAGCAGCAAGGCATATCCACCCACATAATCATTATAAGCTACAATGGCTTCGTCAATG
>CAYNPZ010000104.1:0-13099 GCA_964399175.1 uncultured Bacteroidales bacterium | reverse complement strand
TGAAGTTGATTTCATAAATTCACATGATGGTCATTCAATGATAAACCAGGTTTCGCTATGGGCTTCTATTTCCACCATAATCTCCACCTCATATTCCCGGTTCAACTGGTATGTTTTGGGCTTTCCGTCTTTTTCCCTTATACGGGCTGTCTCTGTGAGTCCGGTATAATAAAGCGGAAGGGTAAGCTTACGCTTAACGGGTTCATCTAACGGATTGTATACCATAGCCAGACCTTTCTTTTCCAGCTCAGGATTGACATGGAGGATGCAGTCGATATCCCTTCCATCGGCACGACGCACATGAATGATGTCGGAGTTCAGAATGGAGCGGTGCTTTTTATAAAAGTCCACCCATTTTTTTACCATTTGTTTCGTTTCCGGAGAATCGTACAGCCGTGGACCCCGGTATGCAGCCTGTACGCCGGCCCCAAAAAGATTGGCCAGGCGCTGGCCATAATGAGGCAAATGCTCTTTCAAAGGTTCAATGGTAGCAGCTTCACCACCCCCGTGATACTCGGTAAGAGGAACAAACATCCAACCCATGGATGGCGTCTTTTCCCAGGTGCCATCATAAACATTCTGCCGTTCAATGATCTCCTGTTGCTTCCGGGGCAATGACCAGTTTGTTTCCCTGTAGCCCATACCTGTTTTGCTGCTTCCGTTCAGAAAATACCAGTCGGGTACGTTCAGAAAGATCCCCCGGGCCCGGCACCAGCGATAAAAGGTTTTGATCCTGTCAAACTGCTTCCATTGGGAATCGTTCAGTCCGTTATGGCCGGGATGATGGGTTGCCGTACATACATCTCCGGGATAGGATCCGTCGTGTTCCAGTATATCGTGTCCGGTGGTTTTATAAAAATCATAGAGGGTTTGAAAATATTCCTGCCCCCATTTACTCTCCAGGCAAGGGGAATTGCCGAAACGCGGTGACATTCCCTCAGGCATGATCACATCGTTGCCTCCTCCTATCCGCCGGCTGGCAAGCAATGAATAGCCTCCAAGGGTCACTCCTTTGGAATGGGCATAATCGGCCAGGCTTTTCATTCGGTCAAGGTTTTCCTGACTGGTATCTTCTATATTGAATCCGCTTCCAAACGTCATGATCACCATATCAAAACCCACTTCCGCACACTGGTCGATAGCAAGCTTTACCGATTCCTCATCAGCCCGGCGAACATGCATCATGATGGGGTTTTCTGTAACCCATGGCGCTATGGTTCGGTACATTTTTCGCTGGGCCAGTCCTTTTCGCTCGCGCTCCCGGCTGTCATGCATAAGCTCCCAGGTGCGGAAGCTCTCAAAGGTCTCTCCGGCAGCAACCGCCCGGGCAGGGCCGTATTGTGGCCGGCATTTCAGCAAAACCGGGGCCTTACGTTGATAATTCACCTGCGTTTTATACAAAGGATCTTCTTCCCAGAATACGCTCTTACCCAAACTGGCCGTCGTATTCATGCCGCCTCCAAATTCATAGTCAGTTTCAACCGTAATATTCGGCAGCATCCAGTCTTTTTTGACTCCCACAGAGCTCTCGGGTTCTGTTGCTGCCAAAATCTCACTGGTAAAGCGATTGACCACAATCTGCTTGTCCGAATCATTTTCAACCGTCATCCACTTGCTCAACAAGGGAATGCCATCGTACATCACATAATGTATCCGAATGGTGATATCCTTTAGGTAAGCATATTCATTACGGGAGTTGAAGCTGGAGGATGTTTGATCCATCAAATGGTCAATGACCGGATCCGTGGCTTTGTATTCAAATATTAGTTCCAAGCCTGGCGGAGGCCATGGGAGGTCCTGCGGCATCCATTCTCTTCGCTTTTTCCAGCCAAATCTCTCCTGATTTTCCCGAACGGTGTAACCGCTATATTTCCAGGAGCCGGGAATGGATTCCATTTCCTCAAGCCATTCCGGCAGCAGGTAGTTGTGAATGGGCTGGCCGGTCAAACCACCAATATCAAAATCCATACCGTCGATCTGGATGGTTGCCTCAGGGCGGACAGAACGAAGCAAAGAGGCTCCATTCATTGAATTTTCATAGGCCACCGTAGCCCCGTTGGGTTCCATTGAAAAAGTACGGGCAATCAAACCGTTGCTCATCACCAGGCGCCCGTTCTCATCTCTGTAAACCTCTGTTTTTGCTGTATATCCTCCACCAGCCAGTCTTTACTGACAGCAACGCTTTCTTTGCCATACAACGGGAGGTCGGAAATTTCCTGGCCCCATGATGAGAAGCAGGCCAACATGAATATTATTGAAAGGGATGAGCAGATTTTTACCATCATGAAACTAAAATTTGGTTTGATTACTTTTCTTTTGGGTTTTTCATCCGAATTTTGGTTATCGCATCACATGATAATTCCCCACCAGTGGGAATTCAGAAATACGCAGACTTGAGCATCCGTAGGGTATGAGTGTTATGGTCTCCATCTCATCGCCGGTTTTTGCTCCATATTTATTGGAGTAAGGCAAAGGCCCGGCTGATCCGTTGTACAACTCCCAGTTTAGCATTCTCCTGGCTTTCGTCTTGATTTCAAGGGGAGTGTTCTCCGGGTTCCACGGAAAAGAATCATTATTCTGGTTTCTAATAAGCTCATACTGATCCCGGATCTTGTCTTCTGCAACGTCGATCAGGCCATAGTTCCATGGAGACTGAGGAGTAACCTCGTAATAGTAATCCCCGTATCTTTCAGGATCTTTGGTGTTTTTCACCTTGTTCCACTTTGCATCGATTTTCAGCACGAAATTCAGGGGACCCCTGTCAACGGAAACAGCCCTTTCGTGCCACCGGTTCAGCTCAACCTGCGCCGGTAATTTCAGCTCTACCACATCCTTGTCTGTCCATTGCCTGTCGATGGTGATCACCTGGTTTTCATCGGGACTGGAATGCTCTTCCCCGTTAACCATTATGGTGGCTTTTTTGCTCCATTCCGGTATCCTGAGCTTAAGGGGGAAGCTGACCTGTTTCCCTTCCGGGATGTTTATCTCAAACCGCACGTTATCCTCGAAGGGATAGTTCGTTTCTTCCACCACGGTGATCTCGGTTCCATCTCCCACTTTTGCCGTTACTTCCGTGGGTGCATAGTAAAGTGCGGCAAGTCCGCCCTCTGCTGTGGCAAACCACGCGTTTTGTGTGAAGATGGGCCATCCCTGGTGCATGTTGGAAGTGCAGCATGGATATCCTGTGAACAGACCGAAGCAAACATCCGTACCTCCGTGATTGAGACTGAAATTTCTATGTTCTCTGGTAACATTCACCTGGTTGGCCTGCTGGAAGTACTGCCGCTCCATGAAGTCATCGGTTATCTGGGCAGGTAAAGCATTGTAGGCAACCCGCTCGAGGTGATCGGCAAACTGAACGTCTCCGGTTATTTCCAGGATGGTTTCCAGGGAGTACATTATTTCGACCACAGAGCAAAGTTCCACGCCATTGGTCGGGATCCTGTTCCGCAAGGCCTCATCACCGCCGTACATTCCCTGGGGCTGGCCTGAGAACCTTTTAATTTCGACAAATGCCGTTTTGATGGCTTGTATGTGTTTTTCATCGTTGCTGTGCTGATAGTAGATGGCCGGCTCCTTGATGCCCTGGGCCAGGTTGACGCAGTGGATCCGCTCATGATCCTTTATCATGTCCGTTTCCAGAAATTTATGCGTATAGTCGAACGTCTGTTTATGGATCAGATCGGCCAGTTCCAGGAGGAATTGGTCGCCGGTTCTGTTGTAGAGCCAGTAGACGATCATCAGGTTGTCGCCGCCCCGGTATTTTGCCCAGAAGGTCCAGTTGTCGAGGGGTTTTTCCGGCAGTGTTTCCAGTTGATATTTGAAATAGTTGGTCATCAGATCGATGACACGCTCATCCCGGGTAGCCGAATAATATTGTTTCAGGATCTTCAGCACTACCATCCTTGGCCACCAATCAGCAGCGTTGGTACGTTGAACGCCCGGCAGGTTCTTCTCGAAATCCTTGTCGGGTCCGAAATACCCGCTGGGTTTCTGGCTGTTCAGGATCCATTCGATCCAGGGCTGGGTTTTATCGATCAGTTTCTGATCATCCAGGGTATAGGCGAGGGTGATCAGTCCATGGATCCAGTAGGGGCCGCGTTCCCACTGATCGCCGTTACCGCCAAGCCAGCCGTTGCTCTCGCCCATTACCTCGGGGTATAGCTCATCCAGATGACCAGTAGAGCCTTCTTTTTGGCGGACCAGAATTTGCTTCAGCCATCCCCTAGCTTTAACCGATCCCAGGGGCAATTCAATATAGGGGTTTTCCCTCAGCGGTGATTGGTTGTTGGTGTATAAGGCGTCGCCTCGGTCTTTTGCGTCATCTTTTTGATTGTTCGTGCATGAAAAGAATAACAAAGGAACTGCCATGAGGAAGATTAGTTTTTTCATAGCCCTATTTACAGAATTTGATTATAACTTTGGTTTTTCATTCAAACGATTGAAAAATAAAAATAATTTTGGATAACTGTGGTTCTTTTGTATTGTATTATTACCTCTACTCAAAAAGTCCCGCTAAATTATTGTTTAATGGCGAAGGTACATGTGGTCGCAGGAAACCAACGGCAAGAAAGAAAGGCTTATCGTAATCCCTGTTTAAACGTTCAATGGCCCACCGGGCAGATTGATAATCCGGCATTAATGAAACCCGCATCTAGGAACCTTCACAACAAGGACATGAGTAGCATGCGGGTTCCATGGTTATACAAGCAAAGTTTGTGATTTTGGTAAATAAATCAATTTGAAATTCAATTTTTTAATAAACTGTTACACGAATGAATCCACCTCAGGATAAGCTCCCCAATCGGGGCTGGTACCGCCATAGTCGTTGTTGAAATCTTTACCATTCAATCCGGGCCAGACAAAGCGTTCCTCAGGTTTCGGACCAAAGCCAGGCACTCTCCCTCCTGATTCATCAAAGACACCATCAGGGGCATGGCGGTGAAACAGTTTGCCAATACCCATGGTATGGTAACCATTTTGGCTGAAATATTCGGGTAGTAGCGTTAAATCCTCTGTTACCGGATTATCTTTCCGAATGTCATTGTCATCAATTTGTCCATAAATTCCGGTAGTGGAAGGTCTTAATCCAGTCATAATGAATACACGTGAAGGGCCGCACAGCGGCGCCTGGCAATGTGCATTGGTAAAAAGCACCCCCTGATCAGCAAACCTGTCTATATTTGGTGTTTTGGCATTGGGATGGCCGTTCATGCAGCCCAGCCAGTCGTTCATATCGTCTATAGCAATAAACAAGACGTTGTAAGACTTTTTGGATTCATCCTTTTCTTTTTGACCGCAAGACAACAATCCCGGAATCAAAAAGGAGCATAACAGAAAATTTGTTTTTTTCATAATGGCAAAATACTTAATTGATTCGTTGAACCTATGGCCCTCATATCTCGGTAGGCATTGAAAAGTACTTTACAAATCACCTGTCCGGGAAATTTCTTTATGAATTCAAGGAAATTCATAAACCTTTAATATCAATTTACCTCAAACTTTAAGAAAATATTTATTTTATTATTCTTTAGCTATTTCACTTATATCAATCATATACATCTGCCTTCCTTTTCCTTCATGGGTTGAATCAAAAATTATTTTAGTTCCATCTTGACTGGATCTGGGATGCAAGTCACAACGCCATTCACCTTGATATTTAGGTGGTGAATAAAATTTACCAAGAATTATCTTTCTTTGAGTTGGAACATGATATAAATACAATGTTTGTTTTCTGTCTTCATTCGGGTAGGTATCATTTAATATCCAATCTTTCCCGGGAAGAGGCAAATAAGAAATGTGTCCGTTTCTAATCATTTGATCATGGCCAATCGGTTGAATATTGTGAGTTTTATCTTCAAAGAGATAAAATCCACAATTTTTTCCTACAGGCTTAGTCCAAGTGCAAATATGTTTGGAATCCCTCCAAATAAAATGTGAAGTATGGCCGGAAGGATCCAGAATAAATTTATCTTCTCCATATTTATTGGCCGTAAACATTCGTGTACTAAATCCGCCCGATGGTGCAGCACCTCTTTTGTTAGCAATATTTTCACGACAGCGATGAAGAAAAATAAATCGTTCACTATCTGGGCTTACCAATAGATGATTAAAATAATGCCAATAATTTTTTAAAGATTTATTGAAATGAGGAATTTCAGCAACTTCTGCTAAAGAAATAATTAAATTTGTAGCACCTGTATTAAGATCCATTCGGTAAATCCCTATATCTTCAGGCGCTTTTATATCAATATATGGATCTTTTATACCTGGATAACCATATCCAGGCCGCATATTTTGAATCCTGCTAAATTCTGTTCCAATTGCATAATTTCCGTTTGGACTTAAAGCATAAATAGCCTTGGGTAAGGTTCTTATATTTCCGGTTCTTATATTAAGAATATGACTGACAAAATGATCTCCTTCCCGGTCATTCCATATTATTTCCTCATTCGATCCTGGGCGCCACTGCAACATACAGCCTTGCTGCCATCCCCAGGATTTGCTTTCTCCCAACTTCTCCCATTTATAATTATTTTCCAAATCAAGGAGACCAATATCGATCACATCATCAGGGCTGGGGGAACGAAATCTGAAATCGACTTCCATTCCCAGGGCATATTTGCCCTGTGGATCAAGCTGTTCCTTGTCGTAATACCCAAACCAGTGATAATTTGGGGCATTCGTAATTGCCTTCACCGGAAGAGCATCGAAATAATTTTTTGAGATGTAGTACGGAAAAATAACCATTCCAATTCCTGTCAGGCTCATTTGGGTTATAAAATCGCGTCTTTGCATTGGATCTGGAAATTTGAAAAATACATTTGTAACCTAAAATTCTGAAACAAAAATAATTACTCGACTTAATAGTCTATAGTCAGACTCTAACTAATCTCTTAAACCAATCTTAATTGTAAAGCTATTAATAAGGTTCTAAAGCTGTTACATCAAACCCTGTTAATTGGAAACAATAAGCATGCTTACAAGGGCGTCGTTTTTCCAACATCTTTGGAACTTCAATTGTGATTTTATTGTTTTGATTTATTGAATACGTTATAGATGATTCATATCCAAGCAATTTCACATTTGTATTACTTCCTGCCTTATTTATTACCACCTGTTGTAATGTGAGATCTTCTTCAGGCCAACCAAGTACAAAAACATTTAAGGTTTTCCCATCCTTTGAACGGGTGTACCGGACGTCTTCGGCCGAGTAATTGATGTCCGGTACCTGTGCGTGCAAGTTGAGGTTCTGCTGTGTTTCAACGGACGGTCCTTCCCCGTAGACCTCCCACGGGCGCGTTTCGTAAATCGCTTCCCCGTTAACCTCCAGCCACTGACCGATTGACTTAAGTAGTTTGACGACCTCCGGGTCCAGTTCGCCATTCGGACGCGGCGGAATGTTGAGAAGCAAATTCCCGCGTTTCGACACGATGTCCACAAGCTCATGCACAATCTCCCGGGCAGACCGATAATCGGCGTCCCGCATCCAGTACCAAGGGCCCACGGAAGCATCCGTTTGCCAGGGCTGCGATCGAATCTGGTTGGAACGGCCTCGTTCGAAGTCAATGGTAGTGGCGCCGGGAATTTCTCGACCGTGGTCCTTCGAGTCATACGTCTTGGAAGTCATCACGGCCTGGAGCGATCCCCCGTGGCGTTTCATATTGTTGTTGTAATAATACGCCAGAAGTTCCATGCCGGTTTGTCCATTGTCTTTACCTTCAAATGGAATGGCACTGTCGAAATACAGCAGGTCGGGATCGTAGTTTTGAATTAGGTCCTTCAGGCGCAACTTCCACTCAATGCGCCAAGATTTTGGAGGATTTTTCGGATGAGCCGCATTCCAGTCGTCCGAGTGGGGATGATACAGGCGCCAGTACCTCGGATTTTGACCGTCGTACGGCACACCTTTCTTTGACCCACTATTGTCAGAACCGTGGCTGGTCTGGAACCAGCTGTACGACCGAGCAAGGTGGGTGGTGACCCCCCAGCGCAGGCCGTGTTTCTTCGTCGCGCGATGCATCTTGCCGATAAGGTCCTGTTTCGGACCAACCTCCGTCGCGTTCCACTGCTGATATTTCGAGTTCCACAGATCGAAGTTATCGTGATGTACAGCGCAGGGCGTAAAGTATTTCGCGCCGGACTGTTTGACGAGCCGAACGAGACGATCGGCGTCAAACTGGTCGGCTTTCCAACGTTTCAGCACCTCTTTGTACCCCACCTCCGATGGATGACCGAATGTCTTCACGTGATATTTGTAAGCCTTCGAACCTTGATTATACATTGTTCGTGCGTACCAGTCAGCCACCCCGTCAACCGATTGTCCGCCCCAGTGAATGTAGATGCCGAATTTTGCGTCCCGGAACCAATCGGGAGTTTCATAATGTTTTAAAGAAGAAACTGTTGGTTCAAATTTATGTTGTGCAGTTAAGGTTAAGCTAATAACAACATAATATAATAATAATGATAAACCTTTTAATTTTTTCATTTTTTTATGTATTGTCTTTTTCATAATTGAACAATTTTGTTGATCTTGATACAAGATTCGTTAGTTTGTTAATTTACTCATTCTCCATATTATTGATGATTAAAATATTTTAAACTTAATTTACATAATAAAACCATCCAAAATTTGATTTATAGTTTTAAATTTCATCCCCTCAACATATCCCCAAGAACCTCTGCCAATTCTCTGGTCATCAATCCAGGGCCAATCAACATATCTTTTTCGGTCTCTTCCTTCTTCGAATGTCAACTCTCCCACATCTCTGGGAAAATTAAAGGTCATTGACGTTGGAAGCTTATTCAGAACCTCCATTTCTTTATTGCTCTGCTCTCCTATGTTGTAATAATGGGCCAATACTTCCAGTGTATTTTGCAGGCAAGATCTTCCTGAAATTTTCCTCCATCAAACCATAAAACCTCAGGTTTATATTTATCTATCACTTCTTTGACTTTTGCCTTCCATTCATTAAGAAAATCTTCATAATCCCTTGTATATTCATTCCAGTAAAGGTCTCCATACCCAGGTTCAAAAAGCGGAGAACCTTTCCTTTTCAGCTTCTCCAGATACTGTTTATCCTCGGGAAGATACCAGTTGAAGGTTCGCAGATGATGGAAGGTGGCTATGGTCTCGATATCTCTTTCCCGCAAAGCCTCTGTTGATGCATCCTTTTTTTAATTCAATCTTATTATTTAATCTATTCTTCTCTCTCTGATTTTGATGAGGTCTCCCACTCATAGGCATCTTCAGCAGTAGAAACGGTGGGAAATGCAGAGATCCTGATACGCTGGGCGCCCATGGGCACAAGGGTCACATTCTCCACGGGCTGGCCTGTCCCGACCGGGCTCTGCTGGATCTCCTCAACCAGTCCCTTTTCGTTCAGGTTCCATTCGGGGATCTTTCTGGCTTGGGCCTTGATCTCAATAGGAGCATTCTCAGAAGTAAAAGGCATGTTCGAATCGGGCCAGTCTTTTTTAACCACCTCAAGGTTCTGGGTGAGGTTCTCTTCATTAAGTACAAGGCCATAGTTCCATGGTGAATCGGGGTAGATTTCCCAGGCAGGCCATTTGTCCGTGCCGCCTTCTCTGACTTTTCTCTCTTCAATTTGGAGTGAAAAGGTTAAGGGACCGTAGTTAACCGATACACTGCTTTTGTTCTGCTCCCATTTGTTCACCGACAGCTCCATCGGCATAGTCAGGATGATCTTGTCGCCGTCGGAGAAGGCCCGATCGATCTTGATATAGGAGCTCGGACTGGCATTGACACTTACACTTTGCCCATTGACGGCCACTTTTGGATTTTTACACCAGCCGGGCACCCGAAGATACAGCGGAAACTGAACCTGCTCAGGTGTATTGAATGTAAATTTAACTTTCTCTCTGAAGGGATAATGGGTATCTTCCTTGATGGTCACTTCCGTGCCTTTCCCTACTTTGGCTGTGGTTTTGCTGGCAGAATAGAGCACAGCAGCCAGTCCGTTGTCCGGGGTTGCATACCAGAGATTCTGGGCGTAATAGGGCCAGCCGTGGCCTGAGTTGTGCTGGCAGCAGCGATGGACGTGGGGATTCATCCAAAACCGGGGACCGCTCCTTTCTATCCCATCTCCTTTATCTTTCTTGTCGGATTGGGGCATATTGGGGGCGGTGAGGTATCGCAGAGCCTTCATATCGGCAGTAAATGCTGCCGGCAGAGAGTTGAATGCCACTGTTTCGCAGCGGTCGGCCCACTTAAGGTCCCCGGTAATTCGGGTGAGGATTTCGTCCGAGAGCATCTCTTCGACCATCCCGCATGTTTCTATAGCTTGACGGGGTCCATCGTATCCAAGACGGGGATTTTCGTCTCCGCCGAACATTCCGCCAGGAACCTGACCAAAATGCCGTCTTATCTTTTGCCAATTACGCTCTGCTGCATGAAGATCCCATTTGTCCTTCGACTGCATCCAATAGGTGGCTGGCTCTCCAAAGGCTTGAGCGATATTCACGTTGTGCCAGCTTGCGAGCTTGCGGTCCCAGTCTGCGGTATTTCGGTGGGTCTTTTCGGCAAAATCGAGCAGCCATTCTTCCCCGGTGCGGTTATAGAGCCAGTAGACCGTATAAAGCATGTCGCCTGCACGCATCCTGGGCCAGAATCCCACAAGAAATTCATCATCCGGAAAGGTCTGCAGATACTCGAAATAATCCTTCATCAGACTAATCACGCGTTCATCACCGGAATATTCATAATAATCCTTAAGAGTAAACAGCATGATCATATTCGGCCACAAATCAACCTTCCCTTCAAGGCGGGTGATATTCTGGATCGGGCCAAACCAACCATTTTCTTGCTGACTCTTGATTGTGGCATTGATCCAGGTTTTTGCCTCTTTGATCATTTCCTGATTGCCAAGCACCCAGGCACAGTTGCTGTATCCCTTCAGCCAGTAAGGTGCTTCTTCCCATCCATGTTCACCTTCTCCTCCAGGATCAAGCCAGGCATTATTCTTTTTTTTCAAAAACTCACCAGAACGGGAGTATCCGAACTTGTCCCTGCGCATCTCTGATAAATGACCATGGAAGCCATCCGCCTGAAGCCTTAGTTTCTTTTTCAGCCAGCCCTCGGGCTTGATACTACCAATAGGCAGCTTGACGAGCGGGCTCGGCTCCAGAGGCGGTCTGTTACTCACATAAAAATCGTTGGTGGAATCGGTCTCGGTTTGCTGAACTACTGTAACCTCATCGCTTTTATTGCAAGAAAGCATTATTGCAGCTATAAAAAGAACAGAAATTAAAATATTGTGTTTCATAGAGTACCTCCGTTGTTGTTGGGTTATTGATTTTATAATTCTACTGTAAATTTCTCTATTTTATCGGATGAGTGTATGGTTCTGCCATTATAAATTACTTTGAATCCTTTCCCCTGATGATATCTTTCACCAGTCGTATCCCATAAAACCGTAAGTTCACCACCGTGATAGGGAACACGATCCAGGCAAAACCAGTCCCATTTACGTTCAGGTATCAGGGGATTGATGATAACCTTATCACCGAGGTGCGGGCGAACACCAATCAGTCCACTGATCACCAGATCACAAAAACTTGAATGGTTATAGGCTTTACCTCTTTCCTCGTATTGGTAATCTTCATTCTGATCGATGATGGCTCTTGCAAGCCACTCGCCGGTATAAGGATTCAGGTTTTCATCGATCCAGGCAATCTCTTTTCCATCGTTTTTAGTTCTCTTATGACAATGTGCATATCTGTGCATCAGTCTCAGATAATCTTCTTTTGAGACCACCTTCTGAGAATAGCCATTTAACAGATTAGCCATTGCAGTGAGCGTCTGCGAAGTGGCAAAAGGCCAGGAAGGTCCGTTCCACTGGCAGGCGTGGCCCTCATAGGTTACTTCAAAGTAGGGATGCCGCTGTTCACAGGTAGTAGGACCATACGGGGCTTTGAACCCCAGGGTATCCTGAAGCTGCTTCCAGGCCATAGGATAAGTGGCGTTATCGTCCGGAAGTTTGAAATACCAAGGAACATACCCTATCTGTTCCCGAACATCCAATGGTTTGGTTGTTTTGTTATAATCACGGGGCATGACGGTAAAGAAATTCAGGCTATCGTTCCACAATCGTTTCTGAACAAATGATTTCAGCCTCGAAGCTTTTTCATCATAGGTGTTTTTTAGCTCTTCTTTGCCGGACAGTTCGGCAATGCGGGCAATGGCCCGTGCATCTCCGTACATATAGCTGTTGATGGTTGGGCGGGTAGCCGCAACCCAACCATTTTTCTCTCCTTTAATGATACGACCGCTTGCTGTAAACTCCATGCCATCCCGGTTGTCGAACTGCCAAAACAGGGTATTACCGCTATCTCTCCTTATTTCCTCCCACTTCCTGTAATTGTCAACCAGATATGGCAAATGCGCAGTCATGGCAGAATCCTCCCTGTAAACTTTATTAAAAGCCAGCACAGCATCAGCTACCCAGAAACTGTAACTTCGGATGCCATCACCGGAATGTTTCAGCCAGAAGTTAATGTAATCGCTAATGAACACGGGATCTCTCAGCCATCTTCCCTCATAGATATGATGTCCTGCAGGACAGTTGATGGTATTGTACTTGCCTGACCATCCCACATCAGGTAGAAACTCGGTGATCACAAATCCCACAGGTGTTTCCTTGATGTGCTTGCGGAAGGTCCACCAGCGAAAATAGTAGGTTTGCTCAATCTCCTTATCGGGACAATCCAGCAGGGGAATGTTATTTTTCAGAAAACCCCAGGCCGAATCGTTTGGAATATACTGCGGATACACCTCCGTATGATTCTCATTGAAACGGGTGATGTAATGCTTGTAATCACCCGGATTAAGAACATCCCTGTTTTTCTCCGAGCACCCCAAAAGAAGAAAAACTATAACGAATGCAAGGAAAAAAATTTTAATAAAAGGTTGATTCTTCATATGCTATTCAATTTTAATTGTTGTTATTGTCTTTCATATTAATGAGTCAGTCTCTCCAGCATATATTCATTGGGATCGGGCATATTTTCCCAGTACTGCGCATTTTTGCTGTTGGAAACAACCGGCAGGCAGGTTAGTCTTAAGTGAGCGGCGCCCATT
>CAYNPZ010000103.1:0-13152 GCA_964399175.1 uncultured Bacteroidales bacterium | reverse complement strand
AGGATTCCCCAGATCACCCATATGAATTCGGCAAATCAACCTGCTTGCAACTTCTACCTCAATCTCCCCGTATTATCGGATATAAACTTCCATATCGGCAATAATTCTCTTACGTACAGTGATATTATAAAAAAATACCCTACTATAGGTAATGATTCTCTCATCACATTCCTACATCCTGAAGTAGACGATAATGGAAGTGTACAATCAGCCAGTGAAAATGTGGTTTATTTTCACATAAGCGGAGATGAAATCGAGTTGCTTAACGAAACCAACCAGCTGGCGCTGGTAGCTACAGTATCGACCTCTCAAAATGCTGATGGAAACCTCATCGGGGTGAAATTCTATACTGATTATACGCTTGATTTCAGAATGGGAATTGATGAAACCGGAACCAAACTTAATTTTTAAAACGAAAGGACCATGAAGAAAAAGATCTGCAGGATAATTGCCTCATTAATCTTTATATCAGTAATCCCTATTACCTCATTTACCCAGGAAATCAATACCCTTTACTATATGGACCGGATCCCCCAGATGTCGCTGATGAATCCGGCAAGACAACCGGTCCCCAACGGCTATCTTAACCTTCCGGGCATATCCGACATCAACATGAATGTGGGGAACAACACCCTCACGTATGATGACATCATCATGGAAAGTCCGGTAAATGACTCACTGATCACTTTCCTGCATCCCGATGCCAACATAGATGATTTTCTCAATACGCTGAAACCCAAAAATTCATTCTTCACCCAGTTCTCCACCAATCTGCTAGGCTTTGGATTCAGAGCGGGCCAGAGCTACTGGTCTTTTCATGCCCGGCAGAAGTCATCCCTTAAATTTTCCTATCCAAAAGACCTGATGACCTTCATCACCAAAGGAAATACCAAGGGAGAACACACCAATCTGAGTAACTTCAACATGTTTACCAATCATTACCTTGAATATTCACTGGGCTATTCCGGAAGGATGGATCAGGATCTTAGCTTTGGCCTCAGGGTTAAATACCTGAACGGATTATCAAACTTTCAGACCGATGAATTCAACCTTGACCTTTATACCAGCGAAATGGCAGATAGCCTTTCACTTACATCAGATATTGAAATACAAGGCACGGGGCCGGTGGGAGTAACTACCGACTCCCTTGGTTTCGTTGATGAAATAGAAGGCATCGAACCTCAGATCAACGATCTTTTCAAAAACCCCGGATTTGCCTTTGACTTTGGTGTCAATTACCGTTTAATGGATGATATCGAGCTTTCAGCCAGCGTTACCGACCTGGGCTTTATCAACTACAGCAACTACTCCCACCGTTATACGGTCAACGGGCAGTTCTCCTACACTGGTATCGATGTCAGTTCGGAATTCCAGGAAGAAACGGATTCAGACCCTGCCGGTGCCCTGCTTGATTCCCTTCAGGAAGCTACAAAACTAAATTATAGTGAGGAAGGATACCTCCACTTTCTGGGACCCAAAATCTTTATTGGTGGCAACTATCAACTGAGCCGGAAGGTAGATTTCGGCTTTCTCTCCCGAACAACTTTCTTCGGCGGGGATGTCAGCCAAAGCTTCACCCTCTCTGCTAATACCCGTCCCATACCCGGCGTCTCCTTCTCCGCAAGCTATTCGGTGATGAACCGGGCATTCAACAATCTGGGGCTGGGTGTAGGACTGCGGCTTGGCCCCTTCCAGGTATATACCGTTTCGGATGTTGTTTCTGCCGGTTTGTGGCCGGGCCATACCAAAGCCTTCAACCTTCGGTTCGGGCTTAATTTAGTATTTGGTGCCAACCGGATGAAGCGAATAATGAACGACGAACCGATGATACGGTAGATTTTTTTTCTCCTTGAGGGACAAATAAAAAAAATGAGTGATTACAAATACATAGTTTTATTTTATTGGCCTTCATCTTCAAATTCAATACCTTTCAGCCACAACTTGGTGCTTTTCCGGAGCTCTTCCATATTCCCACGGCCTCTGTCCATTCCTCCCCTCTGGCCGCCACGGCCGGGATACATACCACCTCCCCCACCGGGTCCCATCCCGCCGGGCGAAAGCAATCCGGAATTGCGATCCGGAAGTTCCAGATGCCCTGTAATGATGCCAAGGCTTAAGTCTTTGCCCCTAAGCACGTCATCGGCATAAATCATATCTGCAGGTATTTTTGCTTCGTAGGTCAGCCCAATCATTTTCTGACGCTGCATTCTTACTTCAATTCCGGTGTTCTCTGCTATAGAAACAGTTTCTTCCTCAATATCATTAAAACCGAGTAACGTTATCTTATCCATGACTGCCGGGCCGATTACCGTTCTGGAGTCTTTCGGAATTGCTCTTCGGGCCCTCTCAGGGAGATCACTTTCACCCGCAGAGCTTCGTTCAACTTCGCGGCGTTTTTCCGAAGGGATGGGATAGCGCACACCCCGCATCTGCCCTTTGCCGCCGGTGGTATCGACCCACAAGGTCAGCCCAAACATCAGTATCTTACGCTGAACCATATCATCCTTGACCATCAGTCCCACGTAAAGATTTTCTTCATCATGATTAACCGAATAATATAAGTTGGAAGATCTGGCGTAATTCGCATCCTCTTTCCATTCATCAAGTTTGCCGTCAATCACTATTGATTCATCGCGGTAATTTGAAGATACATTACTTACCGTATGGCAGGCAGAGACCCCGGCCATCCCGGCAATAATTAAAATCAGTAGCCGTTTTATTCCGATCATATCCTTGGATTTTATAATTTTAATGCTGTTTAATAAAAACAATGTGCTCATCCGTTCGCTTTAAAAACGATAAGATATCCATATCCATTTTTGATGAGCATAATATAATTTTTTATGACAAATTAATTCATGATAATATTACAAATAATCCGTTACAATATCAAAAAAACAATTGAGGCGATATTGTGTTAAATTGATAAGCCAACATTTATTCAGATATTTGGTATAATTAAAAAACAAACATTTAATCTGGCAGCTTATGAGAATAGCAAAAGACGTAACGGAATTAATAGGGAACACGCCTCTTGTGCAACTTAACAAGGTCACTGAAAATGTGAGTGCAAACGTGTTTGCCAAATTGGAAGACTACAACCCGGGCAGTTCGGTAAAAGATCGCCTGGGCCTCGCCCTGATCGATGATGCTGAAAAGCGGGGCATACTGAAAGAGGATTCGGTGGTTATTGAACCTACCAGTGGGAATACAGGTATTGCACTTGCCCTGGTTTGTGCTGTCAGAGGTTATCGTGTTATACTTACCATGCCTGAAAGTATGAGCGTAGAACGGAGGAATCTGATCCGGGCCTTTGGGGCAGAAATAAAACTCACTCCTGCTGAAGAGGGCATGAAAGGGGCCATTGCAAAAGCCCGGGAGCTTGAGGAAAAATACGAGCATGGTTTTATACCAATGCAGTTTGACAACCAAGCCAATGTAGAAATGCATAAAAAAACCACTGCCCGGGAAGTATGGAATGATACAGACGGGAAAGTGGATATTTTTCTAGCCGGAGTAGGAACCGGCGGTACCATTACAGGTGTTGGTGAAGTTTTGAAAGAAAAGAACAGGAATATCCAGATAGTGGCTGTAGAACCGAAAGATTCTCCTGTATTGTCAGGTGGAGAACCCGGAAAGCATAAGATACAGGGAATTGGAGCGGGATTTATTCCAGGCATCATGAATGTGGATATCCTTGATGAGGTGTTTACCGTTGGAAATGAGGAAGCCATGGAAATGGCCCGAAACCTGTCCGTAAAAGAGGGTATTTTCAGCGGTATATCTACCGGAGCAATCATACATGCTGCTCTTGAAATAGGCAAAAGACCTGAAAACAAAGATAAAAATATAGTTGCTGTGGTGTGCGATACCGGTGAACGCTATCTGAGTACGCCACTGTACAACCCAAATGCAGAATGACATGGAAGGAATAAAAGATGCACAGCGAACAACCATTGAAAAAACGATTGAAAGGCTTTCGCAGCCTTCACTCTATAAAATGGTTTACATGCCGGGACATGGTAAGCCCATGCCTTCAATTCATACGCTTTATGACATCATCGAAACGACCAGAGCCATTCTGTTCCCCGGATATTTCGGTGAATCCAAGATACAAAGCCATACGCTCAAATATCATATCGGAAGGAATGTAGACTGGGTGTACGAAAATCTCACAGAACAGATCCGCCGGGGGATCTGTTTCGGCTGTCCCAGCAAAACCTATGAGGAATGCGAAAAGTGTAAAAACCGGGCTCCTCATATTGCTTCTGCTTTTATAGAAAAACTGCCTGAGCTTCGAAACATGCTGGAAAGTGACATACAGGCGACATACAACGGCGATCCTGCATCCAAAAGTCCTGAGGAGATCATTTTCAGCTACCCGGGCATCCGGGCAATAACCAATTACAGAATAGCTCATGAGCTGAAGAATCTTGAAGTTCCGCTTCTGCCCCGTATTATCACTGAGACGGCCCATTCAGCTACGGGCATCGATATCCATCCCGAGGCCAGGATAGGTGAGAACTTTGTCATCGACCACGGTACCGGTGTTGTGATCGGAGAAACCTGTGTTATCGGTAAGAACGTCAAGCTTTATCAGGGGGTTACCCTCGGAGCCAAAAGTTTTCCCCTGGATGAAAACGGAAATCCCATTAAAGGCGTGGACCGGCATCCTGTTGTTGAGGACGATGTGGTGATGTATGCAGAAGCCACCGTACTGGGCAGGGTAACAATCGGCGCCGGATCCGTTATCGGAGGTAACGTGTGGCTGACACGCAGCGTACCGCCAAAATCCAAAATTGTACAGCAGAAAGCCCAGACGATGAACTTCAGCTATGGGGAGGGGATATGATGAATCAGCTTACTATATTGCAGAATCAAATTTAAGGAAATAAGATATAGCAATACAGTTGGCAAAGAGCAGTTGGCAAAACCTGAAAGCTACAGTTGGCAGAGATATTCATTCATTTTATAAGTTGGCAAAGGAGGTGGCTACAGCCGGCAGTAGAAAAGCAATGCTTGCGTCTCGGAAATTATTGACGACTGCACGACGAAACGATAGCACGAAAAAAAGAGAATACGGGAAGACGAGAAGATGAGCACTAAGAAGACGAGAAAAGGAGAAGAAGTAATGAGTGATGAATTAATCTGGGAGCCAATCTTCTTTAGCCTTAGCCTCCTTAGCCTTTATTTCAACTTAACAATTAACAAATTTGAACTCAAACATTGAACCTGAAACCTTAAACGCTTTGCTTTTTCTCATGTTCCCGTCTTCTCACCTTCTCCTTTTCCCATTTTCTCATGTTCCCGTTTTCTCCTTTTCCCGCCTTCTCACCTTACTGACACCCCATAATTTCAGGCATAAAACATCAATCTACCTTTAACGCTCTCGATTTCCTCTTCCAATTGCCGGATCTGTTCCTGTATTTTAAGCATATCCTCCACAGAATTGGCTTTCTCAAGTAGTTCATGATACCGGCCAAGGTATTTCTTTTTATTCTCAAGCCGTGTTTCCAGATCGATATATTCCTCAGTTATATCCCGGGCCCGTATGCTCCCGGATACAACCTCCCCTACTCATTTCTCAAGTTCAGAGAGGAAAGGCTCAAATTTGCTATCTGTTCATGCATCATTTATAAAATACAATCGTCTACTTCTCATGAAAAATTTAAACCGAACACCACCTGTTCATTTACGAACACTTTACTGAAATTGATTTCTTTATTAAAACCTCATTTTTAGTATTATATAGATTTTGGAACAGAAATTGATATAGATATAATACCATACAATGAACATTATGAAAAAAACAGTAACCAATTTTAAAAAACAGCGTCATAGAAAACGAAGTGAAACTAAAACAAAAAAACTCTGGCTTATGAAACGGATTGGAACGAGCATCCTGATAATATTAACGACATTAATGACCTCTCTGGTAACAGCGCAGAACAAACAATACATGATCCATGAAATCAACAGTGAGCCACCCCTCATTGATGGAAATTTCGACGAGACGGCGTGGAAACAGCTTGAGTGGATGAATGATTTCCTGCAGGTGGAGCCTTATGAAGGAAGAACGCCCACCCAGGAGACCAAATTCAAAATGCTTCACAGCAATGATTATTTGTACATTGCTATAAGGGCTTATGACACCCATCCCGACAGCATCGTCAAAAGGCTATCCCGCAGGGACAATCTGGAAGGCGACCAGGTGGGTATTCAGATCGACAGCTATAATGACAAACGCACTGCGTTCTCATTCTTTGTAAGTGCTGCCGGTGTGAAAACCGACTGGGTGATCAGCGACGACGGCATGAACAAGGATTACAACTGGGATCCGATATGGTATGTGGAAACAGGTGTTGACAGCCTGGGTTGGAAGGCTGAAATGAGAATTCCTTTCACTCAGCTTAGATTCAGCCAGAAAAGTGACTCTGAGTGGGGCCTTCAGGTACAGCGAACCATCTACCGGAATGAAGAAGAAGTATTGTGGAAGTTCATCCCCCAGGATGCCGGAGGATGGGTGAGCGAGTTCGGGCAACTGAAAGGAATGAATGGCATCAAACCCCAAAAGGAAAAGTCAATAACCCCCTATGCCGTTACGCAACTTGAACGATTCGATGAAGTGAAAGAAAACCCTTTCAAAGCATCGGGCACCAACAAAAATCTTAGTGCCGGGCTCAACGGAAAACTGGGAGTGACCAACAACCTTACGCTTGATATGGCCATCAATCCGGATTTTGGACAGGTGGAAGCAGACCCTTCCCGGGTAAACCTGACAGCCTATGAAACCTATTTCGAAGAAAAAAGGCCTTTCTTTATCGAAGGACAGAGCATTATGGATTTTCGGCTGATGCAACTGGGTGACTTTATGAGGGACAACCTCTTTTATTCAAGAAGGATCGGACAATCCCCCAGCTACAATCCGCAAACCCGGGAAGGCGAATTTGCCCGGACCCCTGATAACACCGATATACTCGGTGCGCTGAAACTGACTGGCAAAACCCGGGACGGCTGGTCTGTTGGTGTTATGGAAAGCATGACTTCAAAAGAAAAGGCGAAGATCAGTGATGAAAACAATTCCCGTTTTGAAACGGTGGAACCCCTTTCCAACTATTTCCTGGGCAGGCTGCAAAAAGACTTCAATGACGGGCAAACCATGCTTGGAGGAATTGCCACAGCCACCAACCGGCGGATCGAAGCAGATCATCTTAACTTTATGCATGATCAGGCCTATACCGGCGGTCTCAATTTCAAACACCGGTGGTCCGACCGAACATATCAGATTGCCTTCCGGGGCACAGCCAGCCATGTCAGGGGCAGCCAGGAAGCCATTACCAGGACCCAGCGCTCCTCTGCCCGCTATTACCAGCGCCCTGATGTGGATCACATTTCACTGGATACGGCCAGAAACTCCCTTTCAGGGCACGGCGGTAGCCTGATGTTCCTTAAGTTAGGAAAAGGGCATTTCAATTATGGCGCTTTCTTCAACTGGAAATCGCCGGGACTGGAACTGAACGATATGGGCTATCAGCGGGATGCCGATGAAGTATCTCAGTTGGCTTTTGCCAATTACAGAATGTGGGAACCCTTTATGATATTCAGAAATTTAAGGGTAAGTGTCAACCAGTGGAGAATCTGGGATTACGGTGGAAACCACCTGTACACCGGAGGAAACATCAATATGAACATGCAATTCAAAAACTATTGGGAACTGGGTTTTGGTCTCAACGGCAGTTCAACCAGACTCTCAAAAACAGCACTGAGAGGCGGACCATTCCTGAAGGAACCTGGCTACCTGCGTTACTGGCTACGGATCGAATCGGACCAGAGGAAAAAGCTCAAATTCAGCGTTGGCAGCCATCAGAGCTGGGATGCACACAACAGTGCCCATAGAACCAGCTTATTTTCCGATATTACTTATATTCCCCACAATACACTTAACATATCCCTCAGTCCATCGCTAAGCTTTCAGGAGAATAAGCTTCAGTATGTCAGTACCACAAAATACAACGCGCAGAAACGCTATATCATGGCCACCATTGACCGGGCCACACTAAGCATGTCACTGAGGCTGAACTTCAGTCTCACGCCCGATCTGTCTCTTCAATACTGGGGACAGCCTTTCATAGCCGCCGGTAAATATTCGGATTTCAAACGAATTACCAATTCCACTGCTGAAAACTATCACGATCGTTTCCACACCTTTACGGAAGACCAGATCAACCAGCAGAACGGACACTTCAGTATAGATGAAAACAGGGATGGAGCAACAGATTACGCCTTCGGAGCACCCGATTTCAATGTACTGCAATTCAAATCGAACCTGGTGGCCCGCTGGGAATACATACCCGGATCCACAGTATACCTGGTATGGTCGCAAAACCGCAACGGTTTCAATCCCATTGGTAACTTCAACCTGCAGAACGACCTGAATGATCTGTTCGGCATCTACCCGGAAAATGTGTTTCTGGTGAAGTTTACCTACAGGCTGGGGCTCTAAGAATGATTGAATGATTGAGTGATTGGATGCCTGCCCGCCGGCAGGCGGGATTGGATGAGGCTAAGGCTAAGGCTGAGGCTAAGAACAGAGGGGCTACAGGAGGTTGATTGAATTGCTAAATGGTTACATTGGCACATTGTTAAAATACAAGTTGGAGGATAAGCCGGAGATTTCGGGTGTTTGCCAACTAAGAAAAGCTAACGGCGCAGAGTAACTCGTTTCAGATTTCAGGTTTCATTCATCAGTTTAATTATCATGAACAAACAAAAATTAACAAACAGGATTTTTAACGTTTATTATGATTATCTTGCTTTTATGTGTAAAAATTATTCTTAGGTTTGCGAACTTAACTAAAGACATAAACATGAAATTAAACCGACTTTTACAAGGGCTTGTCATTGTTCTGATCATCCAGTCATGTGCAGTGAACCAGCTTACAGAAGAAGGAGAAAACGCTTATCAGAAGGGAAATTATGAAGCAGCGCTCAATGCCTGGGACCAGGTGATTGAAAAATATGAAAGCAAAGGAGAAAGAGCGGATGCGGAGATCTATTACAAGGCAGGAATGGCAGCCCTGAAACTGGAAAAACCTAAAAAAGCCCGGAATTACCTGGAAAAATCAGAATACCTCGAATATGTATCACCCAAACTGTATACTACGCTCGCAAAAATTAACAAAACCCTGGACAATTTATCCAAAGAAATAGAGGCGCTGGAAAGTTATCATCAAAAATATCCGGAAGGAGAGAAAATCGATACCTTAACCGCCCGATTGTTTGAAACTTATGTTGAAAGTGAACAATGGAATGAGGCAGCGGAGATATGGCCGGAAATCGAAAGCCGGGCCCAATCCGATCCGGACCTGCTTACCGGGTATCTGACCGTGAACAAAAACCTGGAAAACGACTCCCTGTGTGATACCCTTGCAGGAAAGATTTTAGAGATCGAACCAAACAATAAAACCCCCCTTGAATGGTATGCCAAAAAATATTTCTGGAAAGCTGAAGATATCTATGTCAAAGAAATGAAGGCCTACAAAAACAACCGGACCACCAGCCAGTACGACCGGTTGCTGAACAAGCTGGATGAAGTGTACCCGACTTTTAAAAAATCCCTTAAATATTTCAAAAAATTATACGAACTAGATCCCAGGCCCGAATACGCGAAATTTATGGGCAACATTTACAAGCGCCTGCAAGAAGAGGATAAAGCGGACCATTATTATGAGAAGGCAAATAAATAATGATCTCTTGCAGAATTGAGGAATTGGCGTGCTGGAGTTTTAATGTTGCAAGGGCTGAAGCTGCCAGGAAACAAGGGTCATTAAATTGTCATTCGGTGGTCATTTGGTATTTTGACGTGAAGTCTTATAGTTTGAGAGGGATTGGGGGAAGAAGTTGGTAATGGGTAAAAAATCAGTTGGCAAATTACGGAGTTACAGCCAGGAGTATAGAGGCAGGGCTCATGTCTCGTAGATTATTAACGAATACACGACTGCACGATAGTACAAGAAAAGGAGAAGAGGAAATGAGAAAGGAATTAATCCTGGAGCCAATCTTCCTTAGCCTCAAACATTAAACATTAAACATTAAACCTGAAACTTGAAACAAATGCAGAGGTAAACACGGGACAGCCTTAGTCCTATGCTCTTCGCTCTCTGCCCTTAGCCTTATTCAATCCCTTCCAGATACAGGATAAACGCATAATTCCTGGCCACTTCCCTCAGGGCTTCATATCGTCCTGAAGCTCCGCCGTGCCCTGCTTCCATATTGGTATGAAGAATAAGTATATTGTCATCCGTCTTTTTATCCCTCAGTTTGGCTACCCATTTGGCCGGCTCCCAGTATTGCACCTGTGAATCATGCAAGCCGGTGGTGACCAGCATATGGGGATACTCCTGCTCTTTCACATTGTCGTAAGGGGAATACGACAGCATGTATTCATAATATTTCTCTTTCTTGGGATTGCCCCATTCGTCAAATTCACTTGTAGTAAGCGGGATGCTTTCATCGAGCATGGTAGTGACGATGTCCACAAAAGGTACGGCGGCAATGACTCCATTGTACAGTTCAGGCTGCATATTGACGATGGCGCCCATCAGCAAACCTCCTGCACTACCGCCCATGGCATACAAATTCTCCGGACTGGTGTATCCTTTCTGAATAAGGTGCTCTGCGCAGTCGTTAAAATCGGTGAAAGTATTTTTCTTGTTCAGCAGCTTGCCGTCTTCATACCATCCCCTTCCCAGGTACTGACTTCCGCGGATGTGGGCAATGGCATATACAAAACCGCGGTCCAGAAGGCTCATGCGGTTGGAACTGAAACTCGGATCCCGGGTATACCCGTAGGAACCATAGCCGTATAGAAGGGCCGGATTGCTGCCATCAAGCTCGATGCCTTTGCGGTAAACCACAGACATTGGTATTTTCTCTCCGTCGTCAGCTTCAGCCCACAGCCTTTTAGTCTCATAATTTTCGGGACTGAAATCACCCAGCACCTCTTCCCGTTTCTTCAGCTCTTTCTTCCTGCCCGCCATATTATAATCATAGGTGGACTGGGGCGTGGTCAGTGAGCTATATTCATATCTCAGCGTTTTGCTGTTAATATCGGGATTCGTTCCAATATAAGCAGAATAAGTCTCCTCACCAAAATCGATATAATGTTCATTTCCGCTCTCCCAGTTGATCACCCTCAATTGGGTCAGTCCTTCCTTTCTTTCGTCCACTACCAGAAAATCCCTGAATACTTCTATACCTTCGAGGAAAACATCTTCGCGGTGCGGGATCACTTCTTCCCAGTTCTCTTTATTGGCATTGCCCACAGGTGTTTTCATAAGCCTGAAATTTTGGGCCTTCCAGTTGGTCACGATATAAAAGGAGCCATTAAAATGGGAGACCGAATATTCCAGCCCCCTTTCCCTGGGCTGAATAACGGTTAAATCCCCATCCGGGTCCGAAGCGGAAAGATAGCGATATTCGTCGGCCATGGTGCTGTGCGAGCCAATCATAATGTACTGCTCCGATTTGCTTTTGAAAACACGGGTATCGAAAGTTTCATCGGCTTCATGGTAGACTTCCCGATCTTCTGAAAAATCGGTACCCAGCTTGTGGCTGAAAACTTTATAAGAACGCAAGGTTTCTTCCTGTTTCTGAGTATAAAACAAGGTCTTGTTGTCGCTGGCCCACACAGCTCTGCCAGTAGTCCTTGGAATGGCATCTTCATATGTTGCTCCGGATTCCAGGTTTTTTACATGAATGGTATATTTCCTCCTGCTGACGGTATCCACACCATAGGCCAACATATTGTTGTCCGGACTGACACTTAATCCCACCACTCTGTAAAAGTCATATCCTTTTGCCATCTCATTGACATCCAGCATTACTTCTTCTTCAGCATCAAGAGAACCTTTTTTCCGGCAATATATGGGATATTCCTTACCTTTTTCATAACGCCTGTAGTAGTAATAACCATTCTTCTTATAAGGAACAGAACTGTCATCTTCCTTGATCCTTCCTTTCATTTCCTCAAAAAGCTTTTCCTGAAGGTCCTCTGTGGGCTTCAGTACAGCTTCCTTGTATTCGTTTTCAGCCCTGAGATAATCGAGTACCTCCGGGTTATCCCGTTGGTTTAGCCAATAATAATTGTCAACACGGGTGTCCCCGTGAATGGTAAGCTCCTTTGGTATCTTTTTCGCATCCGGGGGTTGAATATCTTCAGGTTTCATACGTTGCTTGTTTTTACAGGAAAACACTAAAATAAATAAAAGGGACGCAACCGATCCATACAATATAATTTTATTCATGGCTTGATTGTTTAAAATGAAGGGTAAAGATAATAATAATCGGAGGGAATATACAGTTATCCTGGTTGGGAAGACGAGATCCATCCCACTTTGGGATGGATCCCAGCCCTTAAGCCCAATTGTTAGTCCTGAAATTCACTTTCAGAACTACACACCATTTAACGAAAAATACACAATAAGGTTTCAGATTTCCCTCCTTAAAACCTATAAGGTTTGAACAGAGGTGGCGATATACAAAGCCCGCTGTCCTATTCTCAAAGAAAGCGCGAAAGCGTATCCATAAATTTATCAAAAGAGACGGGTTTGGAAAGATAATGATCAAATCCGGCATCTAAGGCTTTTTGGTAATCACCCGAAAGACCGTAACCCGTTTGAGCAATTACCACAATTTCCGGATTGCGGGCTTTAATCTCTTTTGCGGTTTCCCAACCGTCCATTCCCGGGAGCCTGATATCCAATAAAACCAGGTCAACAGGATTTTTACTACAGTATTCAAGAGCTTCTTCTCCGGAGGAAACCACGTCAAGTAAGATATTCATGCCGGGAGATTCCATGAATTTGATCAATTCCTGATAATACAATGAACTTGCCTTATCGTCCTCAACGAGCAGGATGTACTTATTCGTCCGCCCTTCTCCATTTGCTTTCTGATCCATTTCTCCAAGATTATTAATGTTGTGCGCGTTTGTTTCCATGTTGCAGAAATCAGTTTTTTCCTGTTTCTTTATAACTTATAGTGTATTGGAGACAAAAAGGTTATGAACCTTCGACGAAAAACAAGTGATCATTGATAAAAATACCGGGGGTTGTGATCAATTATATTTATTATCTTTATTTTCTGTTTTAT
>CAYNPZ010000102.1:2273-13198 GCA_964399175.1 uncultured Bacteroidales bacterium | reverse complement strand
TTAATTAATATATTCATTTTATGAATCTAAAATACCGATAAAAATGACCATTGAAAGTCCTCAGAGCAGAATCATGAAAATGGTGGGCAGATATACTTTCAAAACTGCCTTTAAAGACCAGTTAAGTGTGGAAACCTTACGTAAAGGAGACATAAAACGCCCGGAAGAAAAACAATTAAAACATTGCAGCATAGAGGAGCTGCATTTTTTAGGATGCAGAACCATCCGGCTAACTCTCGAAACCGTCAACTAGGATAAAATAATTTTTTATCTTCACGGCGGAGGTTATGTAAGCGGACCTTACATTTACCACTGGAATATGCTTGTCAAAACGGATTGGAATTGAACTATCAGGAAGCAAAACATATGTGCCATACCTGGACCATCTTTGTTTCTTATCTCCCTGAAGCCAATAAAGCTTTAGATGAAGTTGTTGAGTATATCAAATAAATTGTTAATTATCTTCCCGACCTCTGTATTCCTTTAATTTACGTGCATCATCCAGGTCTTGATAACGGTTGGATTTTGTTTTAATAACAATCAAATCATTCAGGCCCATCACATGAATTGTTATATCTTCCATATCTCGTTCTACTCTGTTTACATAAGCCTGATCGAAATCCATTCTGATGATATAATCATCCATAATCTCGACCAAATCATGATCAAGAGGTATTTTTATAAGATGATCTTTTTTAAGGGCTGTGATGGCTTCCTTGCAACTTGACTGGTTATAACCCATACTAATGAAAGCGTGGAAAAGCTTCTCCAGATTGTCTTCTTTTTTATCAACCCACAGATCCAAATCAATGGTAGAACGGATTACACCGTGAAAATTGGTGGCATATCCACCCACAATCAGGTATTTTACATTGTACTGGTCTAATGCCTGTAAAATATTGTAATAAAATCTACCCAATTCCTTCATGAATATTCTTTATTTCAAAATATATCCTTTTCCTTTCCTCAATCTTTTCTCAACAGCTTTTTTATAATTCGGACTGAATTTTTTATTAAACTCCATCATTTGTGTCAGTTTGCTCAGTCGTTCTTCCGGGGTTAGCGACCCGGCTATTTCGCTCTTCAGTGTTTCCTTGTCTTTGTCCCTTTCAAAGGGAAGATCAGGCTTCTGATTCATATCACTCTTATTGTACATATCCTGTGAACTTTTTTCTACATAACGAAAATAAAGGAAAAAAATGTTCTTATCAAGAACAGTTTAACTAAATTCCACAATATAAATATGTTGCATGTTCTTTATTAATGTTATGCCATATTGCTCACTTATAAACTAGTAGGGAGTTGTTTGACCTTTACTCATTTCAATGCAGGAAGCTATCGGCATGCCAGCCGGAATAAAAACACTGCTGTAAAGGGCAGACTCCCCGGAAGGACCAACAGCCCACGAATTTGCATAACATATCAAACAACTGGAAGATCAAAAAAATCCAGATTTAATTTTTAATGGTCATCCGGAGATCAACATTCCCTATCCGGGAAAACCATTACACATCGGAAAATATGATTGAAACTGATTAAACTGATTTCAAATAATAATTTATACCAGCCTGATAAGCTTTTCCTTTAATTTTTTGCTATTTTTACATATTATTATACAGATATTTAGTTATATTAAATCAAAATCCATATAAATGCTTTAATTTCTTGTGTCTATAACATTAAAACCTTTAATTTATGAAACCTAAAAATACCATCAACCGTCGCGAGTTTATCAAAAAGACAGCCTATGCTGCCGCTGTCGCAGGTATCTTACCTCAACTGGCCTGGAAACAGGGCCATTCAGTTCTCTATGATCCCAAAGGATTGCCCACCCGTACTTTTGGCAAAACAGGCGTAAAGATACCCATGATTACCTATGGTACCGGTTCCCGGTTTATGAAAGAAGACACGGATAAGGGTCTTGAATTACTCGAATATGCCCTGAGCAAAGGATTATATTACTGGGATACTGCCGCAAGCTACAAAAATGTAAATGAATACAGTGAAGAAAGGCTGGGAAGGCTGATGAAGACCCACAGGAAAAAAGTGTTCCTGGCAACAAAGGTACAGGAAAGGGATGCCGAGGGAGCCAAACGCACCATTGAAAGAAGCTTTGAGAGACTGAATACCGATTATATTGATCTTTACCAGATCCATTCAATCAGTGGGATGGAAGATGCCAGGAACCTGGATGGCGTATACCAGGTGCTGAAAGATTACCAGCGGCAGGGAGCGATCCGGTTTATTGGATTCACTGGACATACTTCCGCCAAAGCCATGAAATACGTGGCCGACAATTATGATCTGGATACCATGCTCATCGCGTTGAATCACATGCAGGAAAACCAGAACTTTGAAGAAAGGGCCATGCCGGCAGCAGCTTCAAAAAACATGGGAATACTGGGCATGAAAGTCATCCGGCCCAGAGAAAGCATTCGCACTTTGAAAGCCACCGATCTGATCAAATATGCCCTGTCATTGGATCACACCACAGCAGCCAACATCGCCATGGACAGCAAGGAGGTGATTGACACCAACATTGAGGTGATCAAGAATTTTCAAAAGCTGCCCGAATCCAGAATGAATGAGCTGCAGGCCCAGCTGAAACCTTTTTTCAACCATGAAAATGTGGAATGGATGAAGCCGGGCTATGTGGATGGTCTTATGGCATAGGGGTATTCCTAAGACGGAACTGCTCATATACGTGTCAGGGAAGCCATAACCGAGGTTGTCCCAAAAATTTTATAAAACTCCAAGCACTAAATCCCAAATAACAAATACCTGCCTGCCGGCTGGCAGGGTGCTTATAATATCTCCCCATTAAATTACTTTTTGGCCATCCTCGTCTGTACATTGATCTCTCCAATTCCACCCCTTAGATCGATGTACAGATGGTTTCCGGTTTTCCCGTATTGCTCATTGGTATAGGTATTTCCATCTTTCCTGAAGCCGGGCACACTTACTTCTCCCAAAATCCCGCATACATCAAGTTCAATCCCTGTCTGCGAAGGCAATATGAGGGTAAGTTCGCTCATTCCTCCCCTGATCTCTGCATCCAGATCATTGTTCCATTTTCCGGACAGGTCAAAGGTTGCCTCACCAACTACGGCTTTGAATTCCAATTCTGGAACCGAAGTATTTCTTAAATTGATGTTCGCCTCTCCGGCAGCCATAGAAAATTCAAACCATTTCAGCCGGCAATTCTCCAGATCTATGTCTCCTATACCTGCACCAAAGTCAATATCCAGATCATGCCAAATAAAAATTCCTTCATCAGTTGAATGCCAATTATCCTGCCATATTCTATTAATTTCAGAACTGAAAATTTTGGTAATAAATTGAGGAGCCTTTGCATATTCCAGATCTCTCAAATGATAAACGATCCTTAACATAAGAAAAATAGACCAACTTATTAAACACTTGTTTACTGAAAAAATTATGCTTATTTTCGATGGGTAAACATACTAGATTCACCATCATTAAAATCCAACTGCCATGAAAAATTTTGTAGATGCTGAATTAAGCCAGGAAGATTTCGATAAAGTAATGAGTTATATAGAAGCAATTAATAGATTATTGCCGTTTCTGATCAATCTGACCATTCAGCAACGCATTCAGTTATCTAAAATGAACCATCGACGTAAACCATTTGTAGAGAAAACATTATATTATGCTAAAGAAAATCCCTCCTTTATACCTTCCCATATTGACATAGAGGCCATGAAACGAAACCTGGATCTCTATAATAAACTTACAAAAATAGAGGAACAAATTAATATATTGAAGGAGAAGATCTCCGATACCATTATTGGCTGCGGATCCGATTGTTTTGATACAGGTCTGCAGATATACAAGGCTTATCAGATAGCAGGCGATTCAGATGTTCCCGGTATTGATTCAGCCCTGAAAGATCTCGGGAAATTCTTTAAAAGAGGAAAATACAAAAAGGATCAACGGGAGGACTCTTCTTTCGAGGATGATAACCAAAAAATGAACGAACAATAAAATAACCTTCATAAGTTCAATAAATTAATAATACTGTTCATTTCCACCCCAGAGATCAAAAATTTAAGCTTTATAAATGAATACTCAGGCTAAAAGGTTAAAATTTTATGGTTAAACCATCAAATTTTAACCATAAAGGATTAAATATTAAGCTAAAAGCATAAACTTTGATCATTATAGCATCAAATTTTATGCTTTTAGGTTGAAAATTGACGGTCTGAAATTAAAATTTCGATCTATATCCATAAAAGTCCTATAGAAAAAGTGCTCCGGATGGCTACGAATACACGAATGAGTTATTATTCGTGCATTCGTGGCCTTTTACTTTATGCAAAATAAAGACTACTCAATCTTCACATCAATGGTCCCGCTTTCTTCCAGATCTTCCCCTTTGGCATCCCTGGTGGCAATAACATTGCCTTCCTTGTCCAGTACTACAATATCGAGATGAAAAGTTTGGGAGGGTGCATTGTAGGGAATGTTCACCTTTTTGCTCCAGATGTTGTCATTGGCTTTTTCATCCCCATCCGTACCATCATTGCTGAATTTTACAGAATACTGAGGATACTCGCGCAGCGTTGCTTTTACTGTTTCCACTTCATCTGAAAATTTATTCAGTCTTACATAAGAAACTGCTTCATCACCGGGAGAAACGGGTGAAGGATTCATGGACATTTCTTCCACAAAAAGTTTACCGGCACATCCGGCCATAAAAAAAGCAAACAAGAATGTAGCTAATGAGATTGTGAGAAACTTTTTCATTTTATTAAGATTGGGTTTAACGAAGGGAAAAAATTAGAGCTCCTGAAATCAAAGGATTCAGGAGCTCTGCATTCATATTAACTTATACAATACACTTCACATTATTCAGATAATGGAACGGATGCATCCATAATAATGAAAAAAATGAAAAACTACTGAACACCGCCCATACTTTTTTTCATTTCCTCCTGCAATTTTTTCATTAGCTCGGAATCCATCTGGGCAGCTTTAGCTATTTCCTGATACCTCTGCATGGTCAAGCCCGCATCTTTAATTGCCTGTTGCATCTCTTTCTGAGAACCGCCCTGCATATTTTGCAATTCCTTAAGAATATTCCGGTATTGCTGCATTTCCTCTTCGGTAGCATTCACATTTCCTGATTGCTTGCTCTGTTGGGATTTATGAATTTCATTGAACCGCTGACGGTCCATTCCTTCATCCTCAATCTTTTTACCCATTTTTTTCTGCATTTCACGATTTAATGCCTGAATCTCGGTTGCGGCTTCAACAAACTGCTGGATTTCTTCGTCGCTCACATCGATATTCTGTTGTTGTTGCATCTGATCGGGCATCTGTTGCTGGCCGGCAGGTGGTTGTTGTTGAGAAGGTGCATCCTGCCCACTTCCGCCATCATCCTGCTGGTTTCCACTTTGTTTACATCCAACCAGTAACATGGCACCAATAATAATTAAACTTCCTAAAATTTTAAATTTCATACATACTGTTTTTTAATTTTACATATAATATTTATTACGAATCATTAACTATGTTTATTGTTTTGCCTTGTATCAATCCTTTACAACTTTCCAATACCTTTTTCTCAAATTAATTTCCTTTAAGAATTTACAAAACTACAAAAATAAAAAGATCATTCCTGTTCTGCAATGGTATATTCTATAGTATAATATCCTTCCTGATCCGTTTCCGGGGTGAATGATCCTAGTCTGGTCACTGTTCTCCCCTCCTGTAGTGGCACATTTTCATATACCTTTTCCTGAACAAGGTTATGTTCCATATCATAAATTTCAACAGTTAGCTGTACAGATTTCCCGGGACCCAGGTTCATAATCACAGGGGTAACGGTATCTTCAGGGCCATAAGCTACATCCACGTTTGCGCTTCCTCCAACCGTGTTCTGGAAAATCATCCTGTTGGCATAATAGGCCAGTTTGACGTGGCCCAGATAATCAATAATGGGCTTTTTGTAAGTAGCATTGTTTGGTCCGCCGTGCAGGCAACACCAGGAAAACCCGTCAATATCCATTAATCGTTGTCGTTTCATCGATTCCCAGGCGCTCAGTGCCTGCCAGGCCTGACTCTCCTCCCATTCCGACGCTTCCAGTCTCCGGCCGATACTTCCCTCATCATATCCCCATTCATACGACTGCATCCGGTACCAGGGCTTCCCCTTCACCAGATTCCAGTTGGGCTGTCCGATGGATTCTTCATGTTCCAGATTGAAATAAGCCCTTTCGTTGCTGTTTAGGAAACTTTTGTGATATTCATCCGGGAACTGTCTAATGGCGGTCCAGTCTGCACCATAACCTGTTATCTGTAGCATATTTCCCCTTGTTATCTTGGGAGCGGTATATTCGGGAACTGCTTCAATGGGTTTCCCTTCCTGGTTGAACGTGCCCCGATCGTTTCCATATACCATCATACCCAATTCTGCGGCAGGTGCTATAAGCCGGCTGGAATCCACAGGATACACCGTCTCATAAATCTGTTTGAAAAAACGGTTGCAATTCTGAAGATTGTTCAACCCGTCAAATGGATGGTTGCTGGCTTCCCACATCACGATGCTCGGATGATTCCTCACCTGTTTGATGTATTTGGGCAATCCTTTAAAATCAATGCCCCAGGCTTCGCTGCGTGTCCAGGAGGGCGTGGCCCAAACAAACATCATCCCAAGCTGGTCGCCAATTTCAGCCAGCCGGGGATCGTTAATGTTTCTTGCCGGAGGATTGTGGGCCCATGCATGATTATGAATGCGCATCAGATTGCCGTTCATGTTCCTGATTTGTGCAATTTCCCTTACAAGCCATTCTTTGGGTGCACAACGGGCCCATTTGGCAAGTTTGTCTATGGGTGATCTGAAACCAAAAATCTGGGCACCATTGAGCATGGAAGGCTTCCCGTTTACCCGGAAAGTCCCTCCTTCCTGGCTTATGGTCCGAATGCCGGTTGTGATCACATAATCATCTACGGGCTGCCGGTTTTCATCCAGCAAGATGACTTCTGTTTTGTACAAATTCGGGTTTTCCACAGTCCATAAATCAGGATTCCTTATGGATACTGTCTTTTGAAATGCCTTATCCTGCCAGCCCCGGAGGGATATATCAAAAGTTTCAGATTCTGCAGGTTCCTTTTGCTCCTCGGGATACCACGGATAAAAGTTCACCTGAAGATAACCCTCAAAGGGATCATCTACATTGGAAACCTTTACATTGACCTGTTGCCTGGAGGTATCCGAAATATCTTTGGTGTAAGAAAATACATCCGAAATATGCATGTCCGACATCAGGTCCAGCCAAACCCTTCCGGTATACCAGCCAATATAGGGATCCTGTGGAGGATGCCAGTGGCCTTTATCGGGATTGATGAAATCATTCACTTTAATGGCAATAAGGTTGGTATCATTCTTATGTAAGTATTCTCCCACTTCTTTTTTAATTGGATAGCGCTTGTCAGTCGAATGAACCAGCTCCCCGTTCACCCAGATGGCACCACCGGGATCCAGCATTTCAGCGTTCAGCACTGCGCGTTGGTAACCCCCGACATATACTTTTTTACGAAGATAAAGATCCTCTTTAGCATGACGCTCTCCGCCATGAACTTTGGGTAGGCTGGTGGTCTGCCAGAGTGAATCATTGTAACCCGGTTTATTCCAGTTTTCCATACTGGGTTTTAAAGTAAAATCCTGATCAATATAAGTTTCCGGATAGAACGGACCACCGGTTTCGCCGGTGGGAAAATGACCCAATCCCCAGATGCTTTTTATTTTGATTCCCTTCGAAGCAGATATAGAAAAGGCAGGTACCTGCTTGGTAGCCGGTGTCTGCAATTCCACAAATTCCGCCACTTGCGTTCCATCAACATAAAAATTATAGCGGTGATTCTTCAGATCCACCTCAGCTTTCAAGGTATACCAACGATCCTTCCTGTAAGGTTCCACCTGTATGGTATCAGCCCCTGTAGTATAAAAGAACTGACCGTTATCACTGAAACCTGCGGTTAAAACGGTTTTCTTTTCATTATTATACAATTCCAGAAATGCAAGAGCGTTTTGGGTGGGTGCTTTAACTTTCCACTGAAAAGAAAACCGCCAGGTCTGGGGACGGATCTCCTTCATTACCCGGCTTTTCTTATTAAATACCAGTGAATGATCCTCAATATGGGTGCTGGATAAACTTTTCCACCAGGCCAGTTGTTCCCTTTCCTCTTCCTGCTGACCTTCCCTGTAGCCGGTCCATTTCCATTCAGACAACCTTTTCCGGGTTCTGACCTGGGGTAAGGGCTGAGGTTTGAGTTGATCCATCAGAGAGGAGACCTCTTTGTCAGTTGCTGCCTTGGAATTCAGTTCGGGATCATTGAAAAACCGTTCGGCATAATCGGCATAATGACTGAGAAACTCAACTCGCTCAGGGGTGGAGAAGATTGCCGTTTCCCCTTTAAAGTCTGTTACGCCATTGGCTTCAGAATCCTCAGTAAAATAGCGGAATTCAAATGATCTGGATATCTCCTGGGCCAAGAGATCCTGAGAGAGTAATAATGACACAATACAAGCCACGGCCAGCATTTTACCGGTGTGTAGAAGCGTTTTTATATGACATATTTTCATCAGAATGTATTTTATAATTTCATAAATAAGTTTTAAGTTGGCAAAGAGCAGTTGGCAAAATAAAATGCATTGAACATTTAACTAACTTCAAAACGCATTACCTTTATATTTTCATTCCATCCACAGCCTCTTTTGGTTGCCAACTGCCAACTGCCTTTTGCCAACTTTTTCGTCCAAACAACCCGTCGTTCAAATAATCTATTAACATCAAACCTTTACCATTTACAGGTCAATAAATGAAGACTGAGGCTTTTCTGAAAATACAACCAATGACCATTAATGACTATTATATTTAACTGCCAACTTCAGCCCTCCTAACTTCAAACCTCAAACCTCAAACCACTTACCTCGTCCACATGCCGGTAATACCCGTCCGGTTTCAACTCAGGCGAATCCAGCTTTTTCTCCCTGACTAAGAACAACCGTATATCATTACACAGGTGGCATTTATTCAGGTATTCGTCTTGGGGACTATATCCGTATTCCTTTCTGGCATGATGAAAAAAAGCCTGAATCCCTTCATTATAGAGCATGGTTACAAAAGGATATTGATTCTCGTCCAATGGCTCTCCCAGATCTTCCATACGGATGGCCAGGCCCGAGCACAACCCGGGAATGTAATTTCCATAAAGATCGATGTGAAAATGGGAAGTATCTTCCAGCTCGTCGCACGGCGGGTTATCCAGGATTTTTTCAAGCGGCTGCAAAGGATAAATGTCCTTATAGGTAAACACTGCGCGGCCTCCTAAATGGGTCCAGTATCGCCGGGGGATTTTCCACAGATAGTCCCTGCCATATTCCTCTTCATACTCCTTCAACAAATGGCGCTTTTGATCGTCAAATCTATCCATATCAGAATAAAAATCCATAACCCACGGTAACGGCTGAACTCCGCTCTTTTTACAGGCATTGATCACCCCCTTGATTTTATAAAAAGGGATGTGCTCGTTGTGAAAAGGGCTCATAGAAATCAGAAGGTTGGTAATGCCATGTTCCTGCAATTCTTTAAGGATCTCAACAGCTTGCTCTTCATTTTTATACCATGAGGCATTGGTCTCCACGTAATGAATGCCCATTCCCTCTGTCTTTGCCGTATCGGCTACTTTCAGCAGCCCCGGGATATGAAGCATCGGTTCTCCACCACCAACGTGAATGGCTCCGCAACCCAGCGACAGGATCTTTTGCGTGGCTTTCTCAGTCATTGCCTGGTCAATATAGTCCTTTTCCCACCGGGGAGAACACCCGTATAAACAATGCTTACAACCGGAAGTGCAGTAATAGTTGGTGATCAGTCCGCCTGAAAATAAATGATTGATGTTTAGCTGCTGCATCTTAAGCGTTTCATTCATTTAAACAATCAAAATAAAGGGATTTCATGGAGAGATAAAAATGCAAATGAAAAAAACTTGAGAAATGATACATTTTGCCACATTCCCAAAAAATCAATATCTTTATCCCAAAAATATTATGCATCCTGAAACCATTCAAATCAAGAACCTCGATCTGGCCTGGTATGAAGGCCGATCCGACGGTACACCCATCATTTTACTTCATGGGAACTCTTTATCCTCAGAAATTTTCTCTGAACAGTTTGCTGATCCTTTGCTGGCAGATCATTACCGGCTTATTGCACTTGATCTGCCCGGTCATGGACAATCAGCGCACTCCGATAATCCATTGAGCGACTACTCAATCAACGGATTAATTGACCATTTTATGGCGTTCGTGGATAAATTGGGAATTGAAAAAGCCGTTTTTGTGGGTCATTCCCTCGGTGGTCATATCCTGATGGAAGCTTATCCCAAATTAAAGGACCGCATGCTGGGCATGGTCATCTTAGGAGCTCCGCCTTTTACACTGCCACCCCAAATGGAAAAAACACACCTCGAGCACGATGCCCAATACCTTGTTTATAAAGAAGAGCTGACCGAGGAGGAGATCCACACTTTTGCCCATGCCTGTGTAAGCGAAAGCCACGAAGATCCCGAATTACTTATGGATGCTGTCAGGCATTCGGATCCGGATATGCGGGCAGGACTCGGACTATCTTATTCTAAGGGAGAAATAGAGGATGAAGCCGGAATTGTGGCTGATATGGAACATCCTTTGGCCATCTTTCACGGCAAAGAAGACCAGCTGATCAATGGGGAATATTATCAGGAATTGAATCTTCCTACACTCTGGCAGAATAATGTGCAATATATTGATCAGGCAGGTCATTGTCCCCAGTTTGAGAATCCCGAGGCATTTGATAAACTGCTGAACGAGTTTTTAAAAAGTCTTTAAATTCTCAAATCCTAAAGTCCTAAAATCTAAA
>CAYNPZ010000102.1:0-2173 GCA_964399175.1 uncultured Bacteroidales bacterium | reverse complement strand
TCTAAAGGCAAAAAAATTAAAAGTGATAATCTGATTGACTTCTTTATTTTATTAAAAGTGGGTTTTGGAGTAATTCTGTTATATAAAAAAAGAAATTCATTGGTAAACCAGTCAAATAATTGTAAATTGCGGCATTAAAATATATCAAACTATGGCAAATCAAGAATCAAACGCACCTGAAATAGAACAGTTCATCAAAAAGCATTACAAAGCCCTCATCACGGTGATTGTTTTGCTGATTCTCGTGTTTAATGCATTTTTCCAGATTGGGGCAGAAGAAGTAGGGGTGGTGACCCGTTTTGGAAAACATGTAAGAACCGCTTCCTCCGGATTAAAGACAAAAATACCTTTTATGGAGAATGTTTATAAAGTACCTGTAGAAAGGCAGAAAAAGCAGGAATTCGGCTTTCGGACCGAGCAGGCAGGCATAAGGACTCAATATTCCCGTACAGGCTCTGTAACGAAAGACGAAGCCGTAATGTTGACAGGGGACCTCAACCTGGCCAATGTTCAATGGGTTGTTCAATACCGTGTAAGCGATCCTTACAACTACCTGTTTAAAGTGCGCAATGCCGACTACACCCTCCGGGATCTCTCAGAAGCGCTAACGCGGCAGGTTGTCGGCGACCGGACGGTCAATGAGGTATTAACCGTTGGCAGGGCTGAAATTGCCAGTGAAGTAAAGGTTCTCATCCAGGAAATGGCCCGGGAATATTCACTGGGTATTGAAATTGCCCAGGTGGTGCTGCAGGATGTCAATCCCCCGAACCCGGTAAAACAAGCTTTTAACGCGGTAAACGAGGCCCAGCAGGAAAGGGAAACACTGATCAACGAGGCCAAATCCGAATACAACAAAGTGATCCCCAGAGCCAGAGGCCAGGCGGAAGAAACCATTGAAAAAGCCGAGGGATATGCTACCAAGCGTGTAAACAATGCCCAGGGCGAGGTAGCACGTTTTAACGCCCTTTACAATGAATACGTGAGGGCACCGGAAGTAACCAAGAGAAGAATTTATCTCGAAACCTTGCAGGAAGTCCTGCCCAAACTGGGGGACAAAGTGATTACTTCAGAAGGGGACAACAACATGATCCCCTTGCTTAAAAAGGAAATGAAATAAAACAGCCAGGTATCAGAAATTGAGTAAAACAAATAATCATGAAAAAACAAAATAAAATACTTCTAATCATAGCCCTTATCATCGCGGGCATCATTGTTCTGGCACAAAGTTTTTATATCGTGAAAGAAACCGAACAGGTTGTGGTAACACAATTTGGAAGGCCAGTCGGAGATCCGGTCACCGAACCCGGCTTGAAAGTCAAAACCCCTTTTGTTCAGAAAGCGAACTATTTTGACAAGCGCTACCTGGAATGGGACGGTGATCCCAACCAGATTCCCACGAAAGAAAAGAAATTCATATTCGTGGATACTTACGCGCGCTGGCGAATCACTGATCCGCTGCAGTTCTATAGGCGCCTCACCAATGAACGGGGTGCACAGAGCAGACTGGACGACATTCTCGACGGCGAAACAAGGGACCGGATAGCCAGCCACAGCCTTCAGGAAGCAGTAAGAAATACCGACCGGGAGCCCGATACCACCGGAAGAATCAGCGAGCTGATCGAGGATACGCTTCCTGATATTAATGTGGGCAGGGAAAAAATTCAGAACATGGTACAGCAAACCGCCAATGAACAAACACAGGATTTGGGCATTGAGATACTCGATTTTCGTTTCAAACGGATCAATTATGTTCAGGAAGTCAGAGAACGCGTCTACGAACGCATGAGTAGCGAACGCATCCGTATTGCCGATAAGTTCAGGTCTGAGGGTGAGGGAGAAGCTTCCCGGATCAACGGAGAAAAAGAACGGGAGCTGAACCAGATTGAGTCAGAGGCTTACAGAGAGGCTGAAACAATAAAAGGTGAAGCCGATGCCAGGGCCGCCAACATTTATGCCCGGGCCTACGACAAATCAAGCAGCTCCCGGGAGCTTTACAATTTCATGAAGAGCATGGAAACCTTTGAAAATACCTTCGATACCTCTACTACTGTTATTCTCTCGACGGACAGTGAACTCTACAAATACCTGGAAAGTATGGAATAATCGATCTTAATGATATCTTCCATAAAAAAACCTCCAAATCAAATGTTTGGGGGGTTTTTTATTTCATTTT
>CAYNPZ010000101.1:7087-13498 GCA_964399175.1 uncultured Bacteroidales bacterium | reverse complement strand
GTGTCAAAATATCTAAAACATTTGCGGGTGCAGTATTGTTTATTTATTAACAGAATTATATAATGTTAGTTAAGTCAAAATGTTATGTTCCTCCGCTTTAGACAGCGAAAAATGCGGCTCTCCCCTACCACTCCGGCCGGAATGAAACGAACTCGGGGAATTTTCTGTGAATACAACAAATGACCATTTAATGACTATTGTATTTTTCTGCCAGCTTTTGCCCATGGAACAATCAATCATTCAATCAATCTCTATGCAATCAATGACCATCAATGACTTAATGACTATTTTAATTATTCATCCTATTGCTGATAGGGCGGAAAATCATCATCACGATTGGCAGGAACCAGACGGATTGCTCGGCCTCCGTTTGCCTTCATCCTGAAATCGAGCACAGTTTCTGCATCCACTGTGGATCTTCGGATTCCCACCTTTGTTCTGGTTTTAACTGTTGGATCGTCAAAATAGATGTGCGCCACATAGTCTTGATCCTTATCCAGAAAATCAAAGGGTATGTCGAATGATCTTGCTTTGTCGCTGTTCATGCCCCCGATGTACCATTCCTTGCCGGTCCGCCGGGCGATGATGGCGTGTTCCCCGATGCTCCCCCGAAGTATCCTGGTTTCATCCCAAACCGTCGGGACCGCTTTGAAGAACTCCAGTTCGGGTTCGTTTCGGATGACCCTTTCCTCAGGTGCTTTTTCCTCCTCTCCGATGGCTTCAAGGGGCCTGTCGTACCAGAATAAAAACTGCCAGGGGCTGTACATGCATACGGTTTTGGCAAGCTGGTAGGCATGCGACCAGTGTTCATCTACGCGCCTGGAGTAATAGCAGACGGTATTGTCGCCGGCACCGGCGAGCATCCGGGTGAAGAGCGTGGTTAGGGTCTGTCGTGTGGATGGGGTAGCCTCGTCGCCTCTGATGCCTTCCATGGTCATGAGGTTGGGGTAGGTGCGGCTGTAGCCGGTTGGCCGGTATTCATCATGGATATCGACCATAATCTGATTTTCTGCTGCTATTCTTATGGCTTTGTGCAGCCATTTGGTCCAGCGCTGGGAACCGACATTCACAAAGCCGAATTTGACACCCGCCACGCCCCATTCATTATAGGTGGCGAATAGCTCATCCAGCGGATAATTTTCCAGGGCTACATGATTCACGTAAAGTATAACGCCAATATCCCTGCTCCTGGCTTCCCGGATGATTTTGGGAAGATCCAGGTCGACGTTCAGGTAGGTATCGCTGTTGGGATATTTCTGGATCCGGCCGGAAGCAACCGTCATCGGGTTGGCAGCGGTGTCGAATTCCGGCCCGTACCAGCCGGTATCGAATTCGATGAACTGCAGGTTATGCTTGTCGGCAAAATCAATATATGCCATGGCTGCTTCGGTGTTCAGGCTGATCACCCGGATGGCTTTACCCGGACGGATCCATGAGGTATTTTCAATCTGGCAGGGTTCGTTCAGATTCAGGATAAGGTCGTTATTTTCCAGCAATTTACCCGGGCCGGAGCCCACCATCACCACACGCCAGGGAGTGGAAAAGGGGAGGGGAGATTCCACCCCGCTGCTCAGGTCGGTGACAAGGCCATGGGAGCTGCCTTCCAGCCCGGCCAGTTGAGTTCGGGCATAATTGACCAGCGCGGCTTCCGTCACCGCAGCATAAGTGTTATCATCCACTTTTACTGTCAGAGGGCGGCACACCCCTGAGCCCAGCTCACTTAGCTTTTTTTCTTCATATTCTCCCTGGGCGCTTTGTGTGCTCCAGGTGGTATGGTCGTCCAGGAAACGGAATTCGGTATTTTCCTTTTTTATGGTTATGTTTTCAGGAAAATCCCCTTTTGGTATTTTGTATCGAAGCGCCATGCCCGAATCATAGCAACGGAATACCAGTTCCATTGTACAGGAAGGTGCGCTCTGATGGGATAGCTGAACTTTCATCTGGTTGTAATGGTCAGGGATGGTGGACCTTTTACCATGGACCGGCTTCCAGGTGTTGTCATGGCTTTCCTTTTCGGTGGAAAGCACTTTGAAGTGGCTATCCAATGTATTTCCGTTATTCAGCGTGAATCCAAGCCTGGATTCTCTGATAATCTGCTTTCCGTTGTATGAAAGGCTATAAACCAGGCAGTCCTTTTTTCCGGCGATGTCCTTAAGGGCAAAGTTCATTTTGATCTTTCCGTTTGGCGATTCAAGGGTTTGGGCAAAGCCAACGCCTGCCCAGAAAAGGAGCAGTGCGGCAATGGTTCCCATCATTGTTATCTTCATAGGCTGTTTTTGTTTTATTGAGTTCATTATCAAAAAGGGTAAAAGAACAAATTGCCACTAACCAGCCTGCCAGCAGGCGGGGTTGGTGGCAAAAAACCTTTTAAACCGGGTTAATTATTTGATTGTACAAAAGTGTATTCCAAAATCAAATAAAAAGAAAATTTTTGAGAAGGAGAAAGAAATTTGGAGATCTATTCATACCTTAAACTTTCTGCCGGGTTGGCGTTGGCTGCTGTGATGATCTTATATACCATGGTCAGAAATGCAATCGCGAGGGCTACAGCGATCCCTGCTGCAAAATAGTACCAGCTCAGCGATATTTTATATGCAAAATGGCTTAGCCACTGATCCATGTAGAAGTAAGCGACCGGTATGCCAATGAGGCTTGCAATAAGCACCAGCGTTAGGAATTCCTTGCTGATCACCTGGACAATTCGCGTGACGTTGGAGCCAAACACTTTCCGTACGGCGATCTCTTTGTATTTCTGCAACACGACGAATGATATCAGACCGAATAAACCCAGGCAGCTGATGAAAATACAGAGTGCCGCAAAGATGCCGAAGATCCTGGCGGTGTTGATCTCATCGGCATAGGTCAGGCGGTACCTTTCATCCACGAAGAAACCGTTGAACGGTTCGCCCGGAAACAATTCCTCCCATTTTTTCTTAACCATATCTACAGAGCCATGCAAATTGGCCGTTTCCATCTTTGCCAGCACATAATGGAACCAGCTCTGGTCATAAAACCATGCCGCCGGCTCGATGGGGCTTCTCAATGAGTAGTAGTTGTAGTCTTTGACCACCCCAATGATTTTTACCCGTGTGGAATCATCATTCGGATGGAGCAGGTATCTGCCCACCGGATCTTTCCAGCCCAGCTTCTGCACGAAGCTTTCATTGAGAATCACGGCTGCTTCCTGATCGGTGGAATAATCGGTGTTGAAGTTCCTTCCCCGGATGATGGGGATTTCCATCAGCGGGAAATAATTTTCATCCACAAAGCCCACACGTGTCATGATCTCCTGATCCGAGGTGTCGGCAACGCCGATGGTCGACTGATTGCCTGAAACCCCGTTATGTCCGGCGGACGCCGCTACACTGCGAATGCCGGGCTGGTTTTTTAGCTCGTTTAAAAACAGTTTAAGGTTGTCCTGCCGGCGTTCGTCTTCAAAATGCAGGGGAATGGCATATACGGCTTCATCGTTGTAGCCTTTATCCGTGGTTTGAAAGAACCTGACCTGGCTTATCGCGATGAGGGTGGATATGATGATGATCACCGAGACGGCAAATTGGGTAACCACCAGTATTTTTCGAAGGTTCCCCGAACTTCCTTTTCCTCCCTGAGTTCTGAAACCCCTGAAGATTACGGTGGGCTTGAAGCCTGAAATATAAAGGGCAGGGTAGAGTCCCGAGAACAAACCCACAACGAGGGTTGTAGCTAACAGCCCGCCGGTAAAAACGGGATTGGATAGGTTCATGGTAAGGGGTATGCCAAGAATATCGCTTATGGCAGGAAGCATGAACGACATCCCGAAGACAGCCAGGATGGCTGAAAAGATGGCCAGGGTAAAGGATTCTCCGAGGAACTGGAATATGAGTTTTCTTTGATCGGCGCCGACTACCTTTCGCACCCCTACTTCTTTAGTGCGTTTCAGGGCGAGTGAGGTGGCCAGGTTGATATAGTTGATGCAGGCAACGATGAGGATCAGCAGGGCGATCACCGAGAAAATGTAAACCTGGTTGATGTCCCCCTGGTGGTGATTGTATATCTGAAATTTGATATGCCCCGATTTCAGGTGGATGTCATTCATGGGCTGGAGGTACATTTCCATTCCGTATGACCAGTCTCCTTTGATGTATTTGTCGATAAAAGCAGGGAGCTTGGCTTCCAATGCTTCTTTTGTCGCACCCGGCTGAAGCTGAATGTAGGTGTCCAGCGTGTTGTTGCCCCACCGCCGGATCCATTCAAATCGTTTTTCCAGTACCTTATAGGGGAGCAAGGCCTCAAAATATACGGTGCTTTTTTGGGGGTAATCCTCCATAATGCCCCTAACCATATATGATTCACCCATTACGGTAAGCATTTGGTCCATTGCCCCGGCCGGACCGCCAAAATATTTCGCGGCAAGCTTTTCTGAAAGGATCATGGAGTTCATTTCCTTTAAGGCGGTGTTTTCATCGCCCATGATCAGCTTTACATCCAGCATGTCGAATACGGTGGAATCGGCAAAGGCAAAATGGTTTTCGATAAAGCTGTTACCGTCGTATTTTACGTTGAGGCCGGAACTGCTTTTTATTCTCATGGACCGGCCGATCTCCGGGAACTCGCTGTCCAGGGCCGGTCCCAGCGGCCCCATGGTTACGGCTACATGCTGTTCACCAACAGCAGGCACGGTTTGGATCTCCACCACTCTGTATTTGTTCCCCAGGTCGCTGAGGTGCCTGTTGTAACTCATTTCATACTGAATGAACAGAAGAATGGTCATGAAGCTCATGATCCCGATGGTCAGCCCCAGGATGTTCAAAAACGAAAAGGTTCGATACCGGACAATGTTCCGGAGGGCGATACGAAAATAGCTTCTAATCATGGTCGGATACAGTTAAAAAGTTCTATGGCAATTTCGAACTAAATATAATAAGATTTTTCATTAACTGCCAGCCGGAATTATTCAGGCCAGCAATCTTTATAAATAAAGACGTGCGGAAAAATATGGAGTTGCATCGCCTGCTTCACATCATTGTTCATTCATCTGCTTCTTGTTTTTGCTGACATCTTCACAGGAATTTTGAAATTTTATGTTCGCCAAAAGGAATAACGTCACCTCACTGCTTTATATTGATAACGCTTTATAGTTTTCCGGATTAATAACAGGCGAAGGTGAGGGGGTGACTTTGCCTGAAAGGCTTAGTAAATATCAAAATAGAGGTTGATGTACCCCGAGTTCCCGTATCCCCTTATATCATATTTGGCCAGTTTCTCGAGGTTATAATAGTAATCATCTACCTCGATGAACTGATCTTCGAGTTGGAGAAATTAAATTTTTTATCCGGTTTTTGAACAAAATATGTGCCGCTTTGGTATCATGTGCGGGATTTATGTTCCATAACAGGGTAACTATTGGGTATATTTATTATGAGGCTTTGTTGATTCTTTTATATTGACATCTTATTCAGATTTTATTATCTTGTGAAAACCAAAAATTCTAATATTATGAACACATTAAAAGCCACACTATTTGTAGTAATTCTTTTTGCCGGTTTGATGGGATGTAAACAACAGAAAACCGGTGAATCGGAAGGGAAAACCGGTGAGGCTGCAAAGCCTGAACTGGTTAAAAAATGGAGTACCGACACGGTGATGAGAATTCCCGAATCGGTGAAATATGATGCAGAAAATGATGTACTTTATGCTGCCAACATTCAGGGCAACTCCAATGAGAAGGATGGCCGCGGATTTATTTCCAGGGTTTCTCCCGACGGGGAGGTTCTTGATCTGAAATGGGTCAGCGGTCTGGATGCACCGAAAGGCATGGGTATATATGAAGGCAAGCTGTACGTGACCAACATTGATGAGATTGTAGAGATTGACATTGCCGAAGGAGAAATCGCCAACCGGTATCCTATGGAAGGGGCCCAGTTTGGCAATGATATTGACGTCAATGGTGCCGGTTCGGTATTTGCGTCTGACATGCGCGGAAACAAGATTTACCGCCTAAAGAATGGATCGGTAGAGGTTTGGCTGGAATCGGACAAACTAGAGAGTCCCAACGGCCTGTTTGCAAAACAGGATCACCTGCTGATCGGTATCAACGGCGCCGTCCTAAGGGCCGACTATGAAACCAGCGAGCTGGAGGAGTTCATCTCCAATACCGGCGGCATCGACGGGCTTGAGGAAGTCGGCGACGGCTACTACATCAAATCCGACTGGGCCGGGCATGTTCATTTGCTGCATCCCGACCAGGAGAAGATACTGATTCTGGATACCACGGATGACAACATCAATGCCGCCGACATTGATTTCATCCCGGAAACGAACATGCTGTATGTGCCAACATTTAATGACAACCGGGTAATGGCCTATGAGCTAAAGCGGTAGGAATTGAAAATATCATTTTAATTAGATGAGGTCTAAAAAGGCGCTAAG
>CAYNPZ010000101.1:2223-7077 GCA_964399175.1 uncultured Bacteroidales bacterium | reverse complement strand
AGCGGCTTTATTAGCTATAAGTATAGAACATATATTACTGATAAATAATAATCTACAATAGCCGCTAAGCGCCTTGTATCTCAAACGTTGGCTTTTTAGACTAGATTCATTATATAGTTTAACGACGATTAATAAGGAATTCACAAAGGGGCACCAAGTCTTTTGGAGCAGGCTTTTTCAACACTTTAGAACTGATACCCCAGCATGTTCCAGTGATACAACTGCGAGTTGGTAATTAACAGGGCCAGACACAACAGCACGTAATGAATATTGCCCGGAAGGGCGTGCTTATTCAGCCAGAGCAACCGCCCGGTTATAAAAATTACAATTGGGGTGATGATGGTTCCGGTCACTGAAAGGGTGAAGATGTATTTGATCTCCGTATCCACGCCGAATGCGATTTCGTTTGAGTTGAACATCAGGGTGGCAGCGCCAAAGAAAAACATGAGGAAGAAAAATGCGGCTGCCCATCCGAACACTTTGGCATACAAAGGGAGGTGATGTTCTTTTATTTCCTTGTATTCTTTTCTTATAAGGTATACCACGGGCCAATACAGGAAAGTGATCAAAAACACAAGAACAGAGAAGTAGAACAGGGTGAGATGGAATTGATGGTTGTTTATAAAGCGGACCTTTTCAAAAGCCACGTAAGGCGCCTGCCCACGCAGCATATGGGTGATCTTGCCCTGCCGGTCCTGCTTAAAGGCAATTTTTTCGGAACTGTTTTCGGCCCGGAAGGTCAGTTTACCGATGGGGATGTAATGGGTAACGTCCCGGCCAATGACTTTCAGCATACCATCGGATGTAGTCTTAATATAAACGGGGTTCATTACCGCCGCGATTTTGGTGAACCGTTCATGGGGATGCCTCAGCGAACGGTATTCGCCTTCAAATCGGCTCAGCTCCTCGGGAGGCATGTAGAAATCCGTTCCACCGAGCTTTTCCGGGTAGAAGTGGTCCATAAATTCTTCCAGCACCAGGTTTTTCACGTGACCCCCGTTCTCGCTGTTGAAGGAAATAAACAGGCCTGCATTTTGTCGGGGCAGGAGTACCATCAATGAATGGAACCAGAAGGTATCACCCCCGTGCCCTATGATGCGGGTCTTGTTCTGACTCAGTTCCATGAATCCGTAGGTCATGGAGTTTACATTGTCTGCAGGTCGGAAAGCAGGGCTTTGCATCATCTTTGCAACCGACGAGTCGAGCAAGGTATTGTTCCTGTAACTTCCCTTTTGCAGGTGGGTGATCATGAATTTCGCCATATCAGAGGCGGTGGATGATGCGGCACCAACCGGCGCCAGGGGAATGTATTCGAAATACTGTTGCTGTAGCTCGCCATTCCTGAATTTGTAGCCTTTTGAGAGGCTGCCCGGCAAGCTTGGCGGTACCGGTTGCCGGAAGGTGGTGTGGTTCATGTTCAGCGTGTCCAGGATGTGCTCCTCTACGTATTCGTTCCATGACTGGCCGGAAACTGCTTCGACAACAGAGGCGGCAATACCCGTGCCGTGATTGGAGTAGCTTGCAAACCTTCCCGGTGGTCTCACCCGTGCGGGCATTTGCTGGTGCAGAATTTCATCCAGGGGGCGCAGCGCAATGTTATCCCTGGTAAATAGTCCCAGGATATAGTCTTCGAACCCCGCCGTATGGGTCATAAGGTCTTTGAGGGTGACAGGTTCCGTGTAGGTGTCGGGTACCTGGATCTCGTCAAGATACTGGTTGACATCCACATCCAGTTCTACCTTCCCTTGTTCGTATAGCTGCATGATGGCGGTCCACACGAAAAGCTTGGATATGGAACCGATGCGGAAAAGGGTTCGGTTGGGATCTACTTTTCTGTTGCGTTCAATATCTGCATATCCATAACCCTTTGAGAAGATGACGTTGGTGTCCCGGACCACTGAAACAGTGGCGCCGGCAATGTGCCGGCTGTCGAGGTGGGCCTGTATCATGCCGTCCATAAAACCTGCAAGCCTGGCAGAATCAGTCAGCTCTTGCTGCGAAAAGCCTGTTTGGGAAAATATCATTAGCACTAGAAGGAGTAAATTTCTCATAGCATCTGATAATGTTGCTTCAATATTTAGAAAGACAAGATAGGCAATATTTTTGATATATGAAAATCGACTCGTTTCTTTTTGGTATATGGTTTATTTCATTTGATAAATGAATTGTACTTTTCCAGAAATATTAAATAAAAAAGATTGGAAAATTGGCATGGTTCTTTTATTTTATATTTTTTTCTTATCTACATTTTTCTGGGTTGGGGGTATTCTGTTTGTGTCTGGAGTATCCGATTTTTTTTTCTTTTCATCCATGGATGTTTCCACCACAATATTTTCCAGCCAACTGCCGAAGTTGTCTCCTTCATCGAAATGATGAATTTTATCAAATGCATTGAAGAATGCCAGATTCAGTATATTTTCCACTTCACTTTCATCAAGGATGATGCTCAGGCTTTTATTGTACATAGGATGATAGTATTCTTTATAAAGCTTGAATTGAGATTTTTGTTCTCCCTCTTTAAGTTTACGGATGAATTCATCTGAATGGTCTTTGTATATTGTTTTTTCCGGCTTTTGCATATCCAATTGATCTGTTGTATAAACCACTACAAATCCTACCTCTGAGTCCTCCGCTGAATAAGAAATATCTGAGAGTTTTTTGGGTGGTTAAATTAAATATCGAAGAAAATTCTTTAGATTAACTCAATGTTATTGATACATCCATTACAATTTCTCCTTTTCCGAATAGATATAACAATTCAATACAGTTTAAGTTTAAAATCAATCAAAATAATCTCCTCCCGGGAAAGAATAGCTCACAAATGCCACGTGGCGGCTGTCGGGTGCCCAGGAGGGCACGTTGATGGTTCCCTGGCCCCCGTAAAGATAACTGACCACTTCGGGGCTTTCACCGGCTGCATCGGTTGGAAGCAACCTTAGCATTACCCGTTTGTAAGGTGGATGGTCCTGGGCATCAATTCTTGGAAGATAAGAAACAAAGATGAGCCATTTCACGTCCGGTGAAGGATGAGGAAACCAGTCGTTGTACTTGTCGAAGGTGATCTGTTGCTTGTCCGATCCATCAGGGCGCATGCGCCAGATCTGCATGGTACCTGTACGGGCCGAATTGAAGTAGATGTATTTCCCGTCTGGTGAATACTCGGGGCCGTCGTCCAGCATTTTATGGTCGGTAAGCTGAATTTCTCTTCCACCGCTCGCTTTGATCTTATAAATGTTGTATTCGCCTTTCCGTCGTCCTACATAAACCAGATGTTTGCCATCCGGTGACCAGCCGTGCCAGTAGGAGGGAACTTTATCCGTTACCGGCCGGGGCGTGCCTCCTTTGCGGGGCAGGATATAAATGCGGGAGCCGGATTGCTCTTCACCCTCGTAATGGTGGCTGATGACGATCTCATCGCCATCGGGTGACAGGCCGTGGTCATTATTCACAGAGGTGGCGAAATCCGTATTGATGGGCTCAGGCTGGCCCCCTTCAGCGGGCAGTTCGTAAAGCCTTCCTCCGCTGTTATAGATCAGTGTGTTGGTGTTGGGATCCCAGTTGGGCGCTTCAAAGGCTTTTTTTGAAGTGTAAATAACCTTTTGGTGCTTTTCCTGTACATCGAGGATCTCCATGCGGCTTCCTCCGCCTTCGTCTTCGTAAGCAGTAAAATCTTTCGGCGCGGGAACGGTTATTCTTACATTGCTGTAAACGGCTTCTTCCAGTACACCCTGGGAATGGGAGCACATGAAAAGGCCAGTATAAAGCTTTCCACCCAAATCCAAATTCAGGGTATCCGAATATTCCATGGGATTCCCGTCTGTTGCAGCACCCATGATAAATTGATTGCCGGATTTTTCAAGCTGGATCACGGAGGGTGATTCCACTGGTAGCCGGATTTCGCTTGTTTCACCACCTTTGGTTTCCCTGAATTGCAAAGCGGTAAGGCCATCGCCATGCACCACTGCGTCAACATAGGGAGCATTTGCTTCCAATGATTGGCGGATCATCCAGCCGGTTTTTCGGTGCGGGTGATCTCCGCTTCCGTTGAATCTGACCCTGGCCCGCAGAATGAAGTCTCCTTCCATTTCTTTCCAGGCAAAGTGAAAAGCATCCCGGGTTGACCATACATTTTTCCCTGCCCCGGTGATATGGTAAACTTGCTGTTTGGAATCAAATTGCAGTTTTCCTTCTTTTTGCACCTTTCCAATATTTTGATGATCTGAAAAGATGTTTTTATACCCGTTTTGGGCTTTTGCTTTGCCGGCTGAAATAATTAGCAAAAGAAGCGCATATGAGGTTGTTTTTAATAATTGTTTCATGAGTCAAATATTTTTGAATGTAAGATAAGGAAATTTTATTAACTAAAGATGCGTTTGAAAATCAACTCAATATCTGGCACGGCTGTAGAGGTCAATATACCTGTTGATGTCCTCTTCATTCTTTATGACAGCAATATCAGTGAGGATGCAGAAATCGAAGCTTTCGTGATTGCTGTCCTCGGCTTCTCCCATATTCACGTACCATACTTCCGCGAAAAAATCATTCAGCCAGTAGAGATCTATGGAATGTTCGTCCCTGGTGCGGGTGATGAGAAAAGTTCCCTGGTCGGCCAGCAGTTGCTGCTGCTGATCCACGGACATGTGTTCGAACTCTTGTGCAGTAGGTAACATGTACATCCGGTTAAAATGTAATTTAAAAGTAAAAACATTTTTTGATAATTCAATGGGTTGTTAGGAGATTTTTGAGTGGATTCCAGGATTTATGTACGTAATGTATTGATATATTTTTTTAATAAGATCCAAGTTGCAGGCAATAAATACAGCGAATCCACCATTCGGTTTTCTCCATTCATTT
>CAYNPZ010000101.1:0-2123 GCA_964399175.1 uncultured Bacteroidales bacterium | reverse complement strand
ATTCATTTGTCCTTTTATTGAGTACGCTCCAGAACACCTCTAATACACGTTTTTTCTATATTTTCAATATTTACTCAACCATCTCATCTGCCTGGATAGGGATTATTCAAACCACATTATAATAAATGTTTTGGAACAAAACATCCCATCCTGAAAATCATGTTCATCCTGTCCCTGCTCATTCATGGCAAGAAAAGATCCTTTTAAAGAGAAGTATCAGGGGTCGATTCCAGACTATCGGCTTGATGATTTGGTGTCTTTATTGGTCAGGTTTTGTTTTAGTGAATTCTTGTAGAAATCACCAAGAAAGGCCTGGTAATCTTTTCTTTCGGGCAGATCATTGTGCCCCCCTTTATCCAGGATTTTAAGTGTTTTGTTTTCCGTAGGTGCTATGCTGTATAGCTTCCTGGCCATGGCGGGTGGTGTAATGGGATCGTCCTTTCCAACGATGATCAGCAAGGGAATGGAAAGCCGTGAAAGCCGTTCGGTGTTGCTGTCCAAAAGCAGGCTGCTGTCTAATTCAATCTTTATAAAGGGCCTCAAAAGACGGGGAAGCATTTTATCGGTATAATACTTCGCTTCGCTGATGGGCGATTCCATAACCAGGCCACCTACCGGTTTTTGGTCTGCAACATAACCTGCTACTATGGAGCCTAGAGAGTGGGCATGGATGATGATGCGTGAAGGGGGAATGCCTTTTGTCCCGGCCAGGTAATTGTAAGCGGCCATGCCGTCGGCCTTAAGCCCGGAAATGGTCGGTTCACCGGAATTTGTTCCGTAACCGCGGTAATTGAATACAAACAGGTTCATTCCCCTGCCTGTGATCGAATGAATGGTCTCATAAGCGGTTTCCATCAGGAAGCCGTTGCCTCCGAAGTAAAGTACAGTTCCCTGTGCAGCGGGGTGACTGATGAACCATCCTTCCAGGGAAAGATTTTTACCGGAAACAAACCGGACTTCTTCAAACTGATAAGCTGTATTCTGGAAATCGGAGGGACTAATGGTGCGTTTAACATCAAACACATCATCTTCTTTAATTTCTATGGATGTGCAACCATAAAAAAAGATGAGGATTATTGAGAATACGGGGATAGATTTCCACATGTTCGATTGTTTACTTCCGTTTTGTAGAATGTTGTATATTTTTTTCCTGAAATATAAACAAAAAAATGATAGAAAGGTTGTCGATTTCTTTAAACTCCTGTGGCAATGTCCCAAAGTTCTATATGTTCCCTGGAGGTATAACGGACATTTTCACGGATGGCCATATCAACAACGGTTTCCCTGTTTTTATGCAGTTCTTCCCGTGTGCCACCAAGGGGCATCAGTATAATCTGATTTTTATTCAATATTTCCGTATCCAGAAATTCCGTTTCAATCTCCTGCCAGTCCTGTTCGTCAGAAACAACAAACTTAAACCAGGAATTGGGGTAGGATGCCAGCAATTTAAGCAGTTCGGGCTGGTACCTCAAGCTTTCTGGATTAAGGGAATTGGAGAGTTTGGGTGAGTTGTTCCAGCAATCGATTTTTTCAGCAAAGGCATCCAACGGCCGCAAGGTGCATTCATTTTCAATTTCCGTATAGGGTTTGAAGGCATATCGCTTCTCAAAGGCTTCCAGGAACCCTAGCAGGCGTTTTTGCTGTCTCATGGGCGAACCCCCTGTTAGCACCAGGTGCTGCCCGTTTTTTAACTTTTCCGCAACACCGTATTTCTCCATTAACCGGAACAATTCATCATAAGAGTATGGGTTGCCATACCTCCATGTTTCCCGGGTATCACAACAAACGCAATTTTGCGTACAATGCTGGACCCTGAAAAAAGTGGCAGGAGCTCCAATATTGATCCCTTCGCCCTGGATGGTGTCGCAAAAGAATTCTGCCACATCAATAAAATCATCCTCGGGCTTTTCTTTTTTAAAATCCGGTTTGCCTGCTATCAACGTTTTGACCCTCATGGTACACAGCCCGTTTTTAATTATTCTTCCAGCACAACGTTCTGAATCTTTTAATATTGGCAGCGCTGAAGGAGATTATAAAAAAAACCTCCTTCTGCATGGGAGGTTGTGGGATATGGTGGATTCGAACCACCGACTTCTACCCTGTCAAGGTAGCGCTCTGAACCT
>CAYNPZ010000100.1:0-13554 GCA_964399175.1 uncultured Bacteroidales bacterium | reverse complement strand
ATCCGGATACAAAAAACTTCTAAGAATCCAGCTAATTCCGGGAATCAATACACATCTTTAAAATCCTTCAACTTTAAAACTTTTCAGGAATATGCCTGAAATATCGTTGCACAGGTTCAGGCAATCCTTTAAGCTGTTCGTAGGTAAAAAATTGACCGGTTACTCTTCCCCGAATGGCTAAACAACTGTTTCATATTGTCATTAAACCCTTTGTTTAACCTTGCCTTTCCTGTCAACCGAACCAATACCATCAGGGCTGCTATCTATAAAACAATAGTAAGACTCATATTTTTCTAAACATTTAATATCCAATAAGTACGAACTTATGATGTATCTATAACTCGAGACCCGAGACTCAAGACTTATCCCTTCTCCATTTCCCTGACCAGTTCCTGAACTTTTCCTTCATCTATGTTCGAGACAGAAGCACTGACTCCGGCTATCTTCTTCACCAGGGCTTTCTCAATAAAATTCATCTTTTCAAACCGGAACTCACCGCCCATAATTTTATTGCTCAATGCATGGGACAGGAGAATCTCAGGACAGGCATTGTTGAACCCGGTTTCGGCCTCTTGTTCATGCATACAGCAAATGAACAATTCCTGCTTTTTCTCTAAAAGTTCAGGACGATGCTGATCTACAAAATTTTTTACCCTTTTTTGGTTGGTTCCGGCATGGATGGAGCCGCCAACAATAACCTGATCAAAGGAGGCTTCATACAAACAAAACATTATAAACTCCTGGTAAAAAAACATCTTAATGGACGCTTTGCCTAACCCGTAATTTGCTTGTTTCTCCTCATCCTTTATTCTTCAGTTCCCACATTTTCCCAAAATTTTGGAAATATTGATACAGATCGTCTGTTAAAAGCTGAAGAAGAGCCGGGGCAGTGGATGGATGTACATCTCAATTACAAAGAGCATCATCATTCCCCGCTCGAAAAGATCCATACAGGCAATGTTGATCAGCTCGGATTCGCCTGGGAATATGATGCCCATTCCAGGCATGGACAGACGCCACGGGGACTCGAAGCAACACCCATCGTTATTGACGGTATAATGTATACTTCGGGTGCCTGGGGTGTAGTTTACGCGATCAACGCAAAGACCGGGGAAGAAATTTGGCGATATGACCCCGACGTAGACTGTTCTTATGCACGAAAAGCTTGCTGCGATGTTTTCAACCGAGGTGTAGAAGTCTGGAAAGGTAAGGTATATGTCGGCACACTCGATGGCCATCTCGTGACTCTAGATGCTAAGACAGGGGAGGTATTATGGAAAGTGGATACTTTCACGGATCGCGACCGCTCGTATACCATTACCAGTGCACCTCAAATTGCCGGAGAAAAGGTCGTAATAGGTAATTCGGGCGCAGAGTACGGAGTACGCGGTTATATAACCGCTTATGACGCGGAAAGCGGGGATTTTGCCTGGCGATTCTATACTGTACCTGGTGATCCGAAAGATGGATTCGAACATCCCGAGATGAAGATGGCAGCCAAGACCTGGGATCCTAACTCATACTGGGAAGCAGGCGGCGGAGGAACAGTATGGGGTGATATGGCCTACGATCTCAAACTTAATCTCTTGTATGTGGGTACAGGAAATTCGACAAAAAAAATAGAATATTAAACTTTCCTGGGATTATAAGTCATACTAACTGGTTTCCAAAAAATGATAAAATTCTTTGGGCTGTAACTCAAAGTAGTCGTCCTGCCCGGCCAAAAACTTACGAATATCCACACAAAGGTGGCATTTGGAAAGATACCCCCTGTCTCTTTCCTCATAACCTTTATCTTTTGCATATTTCAGCAATCCCTTGAAATTATCTTCTATAAGATATTTCAAAACAGGCCGGCTATCCAGATCCACTCCTTCCTCAGTCAGCCGGTCAAGCTCTTTCCAGCTACCCAGAGATATCCCGCCACAATAACCGGGCTGAAAGTTGCCATAATTGTCAAAATGATTGTGCCAGCTACGTATGAATGAAGGCACACAAGGCTGACTTAAAACCACCGAAGCCGGATGATGAGGAAACAGGTCGTATTTCTCCATTTCATAAGGTGCTCTGCCGGAATTAAAAAATTCCACTTTCCGGGATAAAACTTCTTTGGGCACCCGGTTGAGAAACTCATCAAAGGATAGTTTGCCCTCAATGCCCATTTCATGAAATTGCCTGAAAAATTCAGGCTGATAAACGATGGCATTTTCACCGAAGAGCTCCCTGCTTATTATCGCTGCCCGTTTGGTCCGTGCAAAAGGAATGTGCTCAAGAAAAAAGGGGTTCACCGAAATCAATATTCCATCCATACCCAAATTTTTAAGGGTAGTGAGTTTATCTCGTGTTACATCCTCCGAAACAGCCCAAAAGCTATTTGTTTCAACAAACACAGATGGAATGTTTAATTCCTTGGATATCTTAACCCCCTCACATAAAAGCTCAAAATTAAGAAAGGGTTCACCGCCGGTAAAATGAATGCCGGAATTGAGGCCGATATGATCTTTTCCGTACATACTGGGAGATATCCAGGGCGAAAGGCTGTAAAGAAGTTGATAGAGATCCTTTTCTTCCATCCAGTCACCGCTCCACTTTGGCGAACAGGCATACATACAATGTTTACATTCTGCAGTACATTTATAAGAAAGCACAATCCCCCCGGATACTGTTCTTGGAAGCTGATACTTCATAAAAAGTTGACTTTACATCATATTGGATACTAAGGATATTTTATCAGATCAATATTCCTTCCTCCCAGCCCATCTTTATCAGTTCGATGTTGTTCGGATCGGCATTGCCAAGATTATGACGTGTGTCTGCAAGTTGAATATGATGGGGCGAAGGACTGATCGGCCGCTCTTCACCAAAATATTCCCTGCGCCTGGCCTGAATGATACGAAGTCCTGTTGCATCTACAGCTACGGGATCAAAACCAACGATCAATCCATTGTATTTCCAGGTATATTTCTTGTTAAAATGATGTGGTCCTACTCCATGGAACAATGGCGTAATCATCACCAGAATGTTGAGTCTAGTCTTGCCCTTTACCATCGGCTTTTTCCAGATTTTAGCCAAATTGGCGCAAGTGTCGGGATGATACTCATGAGGACTGGGATGAAACATGATATAGTTTTTCAGCAACGATCCTACACCAGCCCAGTCATGTGTGCGCATCGGCCGGGAATTGATCAATGCAGTGGCATTTTTGAATATGGGATTCCTGAGAATGCCCCGGTCATCTATGCTGATATCATCTCCACTCACACCAACTTCCATCACACGCTTCTTAATATGCTGCTCCAACTCGGATGGCGTAGGAAGTTTGCTCCATTCATTGGATTTGATGCCCACCACGTCATCGGGATCTATAAGTTTTTTCCAGGCGGTGGAAACATCTGAATCACCGGTAAGCGTTGGTACCGCCTTATCAACCATTGCCTGCATCACACCTTTGTTGATGTTGCCAGATTCATCCAGCAGATTTTTATCGCGTATTAGTACCACTCTGGTCTTTTGAGCGCTTTCTTTTCCAAATGCCTTCCATGGCGCAGAACCAAGCAAAACACTGCCTGCAGCGCCAAGAACCATATTTTTCAGAGCCTCACGTCGGGTTAATTTTTTTGTTTTCATATCACTTGGTTTTTTAGATGAATACTAAAATTTATATAATAAACACACAATTCAGGTGAGATTTATTTAACATGTACATAGTTTTCTGCAGTCTGATCAAGCAAATATTCAGCTTTCTCCCTGGAGGGAACATCCACTGCAAATATCAGCAACTCATCCTGTACATCACATCCCATCCACCGACCATCTTCATCCTGACCAATCCGTTCGCCCTTCAGGGCATCGGTAAAATATTTTCTCCCCTTCTTCAGAGCTTTACGCGCTTTTTTCCTGCCGGGATATTCCACGATCAAGAGATAATATCTTTGCTGAGGAGCTCCGTATTGAGCCAGCAGGGCATCCACATTATGATCAATATTGAAGATGTTCTCGTTGGAAATATAGCGGTATTTATTCTGCCAGGCATGGTGATGAAAGTAAAAAGTACTCCCTTTCACCAACGATCTTTCAGGTATAGTTTGAAAAAATCCTGGAAGTTCACCGGTTGTTCCTATGGCATCGCTGATCTTTCTGCCCATTTTAAGCATTTCCTCCTTAGTCTTATCCGTTTCGTTTTGAGCAAAGATGGAAACAAAATAATGGTCCTGCCAGAAGATAAGAGAACCTCCAATATACTGCGCCCCCTGGCCAATATCTGTGTTGGCGGTATCCTTGGAATAGCTAAACACTCCATAAGCCTCCTTTGGCTGGGTCATATCAAAAATTTCTGCCTTAATTTCATTATCCTCTTCAAATGTATAAATGCGCCTGGCCAGTTTTCTGAATCCATAGTTCAGGTAAAGCTCTGCACCGCCGTTAATATAGTCATAAAGCTCTTCGGGCGTTGTATAAACATTTTCTGATTCCACAGTAATTGATCCGGTGTTTCCCGGCAACAAAGCTGTCAATTCTTTATCCTTATGCATGGTATACCCTTTGGATGCCACCATGAATAATATGATTATAAATGATATTGTGGTATGTCTTTTCATAACTTTTCATGCTTTTATTGAATTTACAGCATATAAAGGTGCTATATTCCGAAATTTTTTAAATGTAATAAAAAAGCTATAATTAGTCAATATGATAAATATAATAACAAAGAGTAAAATATTATCATTCAATTGGTTCTGTCGTTCTCTGCGCCCTCAAAAATGTCAATATGGTTCCCAAGCGCTTCCTTTACCGGTTGTGTAGCTTCATTTAAAGCTTCAACAATATCCTGACTTAACGGTTCCTCTGCTGCTTTAACATTTTCTTCCAGTTGTGCCGTACTGCTTGCTCCAACCAATGTACATGCTATCAAAGGATTTGCAAGTATCCACCTAATGGATATTTCAGTCATGGAATATCCTGTCTCATCAGATATTTTTTGAATGTCGTGGAGCGCCTGAGCTGTTTCCGCTTCGCATCCTTCTTCTCCGTGCCTGGCTTCCTGAGTTCTTTTGTGATGAAAATGACGGGTACGTCGTCTTTTCGGGGGTATGCTGTCAAAAGTGGGGAATTTTCCGGTTAAGATGCCCTGCATCAACCCCATGTATCCAACAACCCCAACGCCATTCCGCGCACATTTATCCAGAACATCATACTCCACCGCCCGGCACAACAAATTATAGGGTAACTGATTTACGGCCACATTACTTAAATCAGGCAATTCATCCAGCCTGGGACTCCCGAAATTACTTACTCCAAAATGCCTGATCTTTCCTTGTTCCTGCAGTTTCATCATGGTTTCATAAGCCTCACTGATTGAGGTAGGGTGGTTTATGATTTGTTTATCATCCGTGTAGTGCCGAAGGGAATGCGGATGGATTGGCCAATGGATCATATACAGATCAATATGGTCCGTTTGCAGCCTTTTAAGTGAGTCTTCGCAATGCTTAACCAGAATCTCAGGATAACAGTTCGATGGACTGATCTTGGTTCCTATAACAATCCGGTCTCTGGGAATGCCCTGTATAGCCTGACCTAGTGAAACCTCACTCCTACCCTCATTATACACTTCTGCTGTGTCGAAATAGTTAATGCCCAGATCAACTGAAGCCTGTACAATTTGTTCCACATCCTTTTGGTCGCGCTCGCCCCAGTAACCCCCGCCACCAAATGCCCAGCAACCCAAACCCAGTACCGACAATTCCAGGCCACTGTTTTTACAAATGCGCTTTTCCATAACATTCTTTATTTAAAATTATCATTACAAATTACGGTAATAAAGCCTTTTGGCTTTTTCCTTAATAGAATGAATATATTCTACTCCTTCAAATGTAATAAAACATTTCGGTGTATGTAAATTATCTTATATTACTTTAAGCCCCTGCAGATCTCAGGAAACATCCATAGCCCATACACAAATAATTCCGATGCAAACCCTCGCGCATTTAAAAATTTCACTTGATTCATTTATGAATGATCCACGATAGGCTGACAGTTTGACAAAATTTCATTAGTTTCGGACTTTTTATAAAAAATACATTGGTTGCATCATATTAAGCTGGTAATTTGATTTTAAAAGTAAAAGCAGATTAGCATGCAGAAAAACATCACTTGTCTTATATTTGATTTTGACGGAGTTATTGCAGATACCGATCTGGCCCGGTATTATATATTGAAGGACATCCTCCGGGAATATGAAATTGATTTTGGTGAGCAGTTTTCTATGAAAGACCTCATTGGATTAAGCACCGAATCATTCTTAAAGAAAAACTTTGAAACGCTCAGTGTGGAACAGGTAAATGAAATTGTAAATAAAAAACACCAATTACACTTCAACCATCTGGATAAATACGTGCTTCCGTTTCCTCACGCAAGGGAAACCCTCAGATACTTTCATACCCGGTTTGATTTGGCAATGGTTTCAGCAAATCCTCAAAAAAATCTGGAGATCTTATTAAATCATCTCGAGATTACGCATTTTTTCAAGTGGATTTTAGGCCGCGAAGTTTGTGAAAACGACAAGCTTGAAAAATCCTATTTACCTGTTGCTTCTAAAATCCAAAGAGATGTTTCAGAATGTATTGTCATTGAGGACTCGGAATACGGAGTAAATGCCGCCAGGCAAGCAGGCTACTTTTGCATTCGCTTTGATCCTCACAACCGTTTTGCTAAGGGTTTGGAAAACGAAAGGGTTAAGAATCATCCCGACCTGATAAAAAAAATTGAATAATACACTACAAATTAACTTTTTTCAAGAAGTTTATCTTTCACCTGTGTTCTCATGGTTTTAATCCCCTGGTGGACCAGATTTCTTACCGACTGTAGATTAAGTTCCATAAAATCAGATATGTAAGCATAATCAAAATTTAAATAAAAGCGCATAAGCAGAGCTTCTTTCTGCCGGGAAGGTAGATTATCAATCATGTTTTTAAGATGCTTCCTTTTTATACGCACCCATTCTTTGTCAATCAAGACATCCTCCAGGGAATCTTCCGGAAGTTCATGAATTTTTAAATATCTGTCAACTTCCAACAATTCCTTCAATTTTTTTATTGATTTATTCAATACATATCATAATTTTATATCGCAAAAAAAACAGAACGGATATGAAATATATAATCACCTGTTTATTGGTTGGTTTAACGTTATCCTTAAATGCCCAGGAAGCCCGGGAAACCAAAGATACCAATATTGTCTCAGATACTGGTGGCACTAAAAAAGTTAAAGAGCTTCCAAAGGTGAAGGAAGGAGAAAAGCTCAATGTAATTTCCGGAATGAAGGAATATAATGAAGTTCAGGAAGCTCTGGTTGTCCAGCAGGATGAAATTAAAAAAGTTTCTCTGGCATTAATCGTAAAGCAGGGAACCAGTAAAGACAGAGCCAGGGAACTGGGGAAGCATTTTCTGAAAGAAGCCATATCCAAATTTAGTGCAGAAAAGAAAAACGGTGGAAAAACCGGAAAAACTTTATATAACTACATGATAAGCGTCTGCACCGACCGGGATGTCATCGTCATGGGAACCAAAACACCCGGGAAAAAGGTCATCACCTGGTAAAGGTTACGCCACCAACATCTCCGATGGTGGATTGCTTATCAATGGTTACCACTCTGACTTCATTCCCGGAAATATTTTCCAGGTTTTTAAAAAAAGCCAGGCGATCGAGATTCCACTCATCCTCTTTGCCTTTCACATCACAGAATAACCAGTCGTCGATGTCTACAGAATAGCAAAAAAGTTTGGGAAAGTGGTTTTCTTCTTCTTTCGGAGCCATGATATACTGAAAGGTTTTTGAATCGACGATACGGCTGAACGCCTCGTGTTTTCTTTCATGGCTTGTTAGCTCATACTCTGCCAGAAGCGAAAAGTAACCTATGGTATTGTATATTACTACGGCGGCCATCCATTCATAAAACTTATACCCATACTTCGCCTGATCCTTTGCCAGACGGATGTCGTCCTCGTCAAAAATTTCCGGATGAGCATTGGCCCATTTGCTGATCAAATCACCATTTTTAAAAAGGCTGTGCTGCGTTTCAGTAGTAGAAATGTGCCACAGTATTTTCATAAACCTGGCTTTTTTCCTAAAGTACCAACATTAAAGGTAAAATCTTTACAAATCTACCGGGAAATTATTTTGTAACGTATCAATACACATACCTATTATTGTTCAACATATTTTTCAAATTTTCAAAATCTCTGTTTGTCATATTGGGGTGACCCGGGTTTTTCATCATGCAAACTATAAAAAAAGCAGCCAGACATCTCAAAAAGCCCAATGAATCGATTTTTTATAACGAAAAAAATGAACTGAACAGCATTTCCGTTTTACAATAACAAATCTTTTTTGAAAGAAACATATATGGGGTGAAGCTATGGAAGTATGGAACCAGGTTGATCCCATGTTCAAGATCATCAACCTTGAAACCAGTATTACTACCAATGATGATCCCTGGCCCGGAAAAGGGATTCATTACCGCATGCACCCAGGAAACACCAAACTCCTGACCACTGCGGGGATCGATTTTTGTTCCCTGGCCAACAATCATGTATTGGACTGGGGAAGGGAGGGATTAGTTGAAACTTTACACAGCCTGGAAGATGCGGGCATTGTTACTTCCTTAATGATTATGAAGGAATCAGCGGCCATGATCAGTATCGCGACGACCTGACCCTGATGTATTTTCCGAAAATCGATCCTGCTAAAGGAAAATTAATCTCTATGAAAATGGTACCCATGCAAATCAGAAATTTCTCCCTCAGGCACCCAACCGAAAAAGATACCCGATGGATGTTATCCAACCTAAACCGGAATGTAACAATATCAGGTGCCAGCATTGAACTATCCGGAGATGGTTCCTTCTCCCTTCGCTGGTAATAAGATGAGTCCGGTATAAAAAGTTAAATATTGGCTGATAAGGCGCTAAGCGGATCTATTAAATCATTGAAATTCAATAGATAATTTTTATGCAATTAGCTAAAAATAGCGCCTTTTCAGACTAGCCTCATAAGATAAAAACATAAAATTAACCGAATCTGCTTTTTGTCTCAAACAAAAAATAGCTGATATTGTTATAATTACAAATTTAATATAAACAAAAAACCAGGAGGTTACTATGAAAAAAGTTGCTATTAACGGATTGGGTCGAATTGGCCGGGCTACCCTAAAAATTGTCATGGAGCGTTCCGACATGGAGTTGGTCGCAGTGAACGATATTGTATCTATCGCCAATATGGTTTACCTGTTAAAATACGATTCGGTTTACGGCAGGTATGAAAAGGAAGTTTGCAGGAGCAAGGACGCTAAAAGCATTGCCATTGAAGACCATGGTATATACTACTACAGCGAAAAGGACCCTGCCCAGTTACCATGGAAAACCCACGACATCGATGTGGTTTTTGAATGCACCGGCTTATTCACAAAAACCGAAGAATTGCAGAAGCATCTGGATGCAGGAGCAAAACAGGTGATCCTGTCAGCACCGACAAAAAGTGAAGAAATGCTGACAGTGGTTCACGGGGTAAACAAAAATGAAGAAAACAGGCAAATCATTTCCTGTGCCAGCTGTACAACCAATTCTATCACGCCTGTTGTAGAAGTAATGCGTCGCCGCGTGGGAATAGAAAAAGCCACGATGACTACAGTACATGCCTACACTTCCACGCAAGGCCTGGTAGATTCGCCGGCCAAAAAATTCAAAAGAGGAAGAGCGGCCGCAGCCAACATGGTCCCCACCACCACCGGCGCAGCTACAGCTTCGGCCAAGGCAATACCTGAGATCAAAGGAAAATTCGACGGTGTGGCCGTAAGGGTGCCCATACCTGCAGGAAGCCTGGCAGACCTTGTATTTGTTACCAGCAAACCCACTACCAGGGAAGAACTGAATAAGATCTTCCGTGAAGAAGCCCGCAGTAACAGATACAAAAACATACTGGGTGTTACTGAAGATGGCATTGTATCTGCCGACATTATCAAGGATCCAAGAGCTTCCATCATCGACCTCACAATGACCCAGGTAGTTGATGGAGACCTGGTTAAGATTATGAGCTGGTACGATAATGAGTGGGGCTACGCCAGTCAGATGGTCAAGGAAGCAGCTCAGGAATAATCCTGAAATCGCCGGGCAGAACTCTCTTAATTCTTACTGATTTGAAAATTTAAAGCCGGTTAAACCACACTTTTAACCGGCTTTTTTTTCTTTTCATAATTTTGAATTATGATCTATATCGCTTCCGGGAAGTGATTTGTATCACCGTTTATTTACCATCCTTTTGTAAAAACTGCCGTACAATTGAACCGGATAAAACACCGTAGATTACCAATTCGACAGACGTGAAAAGAGGATGAGGCTTAAGGGCCCATCCTCTTTTTATTGAAGTATTAAGACGAACCACGTTCAATGATTCGATCACTTCATCGGCTTTCATACCGATAAATACATTTTATCGGTAATTTTACCGAATTAGTTGATTTCAGAAACTCCCAGGGCCAGAAAGATGGCTATTCCAAAGCTTAGAAGGGAACCCACCAATACATATTCGGATTGTTTCATGTTGCGGAACCTTAAAATAGATTTTGCGGCAATGATCAAGCCTAAAGCACTATATTGGCCTGAGAGAACAAGTGCAAAAGCCAGCAGCCTTTCGGTTATTCCGATGAGCTTACCCGCATTGGGAAGGCCTTTGGATTCCTCCTCTTCATCCACTGCATTCTTTCTTACACCTTTTTCCCTGGGAGCTTCGATATGAAAAACATCCAACAGATTCTTTATAATGATGTTGGAGGGGTTCAGGCAAAGAACAACTGCCGATATCGCTGCAAGCGTTTTTACCCCTGCTTCAAATGGAAGCGAATATTCAAAATATTCCAGATAAAGCGCAGTGATCAACACAATTATGATCAGGTGGATGAACTGGTCGAGAAAGAAGTAGTTTTTATCCTTCTTCACTTTAAACAAGCTTTTCATTATATCTACGCCCAGGTGAAGAACGGCAATCGCCAAAGCCCCCTTCCAAAAACCCGGATAAAATGACAAGATATATGCCGTGACAAAAATGATAAGTGCATGCCAGACATGCTGCCTGGCAAAAAGCTTTTTCTCCTTATGGTCAATCCAGTCCCTTTGCTGAAGCATAAAATCAGCCAGAATATGGGCTGTGAACTGGAGGATCAGTAATTTATAATATAAAGTCATACCATTTGTTTTTCGAAATATTTGACCGACTTTTCAATAGCGTGCCATCCGGCAGCAGTAGAGTGCTGATTTATCGTAGACTGATATTTACCAAGAGTCTGGGCAATTTCCCCCTCGTTAAAGCCAAGCAGCTTGTAATAGATTACCTGGCACTGCTTCGCCGAGCTTTTGGACAGCAATACATCCAAAAGGGCAAAAACCGGGGCAAACTGCTCTTCTACAGTTTTATCCGGCGACCGGAAAAACATGGTGCTCTTTATGATCACCTTTTGCTTTTCCGATGTATCCTGATTTTTTATGGCACGGCCCGATAGTTGTATGGCTTCACCATCAATTATACCGGTTTTCAGATCCAAAGTATCCAGGGGTGCTATTGCTGCAGCAAGACGAAGCCCATGTTCCCTGAAACGATCAATTCGTTTGTCTTTTGTCTTGTCTTTGGGTAATTCCAAAGATTTGATATAGGTTTTAAGCAACAGCGCCATCCGAAGGACATATTGGGGCGCTCTCATGGCACATTCCACATGATCTCCCTGAACCACGCGGCCCAAAAAACCGGCATCAGAAAATCCTGTTTCAATCTCTGTAAACAAACCGTATATGCTCTCTTCCAGTCTTCGTTTATCGGCCCCTGAAAGAGAAGTGGAAGATATAATATCACCGGATATGGTTCCAAAGTTCATACCTAAGAATTTATCGGCAAATTTACTGATAAATAAAAACAATCGGTAATCTAACCGATTATTTTTATTGAATTTAATCTGCATTATAAAAGTATTTAAACATTTGGGGTTTTACATCTGTTATAAAAAATAAACCAGATAATACAATACCTTTGACAGATATGTATTTTTAAATGTTCATTCAAAAACATTCATAATAAAAAACAAAAGCCATGAACAGAAGAAACTTTTTAAAATACACACTTGCAGGATCATTAGCGGCCGGATTCTTCCCATCGCAAATTTATGGGAACAATACCCGTACGAAAGGATTACAACCCAGTGATAAAATCGAGCTTGGAAATACTGGGATCCGCACTTCACGGATGGCCATGGGAACAGGTACCAGCGGATTCGGAGGAAGCTCAAACCAAACCAGGCAGCTGGGCATTAAAGGTTTATCCGATATGCTGGAAGCCGGATACGATGAAGGGGTTACTTTCTGGGACAGTGCCGATCAGTATGGTTCCCATCCCCATTTAAAAAAGGCATTACAACGCTTACCAAGGGAAAAAGTAACCATTTTGACCAAAACCACTTCTGAGACCAAAGAGGGCGTAAAAGCAGATCTGGATCGCTTCCGAAAAGAGCTGGGTACAGATTATCTTGATATTGTATTGTTGCATGCCGTAACAGATCCCAACTGGCCAACTTCTCACCGTGGAGGTATGGAAGCCTTAAGTGAAGCCCGTGAACAAGGCATTGTAAGAGCCCACGGAATATCCTGCCATTCCATTGGCGCCCTAAGAGCCGCCGCAGAAGAGCCATGGGTGATGGTTGACCTGGCCCGTTTCAATCCGGCAGGTGTTCGTATGGATGACGATGTTCCTACCGTGACAAAAGTGCTTCAACGCATGAAAGACAATGGCAAAGCAATAATTGCCATGAAAGTATACGGAGCCGGACGACTGGTCAACAATAAAAATGAAGCACTGCGTTTCCAGGCAAATCATCCTTTCATTGATGCCTTCACACTTGGCATCCAGAGCTATGAACAATTTAAGGACATCCAGAGGCGATTGCCAGCAGCAACTGCAAACGTTTGATAAAAACTTAATATGCTGCTATAACAAGGAATTATGCCCTGGCTGGTAAAAGGTGGTAAAAATGTATACGCCTGGACGCGGGTAGGATACACGGGCCATATCACTATTGCTCCGGAAGCTTTGGAAGACTATCACATGAATGACTCAGACAGGCTGATAATTCTCCCGGGCAGCAAAACTTCAGGGGGTTTTGGTCTTTTAGCCTGGACATCCTTAAATGGGTCCAAAATGGGAATCTTCGCAGAAGTCAGACCCGAACTATGGGAAAACCAGGTCTCTGAAGGCGAAGTCATCGAATTCCGGGCAAAACCTTATTGCTGGGTGAAACTAAACAATGGTAGCATCAAGCTCCCGCCGGATACATTAAAAAAATACGGCATTCAGATTTTGGATAAACTTTTAATGGTAAGGGGTAGCGGCCTGGCATTGGGTTTTGTGCTTCACGGACCCCTCGTGGAAGAAGCAAAAAGGCATAATGAGCTGGAAGTCTTCGAACCCAAAGAATGATTAATCAATAATAAACTTTACTGAATAAATTTATTGTTTCTTTCTA